>NZ_CP128494.1:2397500-2697500 GCF_030369615.1 Geobacillus stearothermophilus ATCC 12980 | reverse complement strand
GATGTAGCCTTAGTCGATGGACAAGTCCCGGTCGACCCGGCAAGCGGGCAGCGCGGGGCGCTCTTGTTTGCCGTCGAAAACGGCCAAGGCGACATCCGGTACACGCGCAACGGCCATTTCACCGTGAGCCCGGACGGCTATTTAACCACGCAAGACGGTTGGTATGTGCTCGATGGCAACGGCGAGCGCATCGCCGTTCCGAATGAAACGTTCGCCGTCCGCGACGACGGGACGATCATCACCGGAAACCGGGAAATCGCCCGCCTTGGCGTCGCCTTCGCCGCCAACCCGCAAACATTGGTGAAGGAAGGAAACGGCCTGTTCCGCAGCACGGCAGGGCCATTGCCGCAGGCGCCCGGCAATGTCACGTATACCGTCAAGCAGCGGTTTCTCGAACGGTCGAACGTGGACGTTGAGCGGACGATGACCGACTTGCTCGCGGCTTACCGAACGTTTGAAGCAAACCAAAAAATCATCCAAGCGTACGACCGCAGCTTGGACAAGGCCGTCAATGAAGTCGGCCGCCTGAAATGATGACAAAAGGAGGACAAGCCCGTGCTTCGTTCGATGCTCACCGCCGCCAACACGATGAACGCCTTGCAAGAGCGGCTTGATACGATCAGCCACAACATCGCCAACAGCAACACCGTCGGCTTTAAACGGCGCGAAGCGCGCTTCGCTGAGCTCCTCGCCCAGCAAGTCGACCGCCTTCCCGCCGACGAAGCGCCACGTGAGACGCCGGCCGGCGTGCGTTACGGCAACGGGGCGCGCCTCGCCTCGACGATGCTTGTGTCTGTTCAAGGAACGCTCGTCGAGACCGGCCGCGCGCTCGATTTCGCCTTCACCGCCGCCAACCAATGGTTTCGCGTTCAAGTCGCCAATGCCAACGGTGACACAACGATCGGCTACACCCGCGCTGGCAACTTTTCTGTCACTCCTATGGACGGACGTCTTGCCCTCGTGACAAGCGACGGCCGCCCGGTGCTCGATGAAGCGAATCGGCCCATCGAATTTCCCACCGGCACAACCGGCTTTCAGCTCTCCCCAACCGGGATGCTGACGGCCACTGATGCCAGCGGTGCGGTTGTTGCCCGCGTGAACCTTGGCGTCACCGCCATTGACCGTCCGCAGCTTCTCGAAGCCCAGGGAGACAACGTCTTCACCTTGCCGGATGTCCCTGGCGCCGCTCGGGAGCTCAACGGCAATTTGCGTGGCCAAATCGGCGTCAAGCAAGGCGCCTTGGAACAGTCGAACGTCGACCTTGGCGAAGAAATGGTTGGCCTAATGGCGACAAACCGAGCGTATCAGCTGAACGCCCGCGCCATTTCCATTTCGGAACAAATGCTCGGGCTGATTAACGGCATGCGCTCCTCATAAGGAGGATCGCGATGAGTGACGAGAGGCATCAAGAGCGTATGCATCGGCCGTCTTCCCGGATGGCAAGGCGGAAAGGCCGAGTGAGAAAGAGCCCGCCGGCTCCCGCTGAACCGGAAGCCCAAGCCCTTCCGGCTGAAGAGGAGGCGGCCGCGCCGCGCCGTTTCGCGCGCACCCGGCTCATCCCGATCTGGCTTCGGCTCGTGATCGTCACCGTTCTTATGGCCATCTGCCTTGCGGCGGGAGCGGTCGTTGGCTACAGCGCCATCGGCGACGGAGCGTGGCTTGACGTGTTCCGCCCCTCGACGTGGCAGCACATTCTCGACTTTGTCGAAAAAGGGACGTAAGCAGCACCTCGCCGCGTCATCGTCTTGATGATCATGAAAAAGGAGTGTTTCTATGCTTGACATCCAACAAATCCAGTCCATCATCCCGCACCGCTATCCGTTTTTGCTTGTTGACCGCATTCTGGAAATCGAAGAAGGAAAGCGCGCCGTCGGCATCAAAAACGTCAGCGCCAACGAAGCGTTTTTTGCCGGCCACTTCCCCGAATACCCGGTCATGCCCGGCGTGTTGATCGTCGAGGCGCTCGCCCAAGTCGGCGCCGTCGTCCTCCTGCAAAGCGAAGAAAACCGCGGCCGCCTCGCTTTTTTCGCCGGCATCGACAACTGCCGCTTTAAGCGGCAAGTGAAACCAGGCGACCAAATTCGCCTGGAAGTCGAAATTCTCCGCGCCCGCGGCGCCATCGGCAAAGGCAAAGGCACCGCCACCGTCGACGGCGAACTCGTCTGCGAAACAGAGCTCATGTTCGCCCTTGGTGAGAAAACAAACGGCTGACCAACGCGCGCTCCTTTGCGGGGCGCGTATGTTCATTCCCCTAAACGCCACCTCCGCATTTGTTTCATTCCCCTTGCATGAAATGCGCTCTTCTGGGAAAGATAAACAAGGACCGGTCTTACATAAGGTCACAACAACACGAAGAAAGGAGAAGGTGCCATGAAAAAAAAGGCGTTGCTGTTCAAACTGTTCAGCGCCATCGTCGCCCTCTTTTTAGCGTCCGGATGCAATGGCGACAAAGACAATCCGCCGCCGCCAAACAACAATAAAAACGATGTCAACGACCTAGACGTGAACCCGGCCGATGACATCAACCAAGACGATGACGTCGACAACGACAAAGACAATGACGGCATCCCGGACAACCGCGATGTTGATTTGAACGACAACCAAAACAATCAACTCCCGCCGGGAGATGACACGAACAACGGACCGGGCGATGATGAGCGCGATACGGTTCCGGACCGCGAAGACCCAATTGAAGACCCGCAAGACGCTAACGACAAAGATAATATAGACGAATAACGAAAAAAGGCTGCCGATCGAGGCGGCCTTTTCATTTGGCCAAAATTAGTACCGATTTCGGCTAGATATGTTTCGCTTCATTCGCTATAATGGGAATGTCGATTCATGTTCGAAAGATCGGGACAGAGGTCGAACATCGGGATGTTCTTGCGGAGGAAACATTTGTACAACCTTCCCTTTTGCATCAGAGGGGGCGTACGTACCGCGAACGTCAACCAAGAAGGAGACAGACAAGAGAGGGGGAATACTGGTGGAAGAAACAATCAGCCTGCGTGAGCTGTTCGAAACATTGCGCAAACGGCTTTGGCTCATCGTCCTGATCACCGCGCTAGCGACCGTTGTAAGCGGTGTGGTCAGCTATTTTCTATTAACGCCGATTTATCAGGCATCGACACAAATTCTCGTCAACCAAGCGAAATCGGAGCAGCAGCTCTACAGTTTCACATCACCGTCCACGAATACGACGGTTTGACGACCGCCGACGCCGATCGGCAGCGTATCGCCGCCGACTGGGCCAAGGATAAGCCGGATCTTGTCTTGCTTGAACCGTTTTTATTAAACGACAACGGCGTCGTGATGATCGACGACACGCTCGCCCACATCCAATCGATCATCGACCAGCTCAAATCCGCCGCCCCGAATGCGGTCGTGATCTTGCAGCCGCCGAACCCGATTTACAACGCGACCTACTATCCGCGTCAAGTGGAACGGCTCGAAGCGTTCGCCAATGAGAACGGCTATCCGTATCTCAACCATTGGCCCGCCTGGCCCGACGATCAAAGCGAAGAACTGAACCGCTATGTCGACCCGCAAACCGACCTGCCGACCGCAGAAGGCGCCAAAGTGTGGGCCAATGCGCTCGCCAAGCGCTTCATCGCCCAATAAAAACGCGCACCTTACAAGGTGCGCGTCTCATTTACTTCGCCGCTGTTGCCTTCAACTCCAGATGCTCCTTCAACTCATTTGAAATCGCCAACCGTTCGCTCTCCGGCACAAGCAAGTAATAAATGCCGTTGATTTTCGTCTCTTGTCCCGTAATATGCAGCTGCTTAATGTGCTTGCGGGCGTCTTTGTAATTCGCCTGAATGTCTTTCATTTCCTCAAACGTCAAGTTCGTTTTCACGTTTTTCCCGATCGCCGCGAGCACATCGCTGTAGTTTGTGAGCGACGAGAAGCTGGCGCCTTTCTCAATAATCGCTTGAATGATCTGCTTTTGCCGGTCCTGGCGCCCGAAATCGCCGCGCGGGTCGTCGTAGCGCATGCGCGAATATTTCAGCGCTTCGTCTCCGTTCAATGTAATCTCGCCTTTCGGGAAATGCGTTCCTTCATACGTAAACGCGAACGGGTTGTTCACCGTCACCCCGCCGACGGCATTCACGATGTCGCGGAAGCTTTCCATGTTGACTTTAATGTAATAGTCAATCGGAATATCTAAGAAATGCTCCACCGTCGCCATCGTCATCTCCACCCCGCCGAAGGCGTACGAGTGGTTGATTTTATCTTCCGTCCCTTTCCCGATAATCTCTGTTCTCGTGTCGCGCGGCACGCTGACCATCTCAATCGACTGCTTGTTCGGATTCACCGTCATGACAATCAGCGTATCTGCACGCCCGCGATCCCCTTTGCGTTCATCGACACCGATCAACAAAATGGAAATCGGCGTTTTCCGTTCAAACGAAACGTCCTCTTTCCGCTTCTCCGACTCCCAGTTGACGTTCTCGTGCATTTGGTTTGCCGTCTGTTTCACATGATGATAAATAGAATAGGCGAATATTCCCGCTCCAGCGAATAACACGACAAGCAATCCCGCCACCCAGCGGAGCCATGTTTTCTTCTTTTTTCGACGTTCTGCTCTCATGCGCACTCTTCCTTTTCCATTGCGAAATTTTCGTGCATGCCATTTCGATTATAGACCGTTTTCCGAGTGAAGACAACTGAACTTTCAATCGTTTCCTTATGGATCCTATTACCAATGGGAACTCCCTTTTGTTTCGACAACACTAGACAAATTCCTCCCATTGATAGACTGTTTTTCCTATGTTACCATACATAGATGTTTAGCAGAGCGAAAAAAGGAGGAGTGGACGATGATCGATATTCACAGCCATATCTTGCCCGGTGTTGACGACGGAGCGGCTGCGATGGAGAACGCCATCGCCATGGCGCAGGCTGCGGCCAAGGAAGGAATCACGACGATCATTGCCACTCCCCATCATCAAAATGGGACGTATGAAAACCCAAGACCAGCTGTCCTTTCCTTGGCAACTGAGTTGAACGACGAATTGAAACGGCGCGGCATTACCTTGAACGTGCTTCCAGGCCAGGAAGTGCGCATCCACGGCGACTTGCTTGACGGCCTGGCTCGCGGCGAGGTGATGACGCTTGCCGATACGCCATACATTTTGATCGAATTTCCGTCCGATCATGTGCCGAAGTATGCGGAACAGCTCCTCTTTGATGCGCAAGTAAAAGGGTTCACCCCGATCATCGCCCATCCGGAGCGAAACGTTGAAATCATCGAATATCCAGAGCGTCTGTACCAGCTCGTCAAACGCGGCGCCTTGACCCAGCTGACGGCATCAAGCGTTACAGGCCATTTCGGCAAGAACATCAAAACGTTCTCCTTTCAGCTGATCGAAGCGAACTTGGCCCACTTCATTGCCTCGGACGTCCATAACACGAAAACGCGGCCGTTCCGCCTTCGCGAGGCGTACGAAACGGTCCGCAAAGAATTCGGCACCGAGGCGCTCCACTACTTCCGCGAAAACGCCGAGCAGCTCATCCGCGGCCAAGCCGTATTCCGCGATGAGCCGCAGCGAGTGAGAAAGAAAAAGTTCCTCGGCCTCTTTTAGAAATAGTTGGGAGTATGATATAAAAAAGTAGAAGAGATACTTCTTTTTTTGTCCGTTCGGTGTCGAAACATGGCTTGTTTCTTGTAGAACGATTCAGGATCATGTCGAACGGCATCCAATAGCAGCGGCTCTTTCTTTAAGACAATTCGGCGCGCGGCGAGAGATTCCTAGCAGCGGCTTCTTTGTCTTAAAGACAGGCCGTTTTCTTGCTTCGCGCTTTTTCCGGTGATGTCTCCTTACCGTTATCAACGGAGGCACTCGGCCATGCCGTGGGTGGGGACGATGACGGTCCCGGCACCTTAGACGCCCGTCGTCGAGGGTGTGGCGTGAGGGCGGGTTAGATGCCCGATCTAACTGACTTTGTTTCTATGTGTTTCACTGGCCATGCTATAATCAGATCAGGGAGGTGAAGCCATGAGCCAAGAGCTGAAAGAATTGCTTCGTTCCGTCTTGCAAGAAGAACTGAAACCAGTCCACGACAGGCTTGAGCGGTTGGAAGGCGCAGTCGGGCACATTCGTCAAGACGTATCGCAGCTGCAGCAAGACGTATCACAACTTCAGAAGGATGTCACCCAACTGCAACAAGGCCAACAGACATTAGAAACCACGGTTTCCCAAATTCAAAAGGACGTTGCCCAGCTTCAAGAAGGGCAGAAGGCGTTGCAGCGTGATGTCGCCCAACTGCAAGAAGGCCAACGGACATTGGAAACGACGGTTTCCCAAATTCAAAAAGACATTGTCCAGTTGCAAGAAGGCCAGAATGCATTGCAGCGTGAGGTCATTCAGCTCCAAGAAGGCCAACGGACATTGGAAACGACGGTCTCCCAAATCCAAAAAGACATCACCCAGCTGCAACAAGGCCAACAAACACTAGAACACGAGATGGCCGGCATGAAGCAGATGCAAGAGCGAATCCTCGAAGAGCTGCGCATTTCCAAACACAATCAAGCCCTCATTTTAAACGATGTCACGAGCATCAGAAAATCCGTCGATGTCACCGTCTCGTACTTGCAGCGCCGATCCGATGTGATGTTTGACAAACTGATCGATCATGAAAAAGAAATTTTAAATCTGAAATCAAAACTGCCAAACTAAGTCCCGAAAAGGGGCTGTTTTTTATGCCCATATGCATCGGCGCATCGGCGCAGCTGCGGTTGCACCGATGCGCGGGGGCATAGGGGCCCAACTATACATAGGGGGTTACGTACCACATGAAAAAAGTACGCAAAGCAATCATCCCGGCAGCGGGGCTCGGCACAAGATTTTTGCCAGCAACGAAAGCGATGCCGAAAGAAATGCTTCCGATTGTTGACAAGCCAACGATTCAATACATCGTTGAAGAAGCAATCGCATCAGGGATTGAAGATATTATCATCGTCACAGGGAAAGGAAAACGCGCCATCGAAGACCATTTCGACAACGCGTTTGAACTTGAACAAAACTTAATTGAAAAAGGCAAATACGACTTACTCGAAAAAGTAAAAGAGCCATCGAAAGTCGACATTCACTACATTCGTCAAAAAGAACCGAAAGGGCTCGGCCACGCCGTCTGGTGCGCGCGCAACTTTATCGGCGACGAACCGTTTGCCGTTCTGCTTGGTGACGACATCGTCCAAGCGGAAACGCCGTGTTTAAAACAATTAATCGATCAATACGAACAAACACTTAGCTCTGTGATTGGCGTCAAAAAAGTACCTGACAACGAAACACACCGCTACGGCATCATCGACCCGAGCGAACAAAACGGACGCCGCTACCAAGTCCGCCAATTCGTCGAAAAACCAGCGCCAGGCACCGCGCCATCGAACTTAGCCATTATGGGAAGATACATACTTACACCGGAAATCTTCTTATTCCTTGAAAAACAAGAAGCCGGCGCCGGCGGCGAAATCCAGCTCACCGACGCGATTCAAAAGCTGAACGAAATTCAGCGTGTGTTTGCCTACGAATTTGAAGGCAAGCGTTATGACGTCGGAGAAAAGATCGGGTTTATTAAGACGACGATTGAGTTTGCGTTGCAGAATGAGGAGTTAAGAGAAGATTTGATTCAATTTATGGAACAAATTCTTAAAAAAGAAAAGGACTTTGGAGAAGTTTAAGGGACTCCTGTAATCAATAATTTAGGAGGAGAGATAGAAAGTGGGGGTTAGCTCCAGCAAAAAAAAATGATTTTTTTAGGGAATACGCAGTTGCAATAGATGTGCAGTACACAATAAGAAATCAAAAAGCAAACACCCGTGGTGCTAGTTGAGCTTTAGCGCTCAACTAGCCCGAGAACAACAAGTGAGTAAGCCAGTAAAATACCATCCAGTGCCGTTTCAAATCCAGAAACCGAGTTCGCGCGAATCTTGGTGATCCGATACGAATCGACTAAAATCGAAAACACGGTTTCCACCACTTTACGTTTTCGCTTCATCCATTGTTTCCATGCATCCGATTGGCGAATTCGCTGATTGTTTCGGACGGGCGTCCAAAACGCGACTCGGTGCTCTTCGTACAGCTTCTTTCGCAGCGTTTGGCTGATATACCCTTTGTCACCGAAGTTATACGGATGTGGAATTTGCGTCATGACGGTTTCAGCGGCCACCCGGTCGTGACAAGACGCTTCAGTGACAACATATCCCATCGGCAGCCCTTGATCGGTCACTTGAAGGTGCAGCTTCAACCCGTAGTACCATTGCTTTTTGGAAGCGCAATACCCGATGTCGGCGATCTCTTGAAACCGTTTGACGCGATGCATTCTTGCCGTATGGCACAACGGGAGCGGCAAGCTGTCAACGACGGCATAGGCATGATGTTGACCGCGTTTTGCCAGCTCATGACGGATCCATTTGATAGCGAAGCCAAGCGCCCGGCAGCGCGGTTATACCGGGAACGTTCGAGAAACGAGCCGTTTGTGAACAAATTTCCCGTGACAAAACGATGCCATGCCCGTTCGGATGTAAAACCGAGCAGCTTTCCTAAAAGATGAATGGCGATGATGACAGCGTCCTCTTGCTTGACCAAATGGCGATTTCGACGATGAAGATGCACCTGAATGCATGAAAGTTGAGCAGAAACAAAAACGAAAATGGCGGCATATTGCTTTTGAATCTTGGCTCGATCTGTAGTAAAATGAAAGTGCTCTTGCATGGGGATTCTCCTTTCGAATGGCAGGTCGCACTTTCATTCTACAGGAGATCCGCCAGCAAGGGCTATTTTTATGCTTGCTCAAGTTTATCTAGCACCACGGGTAAATAAGAATTGCGATAGACCTTTTTGACTTGAACGTTCATAAGAGAAAAACTCCTTTACGTTCCTTGTGTGTCAAGGATTCATTCGACATCGGAACGAAAAAATCCTCCCGATTTTCGTCGAGAGGGTGCGAAATGTGAGTTATATATTATCCAAAAAATGCATTAACGATTAGTAGCGTGATTAAGGATACATCCCATGCAAGAGTTGTTGGAATTGACCATGTTAAAATTTGTTCTTTCACTTCTTTTATTCCAAGCATACGGTTAATGACCCAGAATAGGCTATCGTTAAAATACGAGAAGATCATAGCTCCTAGGGCGGCTGACTGTGCGGCTCTTTAGTGTTGCCTATTTGTCCATTGCCTTTGCCGCTTTGGCGATGGCCGGTCTAGCCTGTGCCGCAGCTTGATGAATGAGGTTGTCTAGGAGTACCAATGTGACCGATTTAACAGCGGAAAACGGCAAGGATTGATAGAATGGTAAACAAAAAGGTGTTGGAGACATGAAGTGGATTCCGTCCCGATTTAACGCGATGGCGCAAACGAAGCAAGGTGAATTGATTCTCTACAATAGCTATACAGGGGCGATTGGCGCGGTGGCGGAAGGCGAGAGAGCCGCCGTGCTTGAGGCGCTCAAGAGAACCGGGATTGACCGCGAACTGTCACCGGTGGAACAAACGCTGGTGGAGTGTGGGTTTCTTGTCGCTGAGAACGTCGATGAGAAGCGACGGGCGCAGTTTTTGCATCAATCGTTGCACCGGACGGATGTGATGCATCTCGTGATCTTGCCGACGGAGGCGTGTAATTTCCGTTGTGTCTATTGTTATCAAGAGTTTTTGCGCGGACAGATGAAGCGTGAGGTCATTGACGGGTTGAAACGTTTTTTGACGAAGACGATTCCGCGTCTCACCCATTTGACGGTCAGCTGGTTTGGCGGCGAACCGCTGTTGGCGATCGATGTGATTGAAGAGATTAGCACGGTGATCATCGAACAAACGAAACGGTATGGCGTTGCGTATCAAGCGGACATGTCAACGAACGGCTACGGTTTGTCGAAAGAAACGATGCGGCGTTTGTTGCGGTGTGAAGTGACCCGTTTTATGGTGACGCTTGATGGAAGTAAAGACGTGCATGATGTGCGGCGGGTGCTGGCGAATCGGGGACCGACGTACGAGACGATTCTTGGCCATTTGCGTGATATTCAGACGCTTGACGAATCATTTGAAGTGGACATCCGGGTCAATTTTGATGAAGACAACCTTGACCGGATTCCGCTGTTTTTAGACGAGCTGGCTTGTTACTTTGCCGGGGACCGGCGTTTTCAGCTGTTTTGCCGTCCCGTTGGGAGATGGGGCGGGGCGAATGATGAGCGGTTGCCGGTTTGTGACCATCGGACGGCAGAGGTGAAAATATGGGAGTTGACGGAATACGGAATCAAGAAAGGACTTTCGATGAGCTCGATGGTGGAGTCGATGTTGATGCCTTCTGGGGCGGTTTGTTATGCGGCGAAGCCACATTCCTTCGTCATCGGGGCCGACGGCCAAGTGTATAAATGCACATGCGCCTTTGACGAGGAATATAACCGTATCGGCCGTCTGCATGCCGATGGAACGATGGATGTCGATATGGATAAGCTCGCTCTATGGGTAACGTCAGGCGAGGAAACGGATGAACAGTGCCAAGCTTGCTTTTTCCGGCCGGCGTGTCAAGGAAATCATTGCCCGTTGTACCGCCTGCGAACAGGGGATCGTCCTTGCCCTCACGAAAAGCGAAAAATCAAAGAAGTGCTCCGGCTGATTGATGCGCAGTCATTCGTACGAGATGAAGGGAAAGGGAGGTGAGAATATGCGTATTTTGCGTCCTGCCGCATCGCCTGTTGCGTTGTCCCATTCTGGGCGGCTGACGAAATCAGTGCCTGGTCATTTGAAATGATGAATGGGAGAGAACCACGGTTTGGTAGGCGATCCGAGAAAAAGCTGTGAAATGGTTTAAGATTCTTTCCCGGCTGACGTCACTATGTA
Source organism: Geobacillus stearothermophilus ATCC 12980 (assembly GCF_030369615.1). Lineage (NCBI taxonomy): Bacteria > Bacillati > Bacillota > Bacilli > Caryophanales > Anoxybacillaceae > Geobacillus > Geobacillus stearothermophilus. The sequence continues at coordinate 2,686,656 of NZ_CP128494.1, read as the reverse complement.
TCAAGCATTCCTTTTCTCGCGATGCGAAAAGATTTCGTTTTTTCAAGAAGATACACGATCAACCATGCGCCAAATGAAGTGAACGAAAAAGTATTTGATCATGACAATGGCCCTTGTCGAATAGACAAGGGCCATTTTATGTGCTTCATGGCATGAATAAGGATGGTGATGTAGTTGGAAAAACGATTTGATGTTCCTCTCGATGGCTCTTGAGAACATTGTGTGGCAAGAAACAGTTGTTTCTCGTCCTTTACGAGTCTCCATTCAGGTGGAAAGGCGGTTAATCAATTGTTGCAGCGAATGAAGTGAACGTGGCTTAAAGGCAGTTTCGATACCGCTGGTTATGCTTTATAGTTTTTCATGAAAAATTCAAATAAAATGTCAATCAGAACAACGAGGGTCGAACGGGCAGATAGGTCATAACCTGCAAACTGGACACGTTGCACGTAGGCGCTGATATGTTTTCGTACAAGCTTGGCTAATGTACTATCGGCGCTGTTCGTGATCGCTACCGTTTCGATGTTTTTAAAGCGAAGTTTCTCTGCCGCTTGCACAATGGTTTTTGTCTCTCCGCTGGATGAAATGAAAATGACCATATCTTTTGGTTGAACCATGTTGGGTAAAAGGTCAATAATATGTGATTCATACACATACGAGCTCGGTTTGTTTACTTGGATGAGAAGTTTGCTAAAATATTCCCCGATCATTTTGGATAGACCAACTGCCACAATCAACACCCGATTGGCCTCAAAAATCAACTGGCTAATTTCTTCCGCATGTTTTCGTTCCAACGAATCAAGTGTCTGATTCATATCGGCTTTGTACCGTTCAATCGTATTTTCTCCAACCGGAATGGCTTGGTCGTCGATCGTTTTCAGAATATATTTCAACTCTGAGAAACCTTCTAAGCCCAGTTTATGACACATACGGATGATGGTGGTGGTGCTGACGTTGTTTTTTTTCGCCATAGCAGTTAGCGATAATTGTTTCGCTTGTTCCACATGTCCATCGATATAGTACAAAACGTGTTTTTCTGCATGGGTGAGTTGGCCGATATAGTTTGAAAATCGATCCAGAAGTTTTCCCATATGGAGACTCCTTTGCTTATTGGGTTTGGTGCCTGTCACCGCCCGAAATTTGTCGAAATATTAGTAATTGAAAGATAAATGGGAGGGTATTACAATGATGGGCGAGAACTAATGTTCTGTGATTGGGAGGGATGGATGAGTGACGGTGAAGATTTTAAGCATTGGGTTAAGGGGGTTAGAAGGGTATCGGGTGCAGGTGAAGGTGCAGGAGGTGCCTGGGATTGCGGCGATGGTGATTGTTGGGTTGCCGGATGCGTCGGTGAAAGAGGCAAAGGAACGTGTTCTTGTTTCGCTTTATGCTTTCGGATGTGAGAACCCTCTAGGCAGAGAGGTGCGGCTTAAAAGCACAACGTGGAATTATCATATTGTTGGTGGGGATCATACAAGGGAAGAGTTTATAGGCCAAGAAGATATGGTCAAGAGCGTCATTCAAGATCCTTGTTTTATATTGCCAAATAATCCGGACGATCAGCATGATACAAGACAAAAATATATAGATCTTGTGCAATTGCCTAAGTTTAAGTCGCTAAAGGCGTTGGTCGTTATTGTCGACCATGAAGATGAAGCGTATGGTGACGTTGTTACCGTCATCGCCAAAAGCAGGTTAAACCAAGAGACAGGAGGTGCGATTTATGTTCGTCCAAAATTTACAGGAAAACGTTAAATACTCCTATGACTATGATCACGATGTTCTTTATATTTATTTGGGCGAACCAAAAGTGTCGTACGATGACGAAGCAGCTCCTGGTGTGTTTATCCGGTTTTCTGAAGAGGATGAGGTCATTACTGGCATTGTGATTATGGACTACAAGAAGCGGGATATTGAGCGTATAAAGAAGTTTATACCGGTGAATATTAATTTTCATATGATTAACGAACAAATCCATTAGTTTTCGGCGATTTTGCCTCTGGAATGGATTCCACTATATTATCCTTCGCTACGTTAATGCGGCTGGGGCGCACGAGTCGGGGGAAATTGGTGAAGACCATAACCCGGAAACACATTTGATTCCGCTTGTCTTGCAGCATTTGTTAGGCCAGCGCGACAAAATTTCCGTTTTCGGTACGGACTATGATACTCCAGACGGGACATGCATTCGTGACTATATTCATGTTACCGATTTAGCGAAGGCGCATATTTTAGCACTGGAAGCATTGTTGTCAGGCAAAAAGAAAACCGCCGCTTACCACCTTGGCAACGGCTTAGGCTATTCCGTTAAAGAAGTGATGGAAACATGTGAAAAAGTAACCGGCCGCAAAGCCTTTATTGAATCCACCGCCCGCCGTCTGGATGATCCGGCTCGCCTTGTCGCATCCTCGCAAAAAATTTATGAAGAACTCGGCTGGAAAGCGGAATATTCGTTAGAACAAATCATCGAAAGTGCATGGAAGTGGCATAGCCAAAATACAGAATAATAGAAAGCCTCCCTCTGAATGATTTCAGCGGGAGGCTGCATTTATTTTTCCTATTTGGAGGTGACTTCTGTTATGAAGAAAAAGCCTCTGCGACCAGAAACCGAGCGTTTCAAACATATATTAATCGAAGCGTATCAACGCGGGGAATTATCCGCCAATATTACCGCGAAAGACATGGTTCAGGAGCTTGTTCATCAGTTAAAACCAATTTTTAAAGGGAATAATCATAAGTAGTATTGAGAGGAATGTATGTCATCGTTGCATGCCTGTCACCATTTGGAATTCTTTATTGAGAACAAGAAGTAACATTTTCTTCGAGAAGCCTCTCTCTTCTAAACAGCGTGTAGGAGGAGACGGATCGGCAATTTTTTATTCCGCACAAACGAACATATGTGCTATTGTTGATCTGTAAAAAAGGTAATGCAAAAAGTGTTCCCCCAATCATCGTGACGTTGATGGATCGGGAAAGCTTCTCTCTTCGGTGCACCAGATGTTATTCGCAACTCATATTACATAATGGAAACAACAAACATGATGTCGTGAAGAAACACATACATATTATAGGAATGGATCACGAACAATTTATCATCCGTTGAATATCACTTTGATTGTCATTCCGTTGGATGGTTGCTAGAATAATGCATGCCGCATCTTTGGGCAGTACTTTTCCAAAATAGTTTTTTTATGACTTCATGTTTTGCGTGAGGGGAGTTTAAACATGTCGAAATCGTTCGTTTATATCTCCCTCGTCTTGATTATGATGGTTTGGGGATTGAACGTGATTGCCATCAAGATTTTAGTTGAACATTTTTCGCCGGTGACGTTAACGTCGTTTCGGATTTTTACTGCAGGGATCGTTGTGATTCTGATTTTGCTATTCATGGGGCAGTTGCGGAAATTAACTTGGAAGGAAGTGATGTATATTGGCATAGCTGCTTTGTTCAGTGTCGTTGCCCATCACCTTTTTCTTGCGCTCGGATTAACAAAAACGACAGCGTCCAATGCTGGGTTGATTTTAGGGCTTATTCCGCTGGTGACATCGGTGTTGGCGGCCATCTTTTTAGGCAATCGGCTTACAGTGTTCCGGTTTGTTGGGATTTTCCTCGGGTTTATCGGCGTGGCGTTTGTCGTGTTAAACGGCAAAAGCGGCATTCACCATGTGTCCATTGGCGATTTTTATGTATTTCTGGCCGTATTATCGCAAGGAATCAGTTTTATCATGATTAAAAAAGCAACGGTCGATGCGCGTGTGATGACAGGTTGGATGTTGTTGTTTGGGTCTTTGCTTTTATTTTTCATTAGTTTGTGGATGGAACCGAACGGCTTATCGAGCTTGGCAAGCGGTACACCATCCCTATGGATGATCTTCCTTGCTTCCGCTGTATTTGCCACTGCGCTGGGCCATATGTTTTACAACAAAGCGATTCAACATATTGGCGCGGTGGAATCGGCGATTTTCATTAATTTAAATCCTTTGTTCTCTTTGCTGGGAGCTTATTTATTTCTCGGAGAATCGATTTCCCTTACCCAAATGATGGGATTTATTTTGATTGTGCTCGGCGTCGTTTTAGGCAGCGGTGTATTGGATGAATTCGGGGCGCTTGCTCATCGCTCGAAAGCGATAGGGAAAAAGTATTAAAACACGGAGCTTGCAGGGTCTCCGTTTTTTATTGTTCTTCTCCTTTGGGATTGTGTGGGTGCCTGCCACTTGTCGATGAACAAGGGGATTTCCTCTGTCTGCGCAATAGACTGAATATTCAGTCCCCTGTGTGGAGAAAATCAGTCCGCTATCTATTTTTATCTATCTTCGCATTACCCAAAATTCTTGACGGTACCTTGCAAAACCATCATCTATGCATAAATCAACCAATGTTCACACTTTCCCCCGATTTTCTTCATTCCAGGAATGCTCCTCTAATGGGAGATTCATCTTACCTCTGGGACATTCTGCCATTAGATCTTTCGTCCAAAGCATCTCCATTTCTTTTCCTCTTGTTTGTTCCTTGTCAAATTTTTTTCGGAAAATATCAACCTAATATTCAAAAACAAGATGGGTTTCTCGCTGTTTGTTTTTTTACAATAATTAGCGGCGCTGCGTGTGAAAGTTGGTGTTGTGACCGATGTAACAGCGGACAGCGGCAAATTTTTATTATGATGTTAAAAGGGTGTAGAGAAGCATGAAGTGGATTCCATCTCGATTTAATGCGATTTCGCAAACGGAAGACAGTGAGCTCATTCTTTACAACAGTTATACAGGGGCGATCGGCGTTGTAGCGGAGGAAGAGAAAAAAACGGTGATGCAAGCGTTAAAGAGAAGCGGCATCGAGCGGGACTTATTGCCTGTTGAAAAAACGCTTGTCGAATGCGGATTTCTCGTCGCAGAGAGCGTAAACGAGGAACAGCGCGCGCGGTTTTTGCATCAGACGCTGCATCGGACGGATGTAATGCATCTGATTGTCCTTCCGACAGAAGCGTGTAATTTTCGCTGTACATACTGTTATCAAGATTTTTCGCGCGGAAATATGAGCCGTGATGTGATCAATGGGTTAAAACGTTTTTTGGAAAAGAAAATTCCGCGGCTCGAGCATCTTACGGTCAGCTGGTTTGGCGGTGAACCGTTGCTGGCGCTGGACATCATCGAAGAGTTAAGCGAAGCGATCGTCGAATGGACAAAGCGGCACGGCGTCACGTATCAAGCGGAAATGTCCACGAACGGCTATTATTTATCCAAAGAAACATTGCAGCGTTTATTGAAATATAAAGTGAATCGCTTTATGGTGACGCTGGATGGAAGCAAAGACGTGCATGATTCGCGCCGGGCTCTTGCGAATCGGGGGCCGACGTACGAGACGATCGTCAACCATTTGCTCGATATCCAGACGTTAGATGATTCGTTTGAAATTTACATTCGTATTAATTTTGATGAAGACAATCTTTCCCACGTTCCAGCGTTTTTAGAGGAGTTGGCCCGTTATTTTGCCGGAGACTCGCGCTTTCAAATTTTTTGTCGTCCTGTTGGAAGATGGGGCGGAGCGAACGATGAAGGGCTGCCGATCTGCGACCATCGTACCGCGGAAACGAAAATATGGGAGTTTACGGAATTAGGGATCAACAAAGGGTTGCATATGAGCTCGATTATTGAGTCGATGCTTATGCCTTCCGGGGCGGTTTGTTACGCGGCCAAGCCGCATTCGTTCGTCATTGGGGCCAACGGTCGAGTGTATAAATGTACGTGTTTCCTTGGCGAGGAATATAACCATGTCGGATGGCTTCATGCCGATGGAACGATGGATATTGATTTTGATAAATTGGCCTTATGGGTCACGTCGGGAGAAGAACAAGACGAAATGTGCCAAGCCTGTTTTTTCCGCCCGGCATGCCAAGGGAATCATTGTCCGTTGTATCGCATACGTAAAGGAGAGCGTCCTTGTCCTTATGAAAAACGAAAAATTAAACAGGTACTGCGCTTGATTCATGCGCAGCAATCGAAATCAAAGTAACGTCGGTGCGATGATGCCGCGCTGTTAGGCGGTTTGAGTGCTTAACGGGATGGCAAAGGAGGAGGTGAAACGATATGCGCATTTTACGTCCAGCGGTATCGCCAGTTGCGGCGTCCAACTCGGGAAGACTTTCTAAATCCGTTCCGGGCAACTTAAAATGACAAACGTCTGATTTCCCTATGAAGATTATCGGAAGAGCGTTTCCGCGAAGGCGGTGCGCTCTTCTTTTTTCTTGCGCGCCTGTGCACTATGATTCGAAATTACCGTGTGGACTTGCCTTGAAATCCATTAAAGGTTTTTAAAAACGTAGGAAAAAGAGGAGAGAAGGAGTTAGAAAACTCTTATTATAAGGAGTCCGAGCCCTCTTTTTAAAGTAAAAAAGAGGGATTTCCATGTCTTAAATACCAATTCAATTTGCCAGCGAAGAGAATACAGCGTATGAATGTCGTGCAAAGAGGTATCAATCGCTGGAATATTGGTGATATATACATATATTGAGTGGGGGCGTCGCGTCACGTACGCGGCCCCTTTTCGTTTCGCCTTCTGTTTCCATTGTCCTTCCTTCTGTCATTTATTCCTGTTTTCTTAACTTGATGGCTATGGGGGGAGAGGCCCAAGCATGCGTTGCTGATTGTCGTTTGCCGCGTATCTGCGGAGGGGTCTTGCCTAACTTGTATGTTGGGAGGCATAGGAATGCAAAGTCCTGTCTGGGGATTTTGGATCAGATGGGGAGCAGTCGGGCAGTCAAACGGCAAAGGCGGGCGAACGATGGCGCATAAATGTTAGGGATTGGCGAATCTATGGAAACGAACATCGTATAACGAACCATATGCCAACGGGAAGTCCGTCCTGATGATAGAGCGGTTTATTTATGGGAAAAAATCTGTGAACTAGTCAACACCGAAATGCTGGGAAGTCCCTATGTCCTGGGTCTTCGTTCTTAAAAATTTTATGGAAGGAAAAGGGTTCTGAGGAAAAAGGTCGAAATTAAACAACGGACATCTACATCGACGGACATGGGTCGCCTTTCGGGTGCTTCAAGGAGAGCCGCTCGCCAAGGCGATTCGGAAAGAAGTGGAGCATACCCGTTATGAGCCGCTGCTTATGGTGACGCCTGTCTACCCTCCTGACGGGTATGTCGTCCATACGATGGGGTGGGTGCTGCATTGGCTGCTCCGTTGTGACTCGTTCGAAGATGTCGTCATTTCGGCGGCGAATATGGGTGGAGACAGCGATACGATTGCAGCCATTGCGGGAGGACTGAAAGGGCTGGAAATCGGATACAGCCAGCTGCCGAAGCGGTTTGTGGAAGCGATCGGTTGCGCTGATGAATTGGAAAAACTGGCGTTGCAATTGGCGGATGTTCGGCGTTCGTTCAGTTCGAGCGGTGCGGATGGGGCGAATGGAATGAGGGATAAAGAAGGATAGGGGGTGAAACGGATGGATCGACAAACGTTTGTCGAGAACATGTGGAAATCGTTGTTGGTTGAACTGTACGAAGGAAAAATCGTATCGACGTTCAAAGGGAAGGAAGCGTTTCGCGTCGTCTCGTTTTCCGATGAGGGGATTACCGTGCGCTTGAGTTCGAAGGAAAAGGAAGTGTTTCTAAGCAAGAAGGCGATGCTCAACGTGATTGAAAAACTCATCGCCCATGAAGATGGCGTGCGGCAAAAAATGGTGGACCCAGAATCCCGTCTAAAGTTAGGGCTGTTTTTGCTTCACCCGTGGACGGAGAAAGTGATGCGCCAGGAGGAGGGGAAACGCCGTCCGTATTTGTTGTTAACGGATGAAGCCCGTCAGCGATTGGCAAGCGGCGAGTAGAGGGGTTGACACACTGGGACGTGCGCTCGCTTTGGCGGCCAAAGGCCAAGGGAAAAGTCCGACTGTTGCTTGTTCCACACGCCAAGAGCCATAGGGAAAAGACCAGTGATAAGAGCCGCGCGGTTGCGGCTCTTTTGTGCTGCCTATTTGTCCATTTCCTTTGCAAGGTCGGCGACTTCGGCGACGGTCAGCCCGGTTCGCTTTGTTGTTTCCGGCATCAGGAACATCATTCTGGGAGGAAGTGATAACAAGGAATGCTTGTTTCGTTTTGATCGGCTCTGCGGTTTGCCATTGGCGACCGGCAAAATAGAGAAATGACTTTGTTGTGCTTTTAGGAAGACGATGCGGTCTAAATCATCTGTTGATGAAGTCATTCAATTCTTGGAGCATGCCCGTGAATATTGGGTCATGATGAATGGTGTCATATATGCTCGGGGAAATGGTGACATAATCATTTGATAAAAGATTAAGCAGTCTATGTTCGTGTTGAGGAAACAGAAGAGGATAAAGCGCAAAATCTTTTATATTGGCTGTGACGAGAATGCAGTCGTATTGCCAAGCGGTTAGCAGGATACGGGCATCAGACACGCTGCCGTATTCCATGTCTCTCATGGCATTGATTTTCCTCTGGTATTCAGAGCGAATATAAGCCGCCATTTTCCTTACTTGATGTTCCATATCGGGAGTTGTCCAATCGGGAATCGTTATCGTTATATTTTCCAACAATTCCGAGATCCGTTGCCTTTCCTTTTCGCCAAGTGTGTAGGATTGCAATTCAAGCTCTCGGATGACTTCTTTAGGGATATAGAGCACAGCCTCTTCATGGCGAACTTCCTGCAAAACATCTTTCCAAAAACGCTTGGCGGCTTTTTTGTGGTTCGTGTGGGCAGATGGGCTTGACTTGTATCGGAATACGTTTGTATCCAGCAAATATGCTTTTGTTTCCGTGCCGTTTCCGCTCATGAAGAACTTTCTCCTATTCTCCAAACTCTTTTTCCATTTTTTCCGCGATACGAATCGACTGGCTTTTCAGCTGTTCTCTCATTTGGAGAAATGAAGGCCAGTTTGGGTGGTGAAAAAACTGTGCGGCCGGGATGATCCATTTTCCACTGTCTCCAAGCCGTTGGTAAGCCTCGATTTTTCCTTCTGCGCAATAACGACGCACCATTTGCGGCGTGACATCAAGCAGAAGAGCCACATCGCGGACATGGAGATCATCTGGAATTGTTTGTTCCGCCATTTCGGTAAGAATATGCCGTACGCTCTGTTTTTCCTGGTCGCTTAGGTTGGAATAGATTTCTTTTTTTCGCTTCTCAAGTTCAAGCGACTGTTGGACCAATTCTACATAACGTCGAACGTTGTCGCTTAGTACAGTTTCGTGAAGAGGTGGGGGGGCTGTCTTTCGGGTTTCTGTTTTGCGGGACAAAGTACTCATTTTTCTTTCCCTCCTTGATGTTTATATCCATTATACTATTTTGGCTGGAGAAACAAAAGAAAAAAAGGAAACAAAAGAAATTGAGATCTTGCCAAGCAGCAAAGGGAAGATGAAAAGAGCCGCGCGGTTGCGGCTCTTTTGTGCTGCCTATTTGTCCATTTCCTTTGCAAGATCGGCGACTTCGGCGACGGTCAGGCCGGTCCGTTTGGCGATTTCGTGAATGGGGAGGACGTCAAGCAAATTTTTGGCGATTTCGATGGCCTTCCGTTTTTTCCGTTTGCTTGATCGCCTGCTCCTTTTCTTGCAGAGCTTGTTGCACAGCTCGTTCTTTTTCCTGCATCACTTTACTTCAACATTTCTTCTCTTTCTTGTTCAAGTTCTTCGACTAACAGGCGAAACACTTTGTTCATTTTGATCCACTCCTTTACTTTTTCGGCGTATGACCGGTCGATGAATTTGTCTGTGGCGGTCAGGACGCCGGCGATGATGTGCAGCTGTTTCGGTTCGTCGTCGATCGTTTTCGCCAGTTCGATCGTTTTTTCGATCATCGTTTGCCGGTCGAAGCGGGTGTGCATGAGCGGAACGAGGATGAGTTTCATCGTTTCTTCCGGAGTGGGCGGTTCGCCGTTGTGGACTTTTTCTTCAATGGCATGGAAAATGGCATCGCCGTTGAATTCGCCAAGCAGCACCGCTTTGGATGAAAGAAGCACGTCGCCGGCGTCAAGCTGTTCGCGGGCGCTCGTGACATCGCTTGTGTAGATCACAACGATGCGAATCGGGCGGATTCGTTTTTCCTGTTGATAGTATGTGTGGAGGAGCCGACAGGCATAATCGAGATACTTCAAATGGTTGTCGAGAAATCGTTCGTTGCTTTCGTATTCCAGAAGCAAAATGGAATCGTCTTCGAGAAGAAACACGGTGTCGGCGCGCCGTTCGTCCGCCCGAACAGACGGAAATTCGGTTGGCAGCAGTGCTTTGATCCGCGGGAGTCCGTGAAGTCCGTATACATCGAGGGCTTGGTTTTGGTACAATGCGCTGAGTGATTTGAACAAAATGTCTTTGGCGTGATGCGAGATCCCGCCCGGCATCGTCTCCACTCTATTCGCTTTTTATCTCAATTATACTACTTGCCCGACCGGTTGTCAGCTGCCATCGTGAGCGGAAACACGGTGTTCGTTCGATGGGAGTGAATGACATCTTCCTGAAAAATCAAACGGGTTGCGACCCGGAACAGATGGATGAATGGCGCTGTTTTGCCCTCACGGCCGGATGAACACCTCCGTTCCGTTCGGGACGATGGAGGCGAGCTCGAGCACGTCTTTGTTGTGCATGCGGATGCAGCCTTTGGATACGTATTTGCCGATCGAGGACGGGTCGTTCGTGCCGTGAATGCCATAATGGATTTTGGATAAGCTGAGCCACATGGCGCCGAACGGACCGCCCGGGTTCGGCTGGCGGTTGACGATGACAAAATCGCCGACAGGCGTGGCGGTGACCATTTTGCCGACGCCGACGGGGTAGGTGCGGATCGTTCGTCCCCGGTGTTTTAACGTCAGCTGGCGGCGGCTGATCGATACATGGATCGTATACGGAATCGAGCCTTTCGCCGGGAGGTGGGGGATGATGATCGCTTGCCCGGGAAAGATGACGGACGCGGCGGTCAAACCATTGGCGCGAAGGAGCGCCTCAACAGATGTGCGGTAGTCGCGGGCGATGGAGGCGATCGTTTCCCCGTGTTTGACGATATGTTTGTACATGGCATTTCGCTCCTTTTTTTCGCTGGATGGAGAAAATAGCTCCGATTGATGATACATTAGTGTATGAGAAGATTCGAATAAGGTTGCTCAAATGGGAAGAGAGTCTCATGCGCATGGCATGCGGCCGCCATGCCGTATGAACGCGCTGTGCGTTAGTCTATACTTGACAGGGAGCGTTGCCTAACGGGTGTTTCTTGTCAAAACGTGTAGGGGAAAAGGAGGATGGCGCGAATGAGAACGTTTGTCCTAAAACCGGAAGGACAGAAGGTTGATGATGAGCTGTATGCCGAGCTCTCCCCTGTCCCGCTTGAGATCATTGACGGCGATCTCTTTTTTACGAAAGAGGAGCGGGAAAACTTGCTTAAGCTGTTGATATACAATGTCGGCATGAATCGGACGCTTGAGATCACTGAGGAATGGAAGGAGCGGTGAAAGCGGCGCCCGGTCGATATCGGGGCCGCGTCGATGTTGGGGTTACGGGCGGTAAGGGAACAAAATGTTCTTTTCCCCTTTTTCTTTGGCGACGAAGACGTCTTGATGGATTTCGAACACGCCAAAAGCGCTATGGAACGTCTGAATGACGCGGACGCGATACACGTCGTGAAGCGGTTTGTTCTCATCAGACATCGACCATGACGACAGGTTTTCCACCTCATCGATGCGGTAGTCAAACGTCTCGACGCCGAAGTCTTGCATAAAGACGTGGGCACGGCGCTGGATGTAGACGTCTTTTGGGAATTTCTTTTTCATGAGCGGGTGAAACAGCCCCCAAGAGCTGCCAAAATCCCCTGCCTGTTCATAGCGGTAAAACTTGTCCACGATTTCCTTCGCCTCATTTTGTTCGTTCGAAAGAAACAGGGTCAAAATCGCCACCAACACGGCGGCGGCAGTGAGAACCGCCACCCCCGTCCTGGCTCGGATCGTTTTTTGACGGTAGCGTGGAAACATGGGGTCTTCTCTCCTCTCTGTTATACGATATGCACAATGGACGGCCGATATGGGCGGAGAAAGGAAGAACATGCTGCGGGCTTGAGATGACGGTGCTTTTGAGTCAAAAAATCCGCTGTGGTGTAGTAAAATAGAGGGTAGAAGCCATTGCAGCGGAATTGAATTCATTCGTTCTATGTGGAAACGGGTGGGAAAGCGGAGCGTCCATCGGCTCCGTTTTTCCTTTTCCATGTTGAGAAAAACCGAACGTGCAGGAGAGGGAGAGAGGGATGAAGAGATCATTCATTTATGTGTTGCTTGTCGGGATCATGGTTGCCTGGGGGCTGAATGTGACGGCGTTGAAAGTTTTGGTGGAGCATTTTTCACCCGTCGCGTTGACAGCGCTGCGCATTCTAACGGCCGGGTTGGTCGTGCTTTTGTTTTTATGGGGGTTCGGCAAGCTGGAACGAGTCAGTTGGAAGGAGGCGAAACAGATTGGCGTGGCCGCCTTGTTCAGCGTCGTGGCCCATCACTTCTTTTTAGCGTTAGGAATTGCGAGGACGACAGCGGTGAATGCGGGTCTTGTGTTAGGGCTTGTGCCGCTTGTGACGGCGCTGTTGGCGATCGTGTTTTTAGGCCAGCGGCCGACGTTGTTTCGGCTGCTTGGCATTGCGCTTGGGTTTTTTGGCGTCGTGTTTGTTGTGGCGAGCGGCGACGGGGGCCTTGGCCATTTGTCCATTGGGGATGTGTACGTCTTTTTGGCTGTTTTGGCGCAAGGGATCAGCTTTATTATGATCAAAAAAGCGACGGTCGAGGCGCGGTTGATGACTGGGTGGATGCTTGTCTTCGGGTCGCTTTGGCTGTTTGTCTTAAGCCTCGTGCTCGAGCCGAGCGGCCTATCGAGTTTGAAAGAAGGAACGCTTCCGCTTTGGATGATTTTCCTTGCTTCGGCGGTCGTCGCGACGGCGCTTGGCCATATGTTTTATAACCAGGCTGTTCAACATCTTGGTCCCGCTGAGTCGGCGGTGTTCATCAATCTCAATCCGTTTTTTTCACTTCTTGGGGCGCATTGGCTGCTGGGCGAGCCGATTTCGCCGATGCAGCTGGCTGGTTTTCTTTTCATCGTCGCGGGCGTGTTGTTCGGCAGCGGGGGGATGGATAACGTGATCGCCCGTTTCCGCCGGGCGAAAGTGGCGGCTGGGGGAAGGAAGGCGGGGATGTAGCCGCCTTGGAATCCCCCACTTCTAGGCCTTGCGTGCAAGTGGCGAAACATTCATATCCAGGAATGGAGGGGGCTTCACATTGCGGTCGGCGTCTTGGCTGTCTCTTCTTGAAAAGGGACAGCCATTTTTGTGCCATCGGCAGGATTTTGCTTGATGATGTCGAAAAAGAGAATACGAAACGTATTCGTGTGAGGTGAATGTATGGCGATCGATCACGACCGGTTGTTCAAGGAGTTGTTGCAGACGTTTTTTGAGGAATTTGTGCTTCTCTTCTTTCCGGATATGCACGAGCATATTGATTTCAACCATTTGTCGTTTTTGTCCGAAGAGCTGTTTACGGACGTAACGGCTGGGGAGAAGTACCGCGTTGACCTGCTCGTCGAGACGAAGTTCAAAGGAAAAGACGGATTGATCATTGTTCACGTAGAAAACCAAGCGTACGTTCAATCGTCATTTCCAGAAAGAATGTTTCTTTACTTCAGACGCTTGTTTGAAAAATACCGCACTCCGATCATTCCGATTGCCGTCTTCAGCTATGATGCCATCCGAGATGAACCCTCTTTGTTCACGCTCTCCTTTCCGTTTGGCGATGTGCTTGACTTTCGCTTTTTCCATGTGGAGTTGCGCAAGCAAAACTGGCGCCAATTCATCCGCACCGACAACCCGGTGGCGGCTGCGCTGCTTAGCAAAATGGGGTATACTGAAAGTGAACGAGTGGAACTGAAAAAGCAATTTTTGCGCATGTTGGTGCGTCTTGAGCTAGACGAGGCAAGACAGCGTTTGTTGATGGGCTTTTTTGAAACGTATGTGAAGCTGTCCGATGAAGAAGAACAACAGCTTCGAAGCGAGGTGGAACAAATGGAGACGAAAGAAAAAGAACGCGTGCTGGAATTGATCATTTCGTACGAGCAAAAGGGAAAAATTCAAGGCCGAAAGGAAGGACGGGAGGAAGGGCGCAAAGAGGGAGCGGAACAAGAAAAACGGCACATTGCGAAACGGATGTTGATGAAAGGGTTTGATGCGCAGACGATTCACGAACTGACCGGATTGCCTGTGACGGAGATTGAGGAAATGAAACAAAGCGGCTTCAAGTGAATGGAAATCAAACAGGTGGGGCAAAAGGCCAGCCCCGCCCTAGCGCGTTGGTTTTGCTGCTGTGGATTCCCGTTTGATCAGTTTCGTAGACAATAGCACTTCCTGAAAAGGTTCGTTCGGGTTGTCCCACCGCCATCGCAACAATTCCACCGCTCGTTTGCCGTAGCGCTTCAGGTCGATGTCGACGGTCGTGATTTTCGGCGTCGCGATTTGCGACAGCTGCCCGTTGTCAAAGCTGCACGAAAGAAGTGTATGAAGCGGCGGAAATGGACGGCGCGATTGGCTGGAAGCGGGTTTGGCACGTGACGATTCCGATGCTGTACCCTTTGTTTTATACCGTGACGATTTTGGCGGTCGGTTTGATGTTTGGCATTTTCACCGAGCGGATGTCGTGTTTAGCGGCAGACTGATTCGCAACGGGGACGGCACGGCCGATTTTTACGCTGGAACAAGTGACGCAGAAGCGCAAAAACTCACGATCGTGGATCCATTTACGAAATACGAAAGGCAGGGGTGACGATGCACCTTTACCGCTATGAAGAGAACCCGCTCATTACGCCGAACGATGTGCCGCCGCACCACGACGGGTTTGAAGTGATCGGGGCGTTTAACGCTGGGGTGGCGAAATTTCAAGGGGAAGTGTTGCTGCTTCTTCGGGTGGCGGAGCGTCCCGTGTCGGATGACCCGAACATCGTGAAAGCGCCGGTATGGAATCCAAAGACGGGGAAGGTCGAGGTTTACGAATTTCGCAAAGACGATCCGCGCTACGATTTTTCCGACCCGCGCGTTATTAAAGAGGCGGGGGCGGAGCGGTTCGTCTATTTGACGTCGCTTTCGTATTTGCGCCTCGCCCGCAGTCGGGACGGGCGGCGGTTTGTGATCGACGACCGCCCGTTCGTCTATCCATCGAATGAGCTCGAGACATTCGGTATTGAAGACCCGCGCATTACATGCATTGACGGCACGTATTACATTTATTTCAGCGCCGTGTCGCCAAAAGGAGTCGGCGAGGTGATGGTGTCGACAAAAGACTTTCAGACGGTGACGCACCACGGCATGATTTTCGCGCCGGAAAACAAAGATGTGCTCATTTTTCCGGAGAAGATCAACGGCAAGTATTACGCTCTTCATCGCCCGGTGCCGAGAAGCAACGGCCGCCCCGAGGTGTGGATCGCGGAGTCGGAGAATCTGCTTCATTGGGGGAATCATCGCTTTTTGTTCGGTCTGCGCGAAGGGAAGTGGGACAGCGCCCGCATCGGCGGCGGAGCGGTGCCGATCAAAACGGAGCGCGGCTGGCTTGAGTTGTACCACGGCGCGTCGGATGACCACCGCTATTGCATGGGGGCGGTGCTGCTCGATTTGAACGACCCATCCAAAGTTCTCGCCCGCTCGGAGCAGCCGCTTGTCGAGCCGGAAGCGGATTATGAGGTGAACGGCTTTTTCGGCCGCGTCGTGTTTTCATGCGGGGCGATTGTCGATGGCGATATCGTAAAAATGTATTATGGTGCCGCGGATACGTCGATGGCGTGCGTCGAGCTGAAGCTTAGCGAGATTTTGGATTCGCTTGTCAAGGAATGAACTTGTAAACGGGAAACGCCTGATGCGTCGGGCGTTTCTTTTTTTGGCTTGTGGCTCCCTAGGCGCTTTTCTGTCGAAAGTTCTTCCTTTTGTTTCTTTCTTGGCAAAGGGATTTGATATAATGGAAAAAACGTCGATTGATCGGGACAATCCATTACGATGTGAACTCGGCGTACGGAAGCTGCCCGCGCGCTGGTCGGGGCAATGGTGGTGACGGCATGACAATCAAACGTTCATTATGGTTGAAGTTGTCGACGATTCAGTTGATCATTCTGTTTTATTTGGCGGCCGTCGCGGTGTCGACGGTGCTGTTATGGCTGCCGATTGTGCATCAGCCGGGAGTGGAGCTTCACTGGATTGATGCGCTGTTTACGGCGGCGAGCGCCATTAGTGTGACCGGGTTGACGGTTGTGTCGATTCCGGAGACGTTTAATACGTTTGGGATTGTTTTGTTGATTGTGATGATGCAGGTGGGCGGCGTAGGGTTAATGATGCTTAGTACGTTCATTTGGCTGTTAGTTGGCAAAAAAATCGGGTTTCGTGAGCGGCAGCTGATCATGACCGATCAAAACCGTCTTGCGCTCTCAGGGCTCGTGAAGCTCACGCGGGACATCTTTTTCTTGATTTTGGCCATTGAAGCGGTCGGTGCGCTGATTTTGGGCGTGTATTTTTTGCGTTATTTTCCGACGTGGCCGGAGGCGCTTTTGCAGGCGGTGTTTGCGTCGGTCAGTGCCACGACGAACGCTGGATTTGATATTACCGGCCAGTCGCTGATTCCGTTCGCCGGTGATTATTTCGTGCAAGTCATCCATATCATTCTGATCATTCTAGGCGCGATTGGCTTTCCTGTGCTCATTGAGGTGAAGGAGTTTTTGTTTGCGCGCGACCGAGGGCGCTACCGGTTTTCGCTGTTTACGAAGTTGACGACGGTGACGTTTTTTGCCCTCGTCTTCTTTGGCACGGTGGCGATTTATGCGCTTGAATGGAGCCATTTTTTCGCTGGAAAGCCGTGGCACCGGTCGCTCTTTTACGCCTTGTTTCAGTCGGTGTCATCGCGCAGCGGCGGGCTGGCGACGATGGATATGAACGAGTTTTCCGACCCGACGTTATTGCTTTTGAGCGCGATGATGTTTATCGGTGCTTCCCCGAGCAGCGTTGGCGGGGGCATCCGGACGACGACGTTGGCGGTGATTTTGTTAACGGTTTGGCATTATGCGAAAGGGCGCTCAGCGGTCAAAGTGTTCGGGCGTGAAATTCATGAGGAAGATATTTTAAAATCGTTTGTTGTCTTTATCGGTGCGCTGTTCCTTTGTTTTGCGGCGGTTTTTGCGCTTTCCGTCTCGGAATCGTCGCTTCCTGTCGTTATGCTTTTGTTTGAAGTATGTTCAGCGTTTGGGACGACCGGGCTGTCGCTCGGCATTACCTCTGAGCTCAGCCCGTTTGGCAAGTTGGTGTTGGTGATCGTCATGTTCATCGGCCGGGTCGGCATCATTTCGTTTTTATGGCTTGTCCGCGGCCGAGCGGTGAAAGATAGCTACCATTACCCGAAAGAACGAGTCA
The DNA here is from genome assembly GCF_030369615.1 of Geobacillus stearothermophilus ATCC 12980. Lineage (NCBI taxonomy): Bacteria > Bacillati > Bacillota > Bacilli > Caryophanales > Anoxybacillaceae > Geobacillus > Geobacillus stearothermophilus. Next base: position 2,669,256 of record NZ_CP128494.1, on the reverse strand, counting down.
TTATCGGCTAGAAGAGGGGGACGGAATCATGAAAAAAGTGCGCAAAGCGATCATTCCGGCAGCGGGCCTTGGGACGCGGTTTTTGCCGGCGACAAAGGCCATGCCGAAGGAGATGCTTCCGATTGTCGATAAGCCGACGATTCAATATATTGTTGAAGAGGCGATGGCATCAGGCATTGAGGACATCATCATCGTCACCGGGAAAGGGAAGCGGGCGATTGAAGACCATTTTGACTATGCGTTTGAGCTCGAGCAGCTGCTGAAGCAAAAAGGAAAATTGGACTTGCTTGAGAAAGTAAAAGAGCCATCAAAAGTGGACATCCACTACATTCGCCAAAAAGAGCCAAAAGGGCTGGGGCATGCTGTTTGGTGCGCGCGCAATTTCATCGGAGACGAGCCGTTTGCGGTGTTGTTGGGCGATGATATCGTCCAAGCGGAAAAACCTTGTTTAAAACAGCTCATTGAGCAATACGAACAAACGTTCAGCTCGGTGATCGGCGTCAAGCGCGTGCCGGAGGAAGAGACGCACCGTTACGGGATCATCGACCCGCTCGAGCAGAAGGGACGGCGCTACCAAGTGCGCCGCTTTGTCGAAAAACCCGCTCCGGGCACAGCGCCGTCGAACCTCGCGATCGTCGGGCGGTACGTGTTGACGCCGGAAATTTTCTTGTTTTTGGAGAAGCAGGAAGTCGGCGCAGGCGGGGAGATTCAGCTCACCGATGCGATCGGGCGGCTGAATGAAATTCAGCGCGTCTTTGCCTACGAGTTTGAAGGAAAACGGTACGATGTCGGCGAGAAGCTCGGCTTTATCGAAACGACGATTGAATTTGCCTTGCAAAACGAGGAGCTGCGCGCCGATTTGCTTTCGTTTTTGGAGCGGGTGGTGGCCGAGGCGAAGGGATCGAAGAGCAGCTAATTCAACCATCAGTCGGTCGCATTTCATGTTTTGCATGACAGCTTGTCGTTTTTTAGGGATGAAGACAAAAAGGAGATTCTGCTATCGAAGCATTATCGATGATGAATTGCAGTTCATACAAGTGGAAGCCATCGATGAAGCATCGTCTGCCATCAACCGTGTTCTGGATGAGCTTATGGAGGCGGAGGAAGCGGGGGAATAAACATGGCTAAGGAGGGGTTCGGATGATTCGTGCCATGGTCGGCGATCTGACCAAAGTGGAAGGAGTCGAGTACATTTGCAATGCCGCCAACGGCATCGGGCCGATGGGCGGCGGCGTGGCGGCGGCGATCCGTCGGGCGGGGGGACGTGTGATCGAGGAGGAAGCGATCCGCGTCTGTCAAGCGCAAGACCCTAAGCCCGGCGATTTGTACGTGACAGGAGCAGGCTCGCTGCCGTTTCGCGGGGTCCTTCACTTAGTGACGATGAAGCAGCCTGCAGGGGCGACGTCGTATGACATCGTTCGGGCGTGTCTCGAGCGGCTTGTCGCGCACTGTCGGGAGAACGGAATCAAGAAGGTGGCGTTGCCGGCCTTGGGAACCGGAGTCGGCCGGCTTGACAAAGCGAGAGTGGCTAGGTTATTTCGCGAGGTGCTCGCGCCGGTTGAGGATGTGGAATTTGTGGTCGTTGATATCGACGAGTCATTTATCCAAATGGTTGATTCATATTAAATAAAAATAAGAAAAAAAGGGCCTTGACAGACGATTGGCCCTTCTTTTTTTGGCAAAGAATAACGTGTTTCACAATCCTTCATATCATATTATAATATAACACACAAACCAGTTTCATTGACTTCCTTGCCTAGCCTAGGAGGTGGCGCAGCCATCCATGTCCGATTGATTAGACTGGCATGAAAGGAAGTTGGAGAACGTTTCCTGTTCGAACCGCGATCAGGAAAAACAGCCAAAAATGCCAATGTGGGCGTTTTTGGCGCCATCCGGAGGGATGAATCATGTTATTCTCATTGCCAACATTAAAGACATGTCAAGTGTTAGTAGACGAATTTCGTTCGGCCCCGCAGCCGTTTGAGCCGGAAAAGCTTCGCTTTGCGGGTGTCGGGGACCGGGACGTTTACAATATTTCTGCACCGTTTGTGGATGAAGGAGAATGGGTGATCGCTGGGCGCGTCGAGGCGCGCGACAGCGAGCAATCGGAAGTGTACTTTTTCGTCGAGCGCGACGGCGTCTGGGTTCCTCGTGACGGGGCGCCGGTGTTCGCCTTGCAGGATCCGTTTGTGGCGCGCATTCACGGTCAGTTGGTGTTCGGCGGCGTGGAGACGTTTCCGCATCCGGTGTTTGACGGCGAGCTGAGCTGGCGGACGGTCTTTTACCGCGGCCGCAATATTCGCAGTTTGAAAAAGTTCGCCGAAGGGCCGGACGGAATGAAGGACATTCGCCTTGTCGAGCTGAAAGATGGCTCGATCGGCGTGTTCACCCGGCCGCAAGGGGAAAAAGGCGGACGCGGGAAAATCGGGTTCACCCGCATTTTCTCGCTCGATGAGTTGACGCCGGACGTGATTGAGGCCGCGCCGATTTTGGACGCCCAATTTATGGATGAAGAATGGGGCGGCGTGAATGAGGCGCATTTGCTGGCGAACGGGCTTGTGGGGGCGCTTGGCCATATCGCTTGCTTTGACGAGCACGGCAACCGCCATTACTACCCGATGGTGTTCGTGTTGAACCCGGAGACGATGGAGCGTTCAGAGCTGCAATTGCTTGCGCTTCGCTCCCACTTTTTGGATGGTCCGGCGAAACGGCCGGATTTGGCGAACGTTGTCTTTAGCGGCGGACTCATCCGCAAAGGCGACGGCACGGCTGAGCTGTACGCCGGCGTCGGCGACGCCGAGGCGCAAAAAATTTCGCTCATCGACCCGTTTGCGAAATACGAAGCGCAAGAGCTCGACCGAATGTACGCTTCCGTTTAGCGAAAGGATCGGCGCGATAGACCTTCTCTTGATGGTCTGTGTATTTTCCGGGGCTTGCAATCGACATGCCCGAATTGTTTCGTTGACAAGGCGCTGAGAGGATGGCTTGAAAGCGAACAGCGTGGGATCAATCCCGCGCTGTTTTCGTGAAAATGCAGGACTGGCGCGTGATTTTCATCCCCGGGTGGAGGACAAAGCGTGCTGCCCATGAACCTTTCCGTGAAAATGCGCGTGCCTTGATGATTCATGTTCATGCCCGGGTGAAGGGCAAAACGTTGCCCATGAGATGTTTCGATGAACACACGTGCGTCTGGACTGGCCCTTTTCATGGCTGGACCAAGAGCAATACGTGCTTATGGAGTTTTTTTGTGTCCAACAGGATGTTCATCGCCCGGGTGATGTCCCTTTACAGATTCGCGAACGAGAAAGCCCACGCTCTTTAGCTTTGCGGCGAAGGCTGGGCCAAGCCAAGAAGCTTCATATGATTCGCAAAATCGGCCGTAAAGAGTCCCGCTGGATGAAGGATCAAAATCACAAAATCAGCCGTCAAATCGTAAATTTTGCCCTCGCTAACGGTGTTGGCGTGATTCGGATGGAAGAGTTGACGGGGATTCGGAAACGGGCAAAATCGGCCAAAGAAGCGGGGCGAAGCCTTCATGCTTGGGCGTTCCATCAATTGCAAACGATGATCGCCTATAAAGCGGAAATGGCGGGCATTCGGGTGGAGTGGGTGAATCCAACCTACACGAGCCAAACGTGTAAATGTGGTCATCGAGAGAAAGCGAACCGAAACGGCATCCGCTTCCGATGCCAAAGGTGTGGATACACTCTCCACGCCGACTTGAATGGCGCCATCAACATCGCCAAAGCGATTTCGGGCTTTGCCGTCGAACCTAGCGCACTGGTCACAGGTGCGCCGCCCATCGGGGTACACTCTAACCCGATGGGACGGGGTGATGACACACCCCTGAATTTGGGCGTTGTCCGAACCAGAAATGGATGAGGACGCGAACGACCCAAGAATCCCACGGCTTTAGCCGTGTGGAGTGTCAAGGTTGCTTTTGCCGCTTTTCTCGCTCTTTCAACTTTTCTTCCATCCGCTTCAGCAGCTTTTCCCACGGGTTTTCCGCCGTTTTTTTCTTGCGCTTTCGTTTTTCTTCCGCCATGCTCAAGCGCCTCCTTTCGCTGCGGCCGATAAGGCGAGCAAGTCGCGCAGTTCGTCATCGGACAGTTCGGTGATCCATGCCTCGCCTTCGGTGATGATGTCGGCGAGCGCTTGTTTTTGTTCGAGCATCTCGTCGATTTTTTCTTCGATTGTCCCGACGGTGATCAATTTATGGACGTGGACGAATTTCGTCTGTCCGATGCGGTAGGCGCGGTCGGTCGCCTGGTTTTCCACCGCCGGGTTCCACCAACGGTCGAAATGGATGACGTGGTTGGCAGCTGTTAAGTTGAGCCCGGTGCCGCCTGCTTTGAGCGATAAAAGGAAATCGGCGCTTTTCGTGCTTGAAACTCTTCGATCATTCGATCGCGCGTTTGTTTCGGGACGCCTCCGTGCAAAAACAACACCCGCTCATCAAACAGGTCGGAAAGCAGCTGTTGGATCATCTCGCCCATTCGCACGTATTGCGTGAAGATGAGGCACGATTCGTCGTTGGCGCGAATTTGCTCGATCAGTTCGATGAGCTTTTCGAGCTTGTGCGACCGTTCAACGAGCTGGCGGGGGCGGCGTTCTTTCAAATACAGCGCCGGATGGTCGCAAATTTGCTTCACACCGTTTAGCATTTGCAAAATCAAGCCGCGCCGCGCAAACGGACTGGCTTCCTTTGCCCGTTCGAGTGTGTCGTTGACGAGCTGCTCGTACAAGGCAGCCTGTTCGGCCGTGAGCGGGCAATACTCTTTTTGTTCAAGCTTATCCGGCAAGTTGAGCGCAACCGCTTCATCCGTTTTCGTCCGCCGCAAGAGAAATGGGCGGATGAGCGTCTGCAGCGCCGCTTTTTTGCGGGCATCTCCTTCTTTTTCAATCGGCCCGGCAAAGCGCCGCTCAAACTCCGCACGGCTGCCGAGATAGCCAGGGTTGAGGAAGTGGAAGATGCTCCAAAGTTCGCCGAGACGGTTTTCAACCGGCGTGCCGGATAAGGCGATTTTATGTTTTCCGCTCAAGCGGCGGATGGCGCGCGCTTGTTTTGTTTGCGCGTTTTTAATGTTTTGCGCTTCATCAAGGCAAATCGCATGCCAATGAATCTGTTTTAAATCGTCTTGGTCCAAATGAGCAAGGTTGTAAGACGTAATGACGAGATCGGCCTCGCCTGCCGTTTGCACGAACGCATCGTTTTTCGCCCGGTTCGGTCCATGGTGCACGTAGACGCGCAAGTCTGGGGTGAAGCGGGCGCATTCCTTTTGCCAGTTGCCGATCACGCTGGTCGGACAAATGAGCAACGCCGGCGTGTCTGGACGTTCCATTTCTTTTACATAGGCCAAATAGGCAAGCAGCTGCACCGTTTTGCCTAGCCCCATGTCATCGGCCAAGCAGGCGCCAAAGCCGAATCGGCGCAAAAAGACGAGCCAGTCGACACCGCGCTGCTGGTACGGGCGGAGCGTGCCGCGAAACGACGGCGGCACATTCGCTTTCGGCAATCCATCCGGCTGCTGGAGCTGGCGGATGAACGCGCGGAACTGATCATGGACGTCAATGTGGATCGGGATCGATTCGTCCGTTGCCTCTTCACGCTCCTCTGCTTCCGAAAGCAGCGTTTGCGCCACGATATCGTGGATCGGCACGCCTTCTTTTTTCGCCTTTTCCATGAGCGCCTGGGCGCGGCGGACAAGGGCGGGGTCAAGGATGAGCCATTGGCCGCGCAGGCGAATGAGGCGCCGCTTTTGTTCCGCCAAAGCGGCAAACTCCTCTTCCGTCAGCTCAATCCCGTTGGTCGCGACGCGCCAATCGAAATCAGCGAGCCGCTTAAGGCCGAACAGTGATTCGGCGTTGACGGAAGGCGACAGTTTCGCTTTGATCGACAGCTGCGCCTGGCGGATGTCGTGCCACCAGTCGGGAAGCAAGAGGCGTACGCCCGCTTCGGTGAGCTTTAAGCTGTCTTCGGACAAAAAACGCCACGCTTCTTCATTAGACAGTTCCGTCCGCAGACCCTCCCCGGCGTCAAGCCACGGCACGATCGCGCAAATGCGGCGAATGGCGCGCTGGATCGATGATTCATATGGGCGCCAGGCGCGCGGAATATCACGGGCAGAGGCGATGACGCTGTCGTCGATGGCGATGAACACCGTTTCCAGCGTCCATGCGTCGCCGTCCTCAGGCGGCTCGACGAGGCGAAGCCCGACCGTAAACGGCGGCCGGTCGCCGAGCCAGCCGATTTGTTCCAGCCAATCGTCTTCCGTTCCGATCCATTGGCCGCTGGGGGAGGCGATTAATGGATAAGCGCGAACGATGTCGCCCCAAATGCCGCGCAGCTCTGGGTCGCGCGACAGCCAGTCGGCGATTGCCAGCGACCGCCATGCCGCAACAAGCGGGTGCGGATCGTCTTTGAGCCCGCGCCAACGCGTCCGCTCAGCTTCGGCCCATTCAGACGGCTGCGCTTGTTTCCACGCCGAGAAATCGGGGCGGAAGCAGCGTGTGCGCACATCGTCGATGATTTGCTTCGCCCATGTTTCAAGCTGGGCGGTGAACTCATCTCCCCATTTGATGGAAAGAAAACGGTTGGACGGGCGCCAGGCGAAAAACGTGAGCGCCTGCCACGGGGACAGCCGCACCGCGTCGCGTCCGTGGACGGTCGCGACATCAAGCAAGGTGCCGTAAAAGGTTTCTTCATGCCAGGCGAACACAAGCGGCGCCCAGCTCGAAACACGGTCCGGGCCGCTGAGCCAGAAGCATCGTCCTTCTTCGCTCCATTCACATGAAAGGGTAATCGTCTGCAACGCTTGTTCCATCATAGAAGCAATTTTCCTTTCTCCACTTCTTCATGAAACGCGCGCATGCGCGCTGTTTTGGCTAACAGCTGTTCAAGATACATCTGCCATTCGTTCATTCGTTTCAACGATCGGTAGCACGCACGCAATTTTTTTAAATATTGCACGGCGACGCGATAGCTTGCGCGGTTTTTCGCCTCGACAAAACGCATGACCGCTCGGTGATACAATGGCAAGACGAGCGCCGGGTTTTGTTTTTGCAGCATGGCGAGAAATGTTGGATCAATGTCATGGGCGGTGGCGTCCCCCCATAAGTATAAGTCGACTACATCATGGTAGCGCCTTTGATCGAGCAGCCAATGAACGTAGCGGTTCGCGCTGTATGGGAAGCATGCGGCCAACAGCTTCTCATAGTCGTCCCATTTGTTGTGTTGGCGAGCGTATGATTCGTACAGCCGACCGATTTCGTTGACAAACGGCGACCGCTCCATCTCTGGAAGAGCGGATATGTAGAAGGCAAGCTCTTGCTTTCCTTTCGCCCAAAATGATGCGAAACGTTCCGGCGAATGCGAGGATGCGAACCGCTCCATCCAATCGATAAAAAACGGAGCCGCTTCCTTGGGATGTTGGCGGTAGATGGCGAGCGCTTCGTCATCTTCGCCGAGTAAAAAGGCGAGATGGGCGGCAGCTAGCAACAGAGTGGTTGACTGTTTTTCCGTTGCCAGGCGGATCAGCGTTTCTTTCTCTTGCCGGCGCTGCGCTTCTTTCGTGAACAGCAGCTCCCAAGCGGTTGTGTATAGGCTGTAGACGAGTGAAGGGGACGCCTTTCCCCACCGCAGCAACAACTCCCGTACATACGGGATCGTCTGTTCGATGTGCGTTTCAACAGACGGGGGCAGCAGTTCGGACGGAAACCGTTCCAACGTTTCGAACCATTCGTCGGCGATATAATCGACGTCTTGTTGCCACGAAAACTGCTCGTATGATCCGAACAACAGCCCACGGTCCCAACCGCGTTCGCGTCCGTATTCGAACAAATGGTCAAGCAAAAACAAGGCCGCATGGAAGCGATGCAACAAACGGACAGCGCTGTGTTTCGGGCTGTTTTTGACGAGTCGCGGAAACAGTTGATGGGACAAGCGGTACGGCCAATCATTGCGGCGGCGGTGGCGGGCGCTCCACTCGTCCAATAGGTCGGCGAACTGCTTCCGCCATTGGGCGACCGATTCCGCTGTGTTTGGTTCAGACGGTGTTTGGACCGATGCCGCTTTCCGGTTCGGTTTTTTCTTTCCTTGTTTCCATTGCCGCAACAACTCGCCGTTGTCAAATACATTTCCGTACACGTAAAAGAACAGCGCCAGTACGTGCGGGCAAAGATCTTCCGTCCCGCATGTGCAGCTGTGGAGGGAGATGTCCGACAAATCAAGCGTCACGTCATGAATGGCGGTGTCGATGACTTTTCCTTCGATAAAATCGCTGTCTATGACCGTGACGTTATACACCAACCCTTGCCGTGACAATTCCCGCCCTTTTTGGATGACATGTTGGAAGAGAGAAAACGACCATTCCCGCTGCAAGTCGGCAGCGGCTTTTTGCAACAGAGGTTTGGAGATTGCGGTCTGCAACATATCAGTCCGTCCTTTCCGTCCATTGTGCATCATGGGTTCCCGAAGAAAGCCCCCGTTTTCCGTTCATTCTTTATATCTACATTATTATAGCATGGCGGATTGTACCGTTGCTATGTTTGTTTGGCGTGAGATTTATTCCTGCTTTTCTCTCTGTTATGATACAATGAACATAACGGCAAGGCCGAATCGAAGGAAAGCGGGTGACGATATGATGGTGTCGCGGAATGCCCTTTGTCCGTGCGGCAGCGGCAAAAAGTACAAGCATTGTTGCGGAAAAAAAGAGGCGGTTTCGATTTCGTCATTGATTGACCGCGAGTTGATCGAATGCATGAATGATATGCGTCAGTTTGTTTTACAGCGGTATGAGAGGGAGGCGGAAGAGCTTTTAGACCAGTTCCCGCTTGATGAGATGCCGGAGGAACTCGAGCTTGGCGTGCAGATCATGGCGGTGAATTGGATGTTGTTTTGTTGGCCGCTTGATGAAACAGGACAAACGATCTTTTCTGCTTACCGGAAAAGCCGTCATTGGGAGCGGTGGCGCCCGTCCGTTCAGGCTCACATCGAGAGGTGGGAAGGAGCCGTTCCGTCGCTTGGCGAGTTCATCGGCTATGAGGACGACAATCGCCCCGTTGTCCGGGATTTGTTGACGGGAGGGGAAAAGATCGTTCATTTATTGGCTTCCCATCAATGGCCGAGCGTGATCGAAACAGGAGATGTGGTGTTCGGCTTCCTTGTGCCGTACCAAGACGTGTTCACGTGTTTCACAGCGGTGTTTCCGCTCCCGGCGTCAGGGAAAGATCGATTGCTTCGGGCGATTCAACAAGAAGGGGAGTGGAGCGGTCAGCCATCGGCTTTATGGATGCGCGATCGGTTCGTCGCTGTGCTTTCCGATGTGCTCTTGGAGTGGCTTTGGCAGTTCGCCAAACAGTTCAAATGGGATGATCCGAAACAAGCGGCCGTCATTCGCGAGCTCGATGAAAACGAGCCGGAGGCGCCAGCGGCGCTGCTCAATCAAGCGTTCGCCATATGGGCGATCTATTGCGGAAAAACATCCCGCCTCCCTTATTCGGTCCCCGTCTACGCGGCGGCGCTCCGCTATGTGGCTGGGCATTTGATGAAGGCGGAAGGATCGGAGGTGGAAGACATCGCCGATCGGTATGACGTGATGCCAGAAGATGTGCGATCGGCGGCGTTGGATTTTTTCCTGATGGCTGTTGATGATGAAGACGACGAGGAATGGCTCGATGACTGGGAGGAAGACTGGTTCGAAGAGGAAGGGGATGAGCTTGATGCGCGCATCAATGAATGGATCGATGACATCGATCTGATGTTGATGCGTGAAGGATGGTACGAGAAGCGAGTCAACCGTCATATTGACCGCGCCATCCGTTCGTGGCGGAATGAAGGCCTGCTTGAGGAAGTGAATGAAAAAGAATTGCGTAAAGAACTCCGTGATGTAGCGTGGGAGATCTTCACCGATCGGGGATTCATCTAGAAGCTGGCAGAAAAACGGGCGCTGCGCGCAAGTCAGCGGCATTTCGTCAGAAAGGAAAGCCGGTTCCACAAGGGCTCTCTCATTCAAACATCATTGGGCTCAACCCAAGCCCTCTATAAGTAGAAACAGGGAATGGAATGCGTTCCATTCGTGAAACTCCAAAAAAGTGGCGGGGAACGATCGGTTTTGACCGAATCCATAATGGATTGGGAAAAATGGCTTTGTGCGCGATTCCGACAGTTTTTAATATCTTGGTCGCCGTTTTGGAAAGGAATGATTAGAAGGGAGGATTTTGCATGGCAATCGGCCGAAATGACCCGTGCCCGTGCGGAAGCGGGAAAAAGTATAAGAAGTGCTGCATGAACAAACAGCAGGAGCGTGAAATCAAGCGGGTGCGGCAGCGCCGCTTTTTTGACCAAAAATATGAGCTGTCGCAAATGGTGCAGCGGTTTTTGGATGAATCGCTGTCTTATGATGAACGCGAAGCGGTCAACCGTACATTTCGCCGAATGATCGAACAAAAGGATCATCGTGAAGAGTTGAAGGTGTTTGAGACGCTTTGGCGTTTTTTCCTCCATCGTTATCCGAATGGATTGCGCGGCGTTGAATGGTTTCAACAGGAAAAAGGGCGTCGTCTGTCTCCGGAGCTCAAGGAAATGTTGGACCGCTGGGTTCGACTTGTGCCGCGGCTTGTGCAATTTGTCGATTTGCATGATGAAGGAGGAGTGGCGGTCGACCGGTTGACGGGCGAGAAACTTCTCATGCCGTATTGCGAGACATTGGAGGTTGTGCGCCCTTGGGGCGGCATGTTTGCCTTTTTGGAGCCCTTTGACGGCGGCTATTACGTTTGCGGTGTATCATCGATTGTGGATCCGAAGGGCGTGGAACGGGCGGAAGAGAACATTCGCGTCTTGTTGACGCAAACCGATTGGCCGTATGAAAAGGTAGCCGTTGAACATTTTCTCGATATCGTTGATGCAGGCTATCCTCCGAGGGCGGACGATGTGCAAGAGGAGTGCACGCGATGGACGTATGAATACGAATGCCAGGAAGCCGCTGAGGCGATGAGGAAGCTTGCTTCGATCGGACGCGCTCACATTGATCATGACGATGGGGAGAAAGTGGAAGGTTCATGGTGCACCAATGTGTACCATTATGTCGGAGTGATTTCCCCCAAGCCGATTCATGTGTTTGAATTAGGCGGGTCATTATCCGCTCATCGGTCGCGTCTCGTGTTGTCTACCGAGGAGGAAGGGACGGCCGAACAGCTCGTGTCGCTGCTGCAGGCGTTTGGGTATTCCCCAAAAGAACGAAAACGGGGGACAGAAGCCGTTTTGCGCCGAAAAGGGATCGAAAACGTTTCGCTTCATATTGATTCAGACCCAGACTCTCCCCCTTGGGTGGCAACGATGGCCGGATTGGATGTTCAAATGGAAAAAGCCCTTCACACCCCGCTTGAGAAATGGAATGGAAAAACCCCTCACGAAATGGCGCGCGAGGGGCGTGTGCAGGAAGTGGATGAGTGGCTGAAAGAGTATGAATTCCATTTATTTAACATGCAAGAACGAGCCAATTTGCCGGTGCTCATCGGAGTGAATTCCATTCGCTCCCGTTATGGATTGCCCCCATCTCCGTTTAGCTCATCACATCGTCTTTCGGACTTATGGAAAATGAAATGGATGGGGCCGGAAAGAACCGAGACATTGTTGATCCGCGCGGAATGGGAAGGGATGTATTTTACCGATGACGCATTGGCGTTTTATAACGAAGTCATCGTGAGCGAAGAAAAAGAAGCCAAAGAGGCGTGTTGGGCCGTGGTTTTGCTCGTGTGTGAATATATGACCGGGCGGACGTTTTCATCGTGGGAGGACGTAGGAGAAGAAGACTGGAAACAATGCATCGTCGAGCAAATCCCGTCAAGATGGAGTTCGTTTTCATGGGAAGTGGTGAGCCGAGCGCTCGATATGTTGCTTGAGTGGGCCGATTGGCTGGACCGCCGTTATGGAACGAATCATCGAACTGTTATTGGTGCCGTGCTGGAAGAGGTCAGAAGCGAATTGGAACATTGCTTTGCTTTGCTGGATGAATGGAGGGGCGAGAACGGAAAGGCGGATGAGGAACTGATGGCTTGGCAGCTTGCTCGTTTGTTTGGTTTGCCTATTCCCCTTTCCGTCGGTTTCTCGTTTTTCCGCGTCAAGCGTGTGGAGCAGGGGAAGGCGGTGCTGGATTGGCTTGCCCATAACCGAACGGTGACATGGGACATTCCGAAGCGGGCAGAGCCGCATCTGTTGCCGGGCATGTATATCGTCGCCGCGACCGATCGCAACGGCAAGCTGGACGATCTTGCCCGCGTATATCCGCCGTCTTTCTCTCCGTACGTAGAGTCGTGGCTTCAGGCGCTGCAAGAGTGGCCAGACAAGGTGGAGAAAGAACGGGCTGCGTTTCAAGAGCGCCTGCTTGCCTCGTTGTCCCGTTTGCTTCGCCGGCCGTAGGCGTCCCGATGAATGACGGGGCGCTTGTTTCTCTCGGCTCGGCCTCTATGATTCTCCATTATGCAGGCAAGCCCAATGGTAAGAGTCATTCATATTCTATTCTTAGGATTTTGGGCCATCACCATAACGTGTGCTTGAGAAGCAGGGTTTTTCTCGTTTTACCGAGAAACGGATGAGGACGCGAATGATCCAAGAATCCTACACCTTTAGGAGTGCGGAGTGTCAACCGGCATGAAAATCATGGATTGGCTGATTTCTCCTTGGAGAAGGAAATATGGCATGTTTTGAAAAAGCCAAGGACACCTTTTGGTGAAGAACCAGGATTTTGGTTAGGCATAAAAAATGGAATGCGAATCGATGTTCTCGACATGAGCGGCGGAAGTCCCAAAGTGCTTGCGATATGTGTTGCTGAAAGCAGTTCCATCACACGTTGATCGTGAATGTCTCCCCAAAGTGTTTAGCTGGCCCGAGCGTTAGCGTAGAGGGGGAGAACGTTCAATGACTATGATACAAAGAAAGTAGGTAGCTATATGGTGAAGGCATCGCGAAACAATCTTTGTCCATGCGGCAGTGGGAAAACGTACAAGCATTGTTGTGGGAAGAAAGAAGCAGTATCGATAGAATCTCTAATTGACCGTGAAGTGGCCAAATGTATGCAAGATGTGTTTTCGTTTGCGTTAGAGCGATATGAGGAAGAGCTTGCTTTCATGATGTCTGGTTCTCCATTTCAAGGGCTTCCTAACGAGCTGGAGACCAGCGCCAATTTATTGCTGACGAACTGGGCGATTTTTCACAGACACGTTGATGACAAAGGGATGACAATTTTTTCAGCCTATATGAGAAGCCGGCGCCGCACGCGGTGGCGTCCAGCAGTGCAAACTCATTTGAAGCGATGGGACGAGGCGGTTCCGTCGTTTGACGAGATCATTCATATCGAGGATGAGCGGCGTTTCCTTGTACGCGATCTGTTGACCAGAAAAGAAAAGTACGTCCGTTTTTTGACGCCGGAGGAGCTTCCGTCTGCTAGGGAGGGGGACGTGCTAGTAGGATGCCTCGTTCCGCATGGGGACGAGTGGACGTACTTCATGAAGGTGCTGCCGATTCTAAAGAGCGGGAAGGATCGGCTTGCGCGGGCGCTTCAAGCGGAATGGAATCCGGATACGAAAACGTGTGAAGTGTTTTTGCGCGAGTCGTTTCCGGAATTGCTTGAAATAGCGGTCCATGAGCTGTTGTGGCAGCTGCTGAGCGAAAAGGACTGGGGGGATCGAGATCAAGATGATGTTTTTTCGCGAATTAAAGAAAAAGGAAGAAACAACCTCCTCCCTAGTGCTCAGCGAGGCTGCGTTCCTTTGGCGCGCATATTGCGTAATGGATGAACCGGTCATCAAGAATCCTGCTGTGTATGCGGCTGCACTTCGTTATTTGGCGAGTGAAATGGCTGGAAGAGAATTTGTCAATATGGAAAAGGTTGCGGAACACTACGGCGTTCCTGTAGAGGAAGTGGAAGCCGCTGTGATGGAATTGTTTTTATTTCGCACAGAGTTGCTCGATGATGGAGATGATGAGGGCGAGAATGATGATGAGTGGCTCTTTGACGATGGGGATGACGGTGATGAGATCTGGTTCGACGACGGTGGGATGGAGGATGGCGATGAGCTGGACCGTGCGATTGAGGAATGGCTTGACCAAGTTGAGGAGTTGTTTGATTGCGAGGGCTGGGACGTTGATCAAGTCCATCGCTTGATCGACAAAGCGATCCGAACATGGAAAAAGGACGGGTTGCTTGAAGGAGTCGATGCAGCTGAGTTGCGCAAGGAGCTCGAGGAGCTCGTCTGGGAGACGTTTGCTGAACGGGGATTTTTGTAAGGCGATGGACAAAGCAGGCAACAAAGGACAGATGGATGCGAAAGAAGGTGCCCTTGAGAGATGACGGATACCTTCTTTCGCATGCGTTACAATCGGATATAGGCCAGCCGCTCGTTCGCTTCCTCGACGTCAAAGGCATCAGGATCAAAATCTTCGCCTTTCATGTCGTACATCCAGTCTACCAGCTCGCGCAATTCGGGATCGGCAAGAGAGTCTTTTTGCACCGCCGCTTCCAGCAGCTCCAGGTAGCCATAGACGCCGCCGCAATCCTCGGGAGGGCACGCCCGTTTTCCTTTCAGGCAAGCGGCGCGTTCCAACGGTTTTGGGAGTGTTTCAATCTTTTCAACAGTGACGGTATGGCGCCAGTAGTCGCCAAAATCGTAAATATATAGAAACTTTTGTTTTTCTTCCGTCAGCCATTGCTGTAATGGGATGCGGCGGGCGTCCATCAGTTCTTTTTCCAGCTGAAACGAATCCCAGCCGTCAGGGATGCCGATGAGAACGCTTCCGAAATCGAATTCGTATAAATGGGCTTGTTCCCATCCCATCGCTTCTTGGATGATGAGATGAAGCTCGTGAAATGTCGCATGTCCGGGAACAAGGACGCGCCGCCAAATCGGCGGGCGGATGCCGTTTAAGGATATTTTTAACTGATAGGCGGTTTTGGAGCGACGCGGTTTCTTTGATGTCGTGCTTTTGCTTTTTGGTGTTTCCGTCCATCGACCGTGCGGATGGGAAGTTTTCGTTGAATTAAGCTTCGTCATCAATTCGTCGATCAAGTCGATGAGTCTTTTCTCTTCCATGAATATCGTCTCCTTTTTTAGGATTGTTTTTGTATACTTATAGTTTAACCTGTTTCTGAAAGAATCAAAATAATAATAATGGTGATAGAAATTAGAAAACGAAATTGATTCAAGGAGGGAGCCGTATGTCGGTCGGCCGAAACGACCCGTGTCCGTGCGGGAGCGGGAAAAAGTATAAAAAATGCTGCATGAACAAAGCGATGGAGGAAGAGGCGAAAAGGGCGCGGCAACATCGGTTTTTTGAACAGAAGTATGAGCTGTCGCAACGAGTGCACCGCTTCTTGGACGAGGTGCTGCCGTACGCTGAACAGCGAGCGGCAAAACATGCGTTTCGCCAGGCGGTTCGGCAAACGAAACAAGGTGAGATGCTTGAGCCGCTCGAAACGCTTTGGTACTTGTTCGTTCACCGTTTCCCAAACGGGATGCGCGGCGTTGAATGGTTTCGACGCGAGAAAGGGCGTCGCTTATCGTTGGAGCTGCGAAACATGCTTGACCGATGGGTTCAGCTTGTTCCGCGCCTCGTTCAGTTTGTCGACCGCCGTGAAGATGGAGGAGTGGTGGTCGATCGATTGACGGGGGAAACGTTGTTTCTGCCATTTTGTGAGATGATGCCGAACGTAGTTCCATGGGGCGGTATGTTTGCATTCCTCGAACCGTTTGACGACGGTTATTATATTCAAGGCGCTGTTGCCATCGTCGGACCGAATGAGGTAGGGGAGGCCGAAGAAAAAATACGCACTCTTCTCCAAGAGACGAACATGCCGTACGAAAAGCTGGCATTTTCCCATTTTCTTGATATTGTCGGCGCATGTCTCGGCGCTTCTTCATTATCGGAGCGCGGGACGGAAGCAGTTGAACAATGGACGGTCATCTACGACATGTCCGATGCGCGCAACGCTCTCCGTCAGCTGGAACGAAATGGAATCGTGATTGTTGATGAGGAAACTGATGAAGCCGTCAAAGGTTCGTTGCGCGGTGTGATGTATGAATATCACGATGATCTTGCCTCCAGCCCGATTTATCTGAACGAACTAGCCGGCTTTGTAGAGGGGCAGGGGCGGACGATGACGCTCTTCACCTTTGATGCGGACGCCGAGAGGGTGCTGACGAAGACGCTTGAGGCAATGGGGCTGCCGGCGACGGTTGTATCGCGGTCAGCGAAGACACACCTTGTCCCTAAAGGAGTGAAGTTGCTGTCATACGACGTCCAGTTGCCGCCGAGTGAGCCGTCATATATGGCGCTCGTGGCCAACAGTGCGGTGATGCTAGAGCAGACGCTGCATGTGCCGCATGAAGAATGGGGGGGACGGTCCGTTCACGAATTGGCCATGAGCGGCGAGCAGGAAACAGTGGAGCAATGGCTGCGCGCATATGAGTACCATGCGTTCGAACTTCTCCGCCAAGAAGGCAGTCCGGTGATGGTCGATACGAACAGCATCCGTTCCCGCTACGGTTTGCCGCTCTCGCCATTTGTGACGCCTAAGATCAAGCGGACAACGTCTGTTCAAGTATTGCAACGGCTCGATGAGGGCGGATATTTTGCCATGCCGGCGGAATGGAAAATGCGCTTTTTCGGCGCCGACCTCGTCCGTTTTTACCAAGAAAAAACGGAAGGAAAATCAGAGGCGACGAAAGCGAAATACCGCCTCAGTGTGACGGCGGTCGGCCATTACTTGCAGACGACGCCGCTGTCATCGTGGGATGCGCTAGAAGCACGCCATTGGCAGCAATGTTTGGCATTTCACTACGTCATGTTTTCTCCTGACATAAGCATCAATCGAGCGAAACAAGTATTAAGCGGCGTTCAGGCGTTCACGAAATGGCTGGACGGCCGCTATCGGACAAGCCATGCCCGGGTCGTGCGCCAACTCGTGACGGAATTGCAGGAGTCGTTGTTAAAAGCGGTCCGCCTTCTTCGATTGTATCATCGCCCTGATTTGCCAATGGGGATGGCTGACATTATTTGTAAAGAAATGGTAGAAAGGAAAGAGGAGTATCGAACCGGGATGTTTCAGGTGGTGAGCGTCGGACGGGAAAAGGCCGTGATCCGCTGGTTGGAGACGGGCGAACAGTTCCACTGGCGCTTGCCGCTATCGGTGAAATCGTACGTCGAGCCCGGCATGTGCTTGGAAGCCGCGTTCACCAACAACGGCGCATTGGCGGCCGTCCAACGTGTCTACCCGCCGCAGGCCGCTCCTTACATGGAGGCGTTTGTTCGGTTTGACCGGCCATCCGCCAAGGTGTAAAGGGGAAGGGGATGTCTCGACACGAGGCATCCTCTTTTTCTATGATGGGCGCTTGTGAGGAAATGGGGCAGCCGTGCGATTGCGCCAATTTGAGGCATCGAAGGGCGCTTGTGCAGACGGGATTTGCGCCATTGTTGCGTTCTCGGCAGCATTCGCGTCTTGTTTGTTGGCGGCTGTCGCGCTGGAGGACATTGTGCGGAAACAGGGCATTCATTGTCGGTTCATGGACGTTGGCGGCGCCTGTTCTGTCGAGCGGTTTTCCTGGCCGACAGACAGGAAATGGCCTATTGTGCGCGAACCATATAGTAGAATGAGAGGGAACTAGGAGGGAGCGCGCATGAGGCGGGGGGGATGGCTCGCCGCATCGTTTTGTTTGCTTTGGTTGCTGGCGGTCCTTTGGCCGTCGGGAGTGAAAGGAGAAAAAGAAACGGAAGAAACGAAGCGTCTGGCGGTGGTGACGGCGGATCGCGTGAATGTCCGCCAAGGGCCGGGGGTGCCGTACCACCCGGTGGCAAGCGTCCACCGCGGTGACGTGTACCGGTTGGTGGATGTGAAAGACGGTTGGTTGAAAATTGAATGGGAGAAAAATCGGACCGGGTGGCTCGCGGCGCGGTACGTCGCGTTGGCAAAAGAGACAGCCGTCGTGCAAGAAGACCGGCTCCGCCTTCGCCAAGAGCCGAGCCGAGACGGGCGAATTATCGGACATTTGGCGCAAGGGGAAACGGTGTTGGTGATTGGGGAAGAAGGCGGCTGGAAACAGGTCGTGACGGAAGACGCCATCGGTTGGGCCGCTGCATCGTATTTGGCGCCAGCCGAGGCCCGCTCGATTTCACAACAGACTGGAACGGTGGCCGCCGATTCACTCAACGTGCGAGCTGAACCGTCGCTTCACGCCCCGCGGATCGGCCGTCTTGTTCGTGGCGAAGAAGTTGACATTGTGGAAAAGAAGCCGGGATGGTACAAAATTGCCTCCTCAACAGGGCTTGGTGGCTGGGTTTCGTCCGCGTATGTGCAGGTAAAGGGTGGACAAGCCAATGAAAAGGAAGCGGAAGTGCCCCAGTCGGCTGGCCGCTCGCTGCCTTCCATCATCGCGCCTAGCGACTCGCGCCTTTATGCAGACAGCTGGACGAGCGGTCCTGTTCAGGCGCTGGCCGGAAAAACGATCGTCCTTGACCCTGGCCACGGAGGCAAAGACGGCGGTGCGAAAAGTGTCGCTGGCGTTAAGGAAAAGGAGTTGACGTTGGGAACGGCGAGGCTTCTAAAAAACAAGCTGCAATCTTACGGCGCTCGCGTCGTGCTGACGCGCTCCAGCGATGAGTATGTGCCGCTGTCGGCGCGTGTTGCCGCCGCCCGCCTGTATCAGGCGGACGCGTTTATTAGCTTGCATTACGACAGCGCCGCTGATCCAGATGCGTCCGGCATCACCATTTACTATTACGATCGGTTTGCGGATTACGAATTGGCGCAATCGTTCCAAGGGCTGTTCAGGCAACTTTCCGCATTGCCGTTTCGCGGCATCGCCTTTGGCGACTATTACGTGTTGCGAGAAAACGAGAAGCCGTCCGTGTTGCTTGAGCTCGGCTATTTAAGCAATCGGTCGGACGCTGCGGTTGTGGCGACAAACGGTTATCAAGAAGCGGTGACGACGGCCATCGTGAACGCCATGCGCCATTATTTTCAATAGTACGCCCCTTTTCTAAAAAGTGGATAACGGATCTACTGCGGCATGACAAAAAGCGCCCCGGATTTTCGGGGCGCTTTTTGTCGCCTCGCCTTGTTTGGATCACCGCTGGCTGACCATAGAGGGCCATTAGCTTTTCAAGGCGTTTGCCTGAGGGCTGCAAGGGCGAAAGGGTGGAAGTTGGTTGACGCAATAGTTAAAAAAGTTTAATATTTATAAAGGATTAGGATAATAATAATCGACTGTTATCCTAATTAACACTATTGTTTTATTATATACCAGAATATTAAATTCTTTTTCGAAATAATAGAAATGGGGGATAAAATGAAAACGAGAGATGTGCTGTTTACTGGATTGATGCTCTTTTCCCTCTTTTTCGGCGCGGGCAACTTGATTTTTCCTCCGTATTTAGGGATGGAAGCGGGAACGGCCGTATGGCCGGCGGTTCTTGGATTTATCGTCACCGGTGTTGGGCTGCCGCTGTTGTCGGTCGCGGCGGTGGCGTTCACCAAAGACGGCATCCGTTCGCTCGGCAACGCTGTTCATCCGCTGTTCAGCCTTTGTTTTTCACTCGCTGTGTATTTGGCGATCGGCCCGTTTTTCGGCATTCCGCGCGCGGCTAGCGTCGCCTATGAAATTGGAGCGAAGCCGTTTTTCCCTGAGAGCGGATCTTTGGTGATGTGGCTGTTTACGGGTCTCTTTTTCGCCCTTGTGTACTGGCTCAGCTTAAACCCCTCGAAGCTTGTGGATCGAATCGGCCAGCTGTTGACGCCGATGTTGCTGCTTTCCATTGCTGTGCTTTGCCTTACCGGTTTAATCCGGCTTGACGACCCACAGGCGATGCCGGCTGAGAAGTATGCCTCGGCGCCGTTTGTGAAAGGGATGCTGGAAGGGTATTTAACGATGGATACGATCGCGGCCCTTGCCTTTGGCATCGTCGTCATTCATGCGCTCCGTGACCGCGGGGTGGACCGGCCGGCGTTGCAGGCAAAAGCCACGGTGCAAGCCGGATTGATCGCTGGATTGGGACTCGCGCTCGTTTATGGCGGTATTGCCACCATTGGTGCTAGAATGGCTGGTGTCGGCTCATTTGCCAACGGAGCCGAGCTATTGTCATACGTGTCATCGCTGCTGTTTGGCAGCGGAGGGAAGTTGCTGTTGGGCGTGATCGTGGCGCTTGCCTGCTTAACAACGGCGGTTGGTCTAGTCGCTGCTTGTGCGCAATACTTTCAAGAGCTCACCCCGACTGTTTCGTACCGAACGTATGTCATTGTATTAACCTTATTTAGCTTTTTGATGTCAAACCTCGGCTTAAATGCGTTGATCGCTGTTTCCGTTCCAGTGTTGACGATGCTGTATCCATTGGCGATCGTGCTCGTCGCCCTGTCGTTTTTCCGCCGCTTTTACCATGGTTCGGCGAAAGTGTACGGGATGGCGTTGCTCTTTACCGGCATGTTCAGCCTGTATGACGGTTTGAAAACGATCGGGCTGGAGACGGCATGGTTAGAACCGCTCCTCTCATGGGCGCCGCTGTTTTCAGTCGGGCTCGGCTGGGTTGTCCCTGCGCTGATTGGCGCTGCGCTTGGCTTGATGATCGATCGGCCGTCCGCAACGAAACGGAAACATGCGGCGTAAAGGGCTGACTCAAAAGGTCATGTACGCCCGGTCGGGGGAATAATATGAATATAAAACCCGTCTGATGTATATATATGGAAGAAGGGAGGATGCCTCGTTGCTTTTGGGGCATTCTCTTTTTTGTGTGGAAAATAGTTTTTTGTTCGAGCAGCGGGGCGGAACCCGTGAAAACCGGCAGGCGATTCGATATAATGAGGACAAGCGACGATCGCCGCAATGGATGAAAAGGTGTGAGGAATCGTGAAGATAGCGATTGCGGGAACGGGATATGTTGGACTTGTGACCGCGGCTTGTCTGGCCGATAAAGGGCATGATGTGACATGCGTCGATGTGAACGAAGAGAAAATTCGCCTATTAAATGAAGGGATCGTCCCGATTTATGAGCCGGGGCTTGACTCGCTTATTCAGCGAAACGGCGTTCGCCTTCGCTTTACGACCAACGATGTGGAAGCGTATCAACGGGCGGAAGTGATCATGATCGCCGTCGGCACGCCGCCGCAGCCGGACGGGTCTGTGCGGCTTGATGATGTATGGGGCGCATTGCGACGCATCGCCAGGGCGGCCGAACGCGATTGCCTTGTCGTTATCAAGTCGACCGTGCCCGTCGGCACTGGCGATGAAGCCGCCCGTTTTTTGGCGGAAAACGGACGGCCGGAGGTGAAATTCGACGTCGTATCCAACCCGGAGTTTTTGTCGCAAGGAACGGCAGTGCGCGATACACTGCAGGCGCCGCGCATTGTATTGGGAGTGGATTCGGACCGGGCTGAACGGGTGATGAAGGAGCTGTACGCCCCGTTTGCCCTCCCGTACGTCGTGACGGACCGGAGAAGCGCTGAGATGATCAAGTATGCGGCCAATGTGTTTTTGGCGTTGAAAATTTCGTACATCAACGAGATCGCCAATGTATGCGAGTTGGTAGGCGCTGATATTCAGGCGGTGGCGGAAGGAATCGGCATGGATCCGCGCATCGGCCGCCGCTTTTTGCGCGCCGGCGTCGGGTATGGCGGCTCTTGCCTGCCGAAAGATGCAAATGCCCTCTATTCCTTGGCGGCTTCCCACGGCTATTCGCTCAAAACGGTATGGGCGGCGATCGACGTCAATGAGAAACAAAAATGGAAACTTCTTGACAAAGCGCGTCTGCACATTGGGGATTTCCGCAACCGGACGGTCGCCGTGCTTGGCGCCGCATTCAAGCCGGGCACCGATGATGTGCGCGAGTCTCCTGCCTTGGCGAACATCGAGCGGCTCATTGCCGAAGGAGCAGTCGTGCGCGTCTGGGACCCAGCCGCTCTCGAACATGTCGTCCGCCGTTTTGGCGATGCGGTTGTTTGTTGCGAGACGATCGAGGAAGCCATTCGCGGCGCGGATGTTTGTTTCATTTTCACCGAATGGCCGGCTGTGCTGCAATTTGACCTTCACCGTTACAAGACGCTGATGAAAACACCGCTTGTGGTGGATGGGCGGAATTGCTACGACCCGAAGGCGGCCGAAGCCGCCGGCTTAATCTACGAGTCGATTGGGCGGCCGGTGGTGGTCGGATGGCAAAGCGCGATAAAGGAAACGGTGGAGCATCACGAATGACGTTTGGGACAGCAGCTCACTCACTAAACGTGCAGCGGGCTGCCTTTCTTCATGAATATAGAGAAATGAAAATTCAAAAATTTCCGTTTATAATATTAGGAAAGCGGAAAAGAGGAGGAAACGTGATGACAAAGGAAGAAATCAAACGGCTCGTCGATGAAGTGAAAGCGGACGTCATCGCCTGGCGCCGCCACTTGCATGCCCATCCTGAATTGTCATTCCAGGAAGAGAAAACGGCGCAATTTGTGTACGAGACGCTGCAATCGTTCGGCGGTCTCGAGATTACCCGTCCGACGAAAACGAGCGTCATGGCGCGCCTTGTCGGCCCAAAGCCAGGCCGGGTCGTCGCCATTCGCGCCGATATGGACGCGCTGCCGATTCAAGAGGAAAACACGTTTGAATTTGCCTCCAAAACCCCAGGCGTCATGCATGCGTGCGGGCATGACGGCCATACGGCGATGCTGTTGGGGACGGCGAAAATTTTTGACCAGCTTCGCGATCACATTCATGGTGAGATTCGCTTTTTGTTCCAACACGCGGAAGAACTGTCCCCGGGTGGGGCGGAGGAGATGGTGCAAGCGGGTGTCATGGACGGGGTGGACGTCGTCATCGGCACTCACCTTTGGTCGCCGCTTGAGCGTGGAAAAATCGGCATTGTGTATGGACCGATGATGGCCGCACCCGACCGCTTTTTCATCCGCATCATCGGCAAAGGCGGCCAAGGAGCGATGCCGCACCAAACGATCGATGCGATCGCCATCGGGGCGCAAGTCGTGACGAACTTGCAGCACATCGTCTCACGCTATGTCGATCCGCTCGAGCCGCTTGTTCTGTCCGTGACACAATTTGTGGCGGGTACGGCCCATAATGTCCTGCCAGGGGAGGTCGAAATCCAAGGGACAGTGCGCACGTTCGACGCCGAGCTGCGCCAGACGGTGCCGCAATGGATGGAGCGCATTGTCAAAGGAATCACCGAAGCGCACGGCGCCTCGTATGAGTTTCAATTTGACTATGGCTACCGCCCGGTCATTAACTACGATGAAGTGACCCGCGTCATCGAAGAAACGGCGCGCGAGCTGTTCGGTGAAGAGGCAGTGGCTCGCTTGAAACCGAACATGGGCGGCGAAGATTTTTCGGCGTTCTTGCAAAAAGCGCCGGGCAGCTTCTTTTACGTCGGCGCTAGAAACGAAGAAAAGGGGATCGTCTACCCGCACCACCACCCGCGCTTTACGATTGACGAAGACGCGCTTGAGATTGGCGTGCAAATGTTTGTCGCCGCGACGTTGAAACTGTTGGCGGAAGCAGAGTAGGATGCTTCCGCTTTTTTGTACATCATAAAGGCGGATCGATATGTATTGCATGCTCTTTCTTTGTCACCAATTCACATGGTTGAACTTGGTGCAGCTCGCGTGAGTGGATAAAGGAAATAAAGAGAGCATGGGAACTCTTTGCCTTCCTTAATGTTAGTTTTGGGCTTCGATTCGATCAAGACACAAGGCTAGGCGATTTTGACAATTTTTGTGATCGGTGCTAGGTCGAGGTCTTGGTTGTAAAGAGTATGGACAAAATCGCCATCAAGCGTAGCGAAGTAGCCATAATGGTGGTATGTTGCAATGGCATAATGCAAGGCATCATAGGCTTCGAGCTGGAACAGCCGCATTTGAGCCAAGGCTAAATCTTGAATGTTGGCATCTGTTGTTAGGAATTCAATGTGGAAATGTTGCCTTAGGGCAGATAAAAATTCATTATATCGATCAATGGAATTGTTGTAGAAGATTTGCAACTTGTTTCTTTTTGAGGGATAATTCATCTTCACTAATTTGATTAATTCTGAAATATTAATAAAAACGTTCTTCTTGTAGAAACTTGGCATCTGTTTTTTCCAAACGTTATATAGGAAGGATACGCTTTCTTCTGATTCCCCAAGGTGATGATTATGGCGAGACTTTGAACGTAAATTGGATTGATTTTTATGGTGGATTTCTAATGGTAATAGAATTTCTTGAATGAATAAGTTATGTACTACTTCCCCAAATACATGTGTACTGATCCCTAATTTCGTTACACCTTCGTTATGCCACTTTTGGAGGATTTCACATACCTTATCTCCCCTTGGATCATTGGAGTCCATATAGGCCAAAATAAAACAAGCATCGATGTATATATTAAAATCCCATTTAATTAATTAAGATCTCTAAAATTTAGGTCATTTGTTTTGTTAGTTTTGACTGTTTTTAATCAGGGCTTTGTTAAATTTCAATGTTGATTTTTAAACCACACAAAAAGACCGAAATAAATTCGGTCTTTTTGTGTGTCTTCTTCAACTATTGCATTATTCTTTCACATTTAGCAATCGCATGCTGTTTAATGTTACGATTAATGTTGCTCCCATATCGGCAAATATCGCTAACCATAGCGTTAACCAACCAGGCACAATTAACAGTAATGCCAATGCCTTAATCCCTAAAGAGAAAGTAATGTTTTGCTTAATAATCGCTAAAGCTTTGCGGCTCAATTTAATCGTATATGGCAATTTGCTTAAATCATCAGACATTAAGACAATATCGGCTGTTTCTAGGGCTGTATCGGTTCCAGCACCACCCATTGCCACACCAACGGTTGAAGCTGCAAGAGCTGGTGCATCGTTCACACCATCTCCAACCATCGCCACGCTTTGATGCTTGTCACGAAGCTCTTTGATGAAATTCAGTTTATCTTCTGGAAGTAAATCGGCTTTAATATCGGAAACACCGACTTGTTTTCCGATGGCTTCGGCTGTTCTTTGGTTATCTCCCGTCAGCATCACCGTTTTTTCAATACCGACTTGATGAAGTTTTCGAATAACCTCTTTGGATGATTCTCTTATTTCGTCTGCCACGGCAATTAACGCCAGAATTTCTTTTTCCGTCCCTAATATCATGACCGTTTTCCCTTGTGTTTGAAGGGTTGTAATTTGTTCTTTTATTTCTGATTGGATGCCATTTGGAAGAAGTTCTTCAAAAAGACCTGGACTTCCGACATAATACATTGCGTTATTTACTTTGGCTTTTACCCCTTTACCTGTAATGGATTGGAATTCTTCAACCGATACATCATTAAAATTCAATCCATCTTCTTCTGCTTTTCTTATAATGGCGGAAGCAAGTGGATGTTGTGAGCCTTTTTCAATGGTTGCTGTAATGGTCATTAGTTCATTTTCATCGCCATTATAAGTGACCACATCGGTGACGGAAGGAACACCTTTTGTTAATGTTCCTGTTTTATCAAAAGCAATCACTTTTAAGTTTCCTGCTTCCTCTAAATAAATACCACCTTTAATTAACACACCGTTTTTCGCTGCATTTCCAATGGCAGTTACAATCGAAACAGGCGTGGAAATAACCAACGCACACGGACAACCAACCACTAATACAGCTAGACCTCGATAAATCCATTCGCTCCAATCAGCACCCATAAATAATGGAGGAATAACGGCTAGTAAAAGAGCAAAAATGATAATGGCTGGTGTATAGTATTTGGCAAAACGATCTACAAACGCTTGAGAAGGTGCTCGTTCTGCTTGAGCTTCTTCCACTAAATGGATGATTTTCGAAAGAGTTGTATCTTCCACTCGTTTTGTCACTTTTACTTCCAATAACCCTTCTTCATTCAATGTTCCTGCAAAGACTTCATCACCGACTGTTTTGGTTACTGGAACACTTTCTCCCGTAATGGCAGCCTGATTTAGCGTAGATGTACCCTTGATGACGATTCCATCCATCGCTAATTTCTGACCAGGCTTTACGATCATAATATCTCCGACTTGAATATCGTCAACAGGGACCATCATTTCTTCATTTCCGCGACGAATTAATGCTTCTTTTGGAGCAATATCCATCAACGATTCAATGGATTGACGAGCTTTATCCATGGAATAACGCTCTAAGGCTTCGCTAATGGCGAATAGAATAACAACCGTTGCACCTTCTCCCCATTCACCAATCGCTGCAGCTCCTAAAATCGCCACTGTCATCAGCGTATTCATATCAAAATTCAATCGAACTAGGTTTTTGAAACCTTTTATAAATAACGAATATCCACCGATTAAAATTGCTGCAGCATATCCAATTGTCGCAAAGATATGCTCTTCTCCGTATTGCTTCCCTAAAAACCAACTGATCACAAGCAAAACGGCGGAAATATACACTTTAATGTTCTCTTTTTGCTTCCAAAAAGGTTCACGCTTGACTGCTTTTTCTTTATCTTCCCGAACCTTTAAGTTTTCAAAAGCTCCTGCTTTTTCTAATTCTTCGATGGTTGTTGTACCCCAAACGGTAATTTTAGATGCTCCAAAGTTTACTTTAGCATCTTGAACACCTGGCAATGATTTTACATTATTTTCAAACTTTGCCGCACAGTTTGCACAAGTAAATCCTTGAACACGGTAGGTTTTCGCTTCTGATTTAGATAATTTTGCTTGTTGTTCAGACACGGACTTTCACCTCTTTATCATGTGCTAACGCAATCATGATTAACTGCTTAATATGGTCATCATCCAGCGAATAAAATGCTAGCTTTCCTTCTTTTCGATACTTTACAATCCCTTGTTTATAAAGAGTCCGTAAATGATGGGAAGTGGTTGCAACAGAAGCCCCAATGATATTGGCAATATCACATACACATAACTCTTCATCTTGGCAAAGTGAATAGGCAATTTTTGCCCTATTTTCATCTGCCAGTGCTTTAAACAACAGGACAACACTGGATATATCTTCTTTTTGCAATTCCCCTTGTATTCGATTGACTTTTTCTTCGTCATAACAATAAATTTCACATGTATCTTTCTTACTCATTCATTATCCCCCTTTCATATTCAAATTTCCGTTTGAATATATTATACCTCATTTCTTTTATTATTCAAACATTTATTTGAATGAAAAACAAAAAAGAATTGGATGTAAAAAATCAACCTAATATTTACCAGGCATTTCATTTAATTATATAGACTCCCATGACAAAAAAATTTCGTCACCATCGGAAGGATGAAAACAACCTTCTGTCGAATGGTCTCCTTGCGGCTGGGGTCATGAGGTCGTTGTATCTATGGTACGTAAAAGTCCGATATATAGACGGACCCCAGTAGTCTGGTGCACTACGGAATGTCGCTCCCTTGAGGGAAGCACGCAGGATAGAATGCTTGAACAAAGGCTACTGCACCAGCTGTTTTTGAGAACGAAGCAGGGAGGGGGACCGATGCGCGTCTTGTATGAACGCTGTTGCGGATTGGACGTGCATAAGCAATCGATTACGGCTTGCGCCCTTACCCCTGAAGGAAAAGAGATTCGCACGTTTGGTACGCTGACCGACGATCTCGAGGAGTTGGTGGATTGGCTGAAAGAAAAAAAGGTGACGCACGTTGCCATGGAGTCGACGGGCGTATATTGGAAGCCAGTGTATAATCTCCTCGAAACAGAGCCGATCGAAGTGCTTGTCGTCAATGCCCAACACATCAAAGCGGTTCCCGGGCGAAAGACCGATGTCAAAGATGCCGAATGGATCGCGGACTTACTTCGCCATGGATTGCTAAAAGGGAGTTACATCCCTCATCGAGCTCAGCGGGAGCTCCGGGAACTGAACTGGTCCGTTATCGGCGCAGTTTGATCGAGGAACGGGCACGGGAGCTCAACCGCATCCAAAAAGTGCTGGAAGGAGCCAATATCAAGCTTTCTTCGGTCGTATCCGACATCAACGGGATGTCGGCCCGGCTCATCATTCGCGCCCTTATCGAAGGAAAAGACGATCCGGCGGCCCTCGCCCAGCTCGCCAAAGGGCGGCTGAAACAAAAAACGGAAGAGCTCCGGCGCGCGTTGAAAGGAGTGATGGGGCCGCATCAACGCATGATGCTGGCCGAGCAATGGCGTCATGTGGAGTATTTAGATGAAGCGATTGCCCGGTTGGATCGAGAAATCGAGGAACGAACGAGCCCTTTTCATGAAGCGCTGGAGCTCATCGATACGATCCCGGGAGTGGGGCGGCAAAGCGCGGAACAAATTGTAGCGGAAATCGGGACGGACATGAGCCGGTTCCCTACCGCCGCGCACTTGGCCTCATGGGCCGGAATGGCTCCCGGGAATCATGAGAGTGCAGGGAAACGGTTGTCAGGTCGAACGAGGAAAGGGAACAAGAAGCTGAGGTCGTGCCTCGTGGAATGCGCCCGTGCCGCCGCCCGAACGAAGAACACGTACCTATCGGCCAAGTATCATCGGATCGCCAAACGAAGAGGAGCGAATCGAGCGAGTGTCGCGGTCGGGAGAACGATTTTAGAAATGATCTATTACATCTTAACTCGAAAGGAACCGTATAGAGGGTTGGGAGCCGACTACTGGGATCGGCAGCGAGAAGCGAGCATCGTGCGTCAAACGGTGAAACGATTAGAGGGGTTAGGGTACGAAGTGAAACTGGAAAAAACGAGTGCATAGCACTTATTAACCATATATATACTGAAATACCTTCCTTTGGAATCCGATTCCGAAGGCTAGGTGGGCTCCGTTTTTTGTCTTAAATGGTGTTTTCAGGATAGATGCACCTTGAAAAGTTAACTTCTGGATTACACTGCACACCCTAGGCGTTGTAGCACTTCCTTCGGGCGTTCATGGATGTAGTCCACAAACCGGGCAATGGCTTGGGAGATATCGTTTTGATCTTTGTGAAACACATTGGCAATGACAGTGTCTTTCAGCCATTTCCACAAGCGTTCGATCGGGTTCAGTTGCGGAGAATACGGAGGAAGGTAAATGAAGTGAAAACTCCGTCCTTCTTCCCGCAAAAACTCTCTCACCATTTTGGCATGATGAATTCGGGCGTTATCCAGCACCAAGACGATGAGACGATCCGGGTAACGCTCTTTGAGAACCCGCAGGAAATCCAAAAACGTTGTCGCATTGGCCGCTCCTGCTTGATAAAGAACTGTTTCGCCATCATGGACGTTAACGGCGCCAAACAGCGATACGTGAGCATGATGGCCGAACGTCGGCACTTGCTTTTGACGGCCAACCTCTGACCATGTCGTACGCAACACATGATACGATCGGATATGCGTTTCATCGATGTACAACAGGACGGAATCTGGATCGATTAAGTTTTTTTTATTAGATCCATTTGTTTTTCGAAGTGTTTTTGCCGATCCGGATCTCCTTTCGCCAACGTGTAAGTCGGCCGGGTCCACGAAAGCCCTTTTCGATGCAAGAGTTTTCGCAAGGCTTCGCGGGACATGGAGATGCCATAATGGTGGTGTACATAGGATTGAAGGATCTTCGTATTCCACGCCGAAGCGATGTCCCAGCCCAGCTCCGCGGGTGTCGTGGTCAACACAAGGTGTTTGATCTCTTCCTGCTGTTCTTCGGTGAGAAACGGCTCTCGCCCAGGGGCAAAATCCCGATGAAGCAGGAGTTCCAGGCCCCCTTCGTTAAACAGCGACACATAATGGGAAACGGTTTGGCGGCACACGTTGACCATGGAGGCCACGTCTTTGCCCAAATAGCCTTCCATGACCAGGCGGACGGCCATCACACGTTGGCGGAGATGAGCGTTTTTGATCTTCCGTTCCTGCTTGCGGAGTTTCCGGGGCGTCCATCCATGGTTGTCGGTGATGTTGAGACGTTTCATGCAGAATTCCGCTCCTTTCCCATGCTTTTCCTTAGGAGCAGTATAACCAGAGTGGGCACCGCTTATGCGAAGGTTAACTTTTCAATGAGCATGTATATAGACGCTTGTCCAAAATGTTCATCTATGGCATCTTCATATGTCATCACAAAAGACATAATCGGCTACCGTCCTTGTTTGTAGATGTCCACTAATTTTTTGCCAAAGGGAGAAGGTTTGGCTATTTTTTTCCGTAATTCGGCAAATGGAAGATCCTTATCCGGTTTATTGGTCTGTTCCGTGCAAGACAGTGTCACCCTCATTTTCGTTTCCAAAGCGGAGGGCATATTGATCACCTCATTGATTCTCCTTTCTAAAAATTATAATGCTGACCGAAAAAAATGTACACATTTTCCTTTTACTACTATACCCATACCCTTGTTCATGAAAACATAAACTAGAGAGAGAATCTCCCTTAAAAGGGGAATGATCGAAAGAAAAGAGGGGAACGGAAAAGAAATCTTCTTTCCAGCCTGTGAGCGAACGATTTTCAAGCAATGGTAAAGCAGCTTTCAAAAAAGAAAATGGAAAAAGATCACCCTCCCTGTTATGATGATAAAGGGTTCAGCGAACAAGGTGTCTACTTTCGTTTGTTGTTTAGATACCTTTTTTTGTTGGGAAAAAGGTTGTTGGCAGGTGAAACGATGAGAGCTTTCCTTTCCCGCTGGCTCCCCGTCATTCTCTGGTGCCTCGTCATTTACAGCTTCAGCGAGTCTTCCTGGTTCACCGGGGCGAATACGGCGCATGTGCTGCAGGTGATTTTATCGTACTTGCCGTTCGGCGGCGGGGATGAAGAGGGGTCGTCATTTTTGAATTTTTTGATTCGCAAAGCGGCGCATTTGACCGAGTTTGGCATTTTGGCCGCGCTTGTGTGGCGGGCGCTTGCGCCAAAACGGTTTGCGTATGCGGGCGCTTGGCTGTTTGCGACAGTGTATGCGGCAACCGACGAGTGGCATCAATCGTTTGAACCAGGACGGACGGCGACGCCAAAAGATGTGGCGATTGATTCATGTGGGGCGCTCCTGGCGCTTTTGATTGTATGGGCTTGCCGCTGTTGGGCAAGGACCAAGCATCGGGCGGTCAAACGCGGCGTATAATAGAACAAAGCTCTCCCATCGTATAGATTTAGATGTAAACGGAAAGAATGGCCAATAACGAGTTTGTGAGAAAAGGGAGAGAGGGCCATGGTCGCGTTTATCGCGGGAATGTTTGTGGGTTCGTTTGTGATGCTCGTCATCATGAGCATGATGGCGGTGGCGAAACGGGCGGATGAAGCAAGCGAACGGTGGAGGGAAAAGTGAGAAGCTTGCAGAGGGGCGTTAGGCAATGATCGAACGCCTTAGGTGTTCTAAGACATGCTGGTTAATACAGATGCACGGTTTCATGCACGGGAGCAGCGGCAACTCCCTTGATAAAAAGGGGCTAATGGATGATGGCTGCTGTGGTTGTCGCTGATCATTTCGTTTGCGTCGTTGGTCGCGACAGTCGTTGTGCGGTATCAAAAGAAAAGTCCTCTACTAGGTGTAGGTGGGGGTGGGGCGATTCTGCCTATTTCTAGACCGTTGCACTTTTTGCGGTCGCTGTGCGTGTTGGTCAGGGCATTGGCAGTTGTCAATGTCCAGTTTTTTATCCTATGCTTTTATCTTATTAATTTATAACCGTGATCCGGGCAAATCACAATATGGCTTCGGGAAAACGTCGAGGCGCGGGAGTCTATCGCTTTTGTTTCGTACAAGGAGGGGGAAGAAAGATGGCTCGGCCATCGATTACGGTGATCGGCAGCCTCAACATGGACTTAGTCACTGTGGCGGCGCGGTTTCCAAACCAAGGAGAGACGATTTTAGGCGAACAGTTTCTCACCACTCCCGGCGGCAAAGGGGCGAACCAGGCGGTGGCCGCCGCTCGCCTCGGCGCCGATGTGCGGATGATTGGCGCGGTGGGGGATGATGCGTTTGGTCAAGAGCTCATCCGTTCGTTGCAAAATGAAGGCGTTTCCGTCGATTGTGTGAAGTCGGTTACACATGGGAGTACAGGCATTGCTGCGATTACGATTTCTGAGCGGGACAACCGCATTATTGTCGTCCCTGGGGCGAATCATGCGCTGACGCCGGAGGATCTGGATCCATATGAATCCGTGATCGCCGAAAGCGATGTGTGCTTACTGCAGCTGGAAATCCCGCTTCCTGTTGTGGAGTGGGCCGTTTCGATCGCGCATCGCCACGGCGTGCGCGTCATCGTGAACCCAGCTCCAGCCCAGCCGCTGCCGCTCGTGGTGCTCGAGCAGGCGAGTTTCTTGACGCCGAATGAACATGAACGGGGCATTTTGTTTGACAAGATGGATGAAGAATCGTTTGTCGATCAGCTCATTGTCACCGAAGGGGCCAAAGGGGTGCGCATTTGGCAAGATGGACAAGAACGGCTCATTCCAAGTTTCCACGTTCCCGTCGTGGATACGACGGGCGCGGGCGATACGTTTAACGGGGCGCTTGCCGTGGCGCTCGCGGAAGGGAAGGCGCTTCATGAAGCGTGCCGATTTGCCAATGCGGCTGCGGCTCTGTCCGTGACAAAACTCGGGGCGCAAGCTGGGATGCCGAGACGAGAGGAGGTGGAATCATTTTTGGCCGAACAGGAACGAAGTCAATGAGGCAAAAAGTCGATGTGCTGTTGGTCAACCCGACGGACTCGAGCGCTGTCACGTCTGCGATTGAATCCGCCAACAGCGCCAACATCCCGGTCATTACCGTCGACCGCAGCGCGGACGGCGGGAAAGTGGTCACCCATATCGCTTCTGACAATGTGGCTGGGGGAAAAATGGCGGCGCAATTTATCGTCGACCACTTGAAAAACGGCGGAAACATTGTGGAATTGGAGGGGATTCCGGGCTCCTCGGCCGCACGTGAACGGGGAGAAGGATTCCACCAAGTGATCGACAAAGCAGCCAATGTCAACTACCCCCACTTCGCGAACGCTTGAAGTGGGGGCTTGCAACTCCCCAGAAGTACAAGCGGACTTCGTCCTCCTTCCTTGACTTGGGGTTGCATCAGGGGGCAGGTTGACAACTACCCAACGACGCAGGTCATGCCTGCATCGTTACTGATTCTCTCGGTGTGTCTGTTGGCAGTACTTGGCTTCCACACACAACAGACGGACCTACGCTCGATGTTTTACGGTTACAACGTTTCCTGTAACCAACTCCATACATCGAGTAGCCGTGATTGGAGTGCCTTTATTGAACGGTTTTCTCCACGCCTTTATTCTATCATACACAAAAGAAAGGGGGAACGCGCATTCCTCTCCCACTTACTCCCTTTGGTCGTTGAAGTGGGAGTCTCCTGCGCGAAATAGGATGAAAGTCGTGGCCAAACAGGCGGCGGATTTTGACCGGGCCAAAGGATTATCGTTCATGGAAAACATTTTGCAAAGCCATAAAGACATTCAAGCGGTCTTTGCCCATAATGACGAAATGGCCTTAGGGGCGTTGGAGGCGCATGGGATGAACAACGTGTTTGTTCCCTCGACCGGCTCCATTAACCATCGGAGGTCATAAAGAAACGCATTTTGGTTCATACTAAAGAAAAAGATGGAAAAAGAAAGGAACCCACCATGCTTCGAGAACTCGACTGGATGACGTACATCATGATCATTTTAGCCAGCTATAGGTTCACCCACTTGATCGTCTTTGATAAGATCACCGAATTCATTCGCAATCCGTTTATGAAAAAAGAGACAATCCGGCATGAGGACGGCCATACGGAAATCAAAAAAGTGCCGAAATCGAAATTCGGCTATTTGTTGAACTGTTACTGGTGCGCGGGGGTGTGGAGCGCGATTTTTCTCGCGCTTGGGTATTTATTCATCCCGAAGATCGCCATGCCGTTCATTTTTATTTTTTCGATCGCTGGGGCGCAAGCGATTTTGGAAACATTCGTCGGGGTGGGGACGAAGGCAATCGATCTTCTGTCGGCGGCGAAAAAGCGGATGGACTGACATTGGCGGGCGTACGGCGGAAACATGCGGCACGCTCGCTTTTCTTGCTTTTGTCGATACATCATGGTTAACTTATATCATACTGATTGACGGAAACCATTTCATTGGTCGGCGTGGCCGTTTCATGACGGATGTTCGTTTTTATATAAGCAAATCATGATATGATGATGAATGGAGGGGTGATATGCCGCAACTCGCAATGGAGATAGGAGCAGCCGCTCGGGTGTTGAAGCTGCTCGGCGATCCGACGCGGCTGACGATTTTGGCGATTTTGAATCAGCGGGAGTGCTGTGTGTGCGAGCTGCTTGAGGTGTTTTCGACCAGCCAGCCGGCGATCAGCCAGCATCTTCGCAAGTTGAAAGACGCCGGGCTGATCCAAGAGGAGCGGAGGGGGCAATGGGTGTATTATTCGCTCCGGCCGCAAAGTGAATACTACTCGCTGCTGCAAGCGGTGTTGTCGTACGTTCCGGACCAAGGCGAAAACATTCGCAAAATCGAGACAGCGAATCCCGCGGCCCGCTGCGGGTGCTGACTTTAAACGCTGGCGTTTACGGCGGGGAGCAACAACTTTGAGCTGGCCATTGCCGTCGCCGTTGGGGTGTTTGGCATTCATTCGGGCGCGGCGTTTGCGGCAGTTATCGGTCCGCTCATTGAAGTGCCGGTGATGCTGGCGCTTGTCAACGTAGCATTGGCGTTTCAGCGAAAGTATTTTTCTTCGGGCAATCCAACATCAACGTAAAGGTGGGAACCAGCGATGAAGAAAAAAGTCATATACTTTTTATGCACCGGCAACTCGTGCCGCAGTCAAATGGCGGAAGGCTGGGCGAAACAACTTCTTGGTGAGGAATGGGAAGTGCACAGCGCCGGCATTGAAGCGCATGGCCTCAATCCGAATGCGGTGAAAGTGATGAAGGAAGTCGGCATCGACATTTCGAACCAAACGTCTGATGTCATCGACCCGGATCTCCTCAACCGCGCTGATTTGGTCGTGACGCTGTGCGGCCATGCGGCCGACCACTGCCCGGTCACACCGCCGCACGTGAAGCGCGTCCATTGGGGCTTTGACGACCCGGCGAAAGCGGAAGGGACCGAAGAGGAGAAACTCGCGGTGTTCCGCCGCGTCCGCGATGAAATCGGCGCGCGCATCCGCCGGTTTGCCGAGACGGGGGAATAGGGGCGGTGCAGCGAGGCAGGCGCAAAGAGCGGGGAAACTATCTTGCATAGGGTGCGCAGCAACTGCTCGTCGAAGTGCGGCCGGAAACGGGGAATTGGCTGGGCGGACGAAAACCGCTCAGCGTGACGAAGATGGTGAGAAGCCATCTTGTTGATAGACGAAATGAGCACATCGATGAAGGCGGTGCCACATTAGGTCACAGGAGGAGAAACGAAATGGAGTTATTTCATCAGTTAGCTCGCCGAAACATCAAAATCCGCAAACAGTCCGGTTTCGGAGCGCAATGGCGACAACAGTGGGAAGAGGTGTTTGCCGGCCATTTGACAGCGGAAGAAAAACAACACATCCACCTTCATAATCGGAATGGAGTCAACGGCTACTTATGGCATGTGTTCAGCTATGGGATGAGAGGCTGTTTCACAGGAGAAGAAGCGGAAATGGCGTTTGATCAAGAAGAGAAAACATGTTGCTATCTTTTCTTTCAACATGGCGACGATGCGTTCACCGTGGAGGATGCGTCCGGCTTGAAAGCCGCCGATCTGGCAACGGAAAACGACAAAATCGATCTATATGTGGTGGACAGTGAGTTCAACTGGACGTTTGTCATGACGCATGAAAGCGGATGGCTTGGCCCGTATTTTAGCAGAAGGTGACAGCCATGGCTTATCGGCGGCCAAGGAAATCCAATGAGACAGAAAGAAAAAGAGTTCCAACCGAGCCCCAGGAAGACTAGGTTGGAACCTTTTTATTATCGCTCGTCGGCTGGGAACACGATGCCGGTTTGTTTTCGCGCTTCGTCCATGATTTCCATCGTCCAAAGCGAATGGCGGTGCGAGTTGATGGCCGATTCGTGTTCTCCGTTTTCGATCAAACGGATAAACTCTTGTGCTTCATAATACATCGGCGGCTTGTCCTGCGGCGCGGTGATGTCCTCGACGCGTCCGTCGCGGTAGCGGATTTCCGCTTTGGCTGGTGTGTGGATGGCGTCGATGATCATGTTTCCGTCTTCCCCTTGAATCTCCGAAGGCAAGTGTGAGTTCGTGATTTTCGAATAAAAGACGACCGCGTCCATGTCGCCGTAATCGAGCACGATCGAGCCCTCGCCATCAACGCCGGATTCGAGCTTCACGCTTTGCGCCTTCACGCTGCGGGGTTGGCCGAACAAAACGACCATCGGGTACAGGCAATAGACGCCAAGGTCCATCAACGCCCCGTTCGAGAGAGCGGGGTTGAAGGCGTTGAGCACCGTTCCTTGCTTATAGGCGTCATAGCGCGATGAGTATTGGCAATAGTTCGCCACATAGCGGCGGATGCGGCCGAGTTTCGGTAAGTGCTCGCGGATGGACCGGAATGTGGGAAGCAACGTCGCCTTCATCGCTTCCATCAATACGACGCCGTTTCGATTGGCCGCTTCGATCATCGCTTTGACTTCTTTCGCATTGGAGGCGAGCGGTTTTTCGCATAAGACGTGCTTGCCGTGGTTCATGAGCCAAATCGCCTGCTCGGCATGAAGTGCGTTCGGGCTGGCAATATAGACGGCATCAATGCCGTCGCTTTCGGCCAGCTTTTGCAAGTCCGTGAACGTCCGCGGCGCCCCGACTTTGTCGGCAAACTGCTTTGCGGTCTCCTCGGTTCGCGAGTAGACCGCGGCGAGTTCGAAGGAATCGACGAGGCGCGCGGCGTCAAGAAATGCTTCGGTGATCCAGTTTGTGCCGATGGTTGCGAATCGAATCATGTTGTTTGGCCTCCTTCATTTGTATCGCCCCCATTGTACCACAAATCAACGGAGAGGCTTCGTTTTGTCATCGTCATGGAGCAACTGTGCTTTTCTCTCTAGTTTTCATACAGCTCGATCGGCAGCCCGTCCGGATCTTGGAAGAAGGTGAATCGTTTGCCGGTCGCTTCATCAACGCGGACGGGTTCGGGATCGATGCCGTGTTGGCGCAAGTAGGCAATGGCTTCATCGAGGTTGTCCACCGCCAAAGCAAGATGGCGCAGTCCGCACGCTTCCGGGTAGCTTGGGCGCTTCGGCGGGTTTTCAAAGGAAAATAGCTCAAGCTGAATGCCGCCATCAGCCTCCAAATCGAGTTTGTACGAACGGCGCTCAGCGCGGTATTGCTCCCGGATGGGGCGAAATCCGAGAATTTCTGTATAAAATCGTTTTGATCGTTCATAGTCCGAGCAAATCAAAGCGATATGGTGAATCGTGGCAAGGCGCATATTGCTTCCTCCTCTTATAAGACGAGTGATGTATTGCAAAATACCATTGAACTTATTCATTCTTCTTAGAGAAACCTCGTACAATTAACTTTTTTTGAACCATTTCCGCTCATTGGTACGAGACAGCCATGTTTCACGTCCTTCCATGTTTTTCGGAAAACTGCCTACCCATCACTGAAATCAGCAGCGGTTGAGCCTGTTCTCGGTGTTTCGGTCAAATCGAACCAGGAATTATTATTTTGCGATAATAGAAGGGGTTGTCGATGATTGTCGAAGCGGGCGAAAAATGTCTGCTCTCCTTATATTGACAGTTTGACAATCTATAGACTATCATAAATCTTGTAGGTTTAAAAATTTAAAATATTCATTTTATATTTTGGTAGAAAAAACGAATGGTCACCACGTTTTTTGTAAGCGCTTAACTCCTATGTTTCCTCATGATCGCCGCACCATGGATGCTGCACCATTGTGTTTGTTTCCCATCACAGCATGAGAACAAGGGGAAGGGGATATGGCATGATCTACGAATTTAAATTGCCTGACATCGGCGAAGGGCTGCATGAAGCGGAAATCATCCGCTGGCTCATTCGCGAAGGGGATGAGATGATTGAATCAGCGAAAATCGACGGCGCTGGGTTTGTCCGTATTTTTCGTTATATTATGCTCCCCTTGTCCATCACTGGATTTGTCGTCGTGGCGATCTGGCAGTTTACAAACATTTGGAACGAGTTTTTGTTCGCGGTGACGATCACGACATCGGACAAACAGCCGATCATGGTCGCCTTGCAAAACTTATCCGGCAGTCAAATCGTCCAATGGAACGTGCAAATGGCAGGCGTCTTGCTCGCCGCGCTGCCGACTTTGCTTGTGTACATTTTCCACGGCAAATACTTCGTCCGCGGCTTGCTCGCGGGGTCGGTGAAGGGGTGAGCCGATCAGCGGTGTAGATCAACAACCCCGGCGGACAATAGAATTGATTTCCCTATGTTTCAAAAAGCCGCTGATCCGCAGCTTTTTGCCATTGATATCCTCTCCCTTTTTCCAGTAAAATAGATACAACAAAAGATGCAGATGAAGAAAGAGAGGCGTACATATGATTTTGGGAGCCATTGAAGCCGGAGGCACAAAATTTGTCTGCGCCATCGGCGATGAACAAGGGAACATTCATGAGCGGGCGGTGTTTCCGACGACGGCGCCGGAAGAGACGATGGCGCACGTTATCGATTTTTTCCGCCCCCACAACGTGGAGGCGATCGGGATCGGGTCATTCGGCCCGGTTGATTTGCGTCCGGACAGTCCGACGTACGGGTATATTACGAGCACGCCGAAACAGGCGTGGGCACAGTTTGATTTTGTCGGCACGATGAAGCAGCATTTTCCCGTGCCGATCGGATTTGACACGGATGTCAACGCGGCGGCGCTTGGCGAACAGCGCTGGGGGGCGGCGCGAGGGCTTGACAGCTGCCTGTACATGACGGTCGGAACGGGTATCGGCGTTGGGGCAATCGTCGAGGGCCGCCTGTTGCATGGGCTGCTTCACCCGGAGATGGGGCATATCTTAGTCCGCCGCCATCCGGATGACGCGTTTGCCGGCGTCTGTCCATACCACGGCGACTGTCTAGAAGGGATGGCGTCTGGTCCCGCGATTGAGCGGCGCTGGGGGAAAAAAGGGGCGGAATTGGCGGACCGCCGTGAAGTATGGGAGTTGGAGGCCTTTTATCTTGCCCAGGCGATTGCCAACTACATTCTCGTGTTATCGCCGAAAAAGGTGATCACGGGCGGAGGCGTCATGAAACAGACGCACGTGTTGCCGCTTGTGCGCCGCTATGTGCAGGAACTGCTCAACGGGTATGTCGAGCATGAGGCGATTTTGCGACGGATTGATGAGTATATTGTCCTTCCAGGGCTTGGCGACAACGCCGGCATCGCAGGCGCGTTGGCGCTTGCGGCGAGAGCGATCGAATAGCAAGGACGGCCGTTCACCGTCTTCAATCAGGCGGTGGGGCCGTTTTTTGTTTGAAGGCAGGGATATTGACCGATTGTTCAACAGAATTAGCAAAAAATCGACCTATTGGTCAAAAAAATCATTTTTGAGTTGCAAATCTGTATAACATTAGTTTATAATTATTTTGACCATCCAGTCATAAGTGATATGGAGGCGAGGACAATGATCCATGCTCGACGGTTGGTGGAATGGCTGCAACAACAAGGTGTGCGCGCCGATTTAGTGAAACCGCGCGCGGTGTTGCCGTCGTACCGGCAATGGATGAGGGCGAATGGGAAAGGAATGAGTCGTTGCCATGGATGAACGGCGCGTTCGCTTTATTGAAACCGCGATGAAACTGTTTGCGGAAAAAGGGTATCATGCCACCTCGATTCAAGATTTGGTCGAGGCGTGGGGCATTTCCAAAGGGGCGTTTTACCATCATTTCGCCTCGAAGGAGGAATTGTTGCTTGAAGTGCTTCGCTATTACAGCGAAAAAATGGTCGCAGATTTCACGGCATCCGGCGGGGATGGCCCGGAAAAGGAGCGGTTTGTCCGCCAGTTGGCGGCCCATTTTTCTCACATTCGCGAGTACAAAGACTTTTTGCGCATGATCATGTCGGAACAATTGCCGAAAGTCAATCCGGAAGTGGAGCGGTATATGTTTCGCCAGCATGGGCGCCTTTTTTTATGGTATTGCACGCGCCTAACGGAGGTCTATGGCGAGGCGGTTGGTCCGTATGTGTATGATGTCGCCATGATGACGAACGGCATCATCCGGCAATATTTGTTTTACTTCTTTTTTCGCGAGGAGGCGTTTGATGCGGACGAGGCAGCTCGTTTTCTTGTGCGGCGCATTGATGCGATTGTCGCCAGCTTCACGGCTGATGAGCGCCCGCTTTTGACGGAAGAGTCGTTTGCGCCATGGGTGAAGATGGAGGAGCAGGAGCGAGAGCGTCAGCGGGAGCGGCTGGTTTCCGCGTTCGCCGCCGTCCGGGAGGCTGTCAACGGTCTCGATCCAAAGCAGGCAAGCGATGTGCTCGAAGCCATAGCAGCGCTGGAGGAGGAGCTGCTTGGACGGCACGCGCCGCCCCGCGTCTATATCGTCGAAGCGCTGCTGTTGTATTTGCGTCATCAACAAACGCCTCAACTGGCACCGGCTTTGGATGCATTGGTCAAAGAAATGGATGAATACCAACGACAAAACGGATGGGAGAGAGAAGTATGGAAAAAGCGATAGAAGTGCCGACGAGCACCATTCGTCATCGCCCGTTGCTCATTACCGGGCTGATCATTGCTATGCTGTTTGCGGCATTAGATGGGACGATCGTCGGCACGGCGATGCCGCGCATCGTCGGGGAGCTTCACGGATTGGGGATTATGACGTGGCTGACGACAGCGTATATGTTGACGTCGACGACGGTCGTGCCGATCGCCGGCAAGCTCGCCGACTTATTGGGCCGTCGGATTGTCTATGTGAGCGGGTTGGTCATTTTTATGGTTGGTTCAGCGCTTTGCGGCATGGCGAACGATATGACCGAGCTCATCGTTTACCGCGGCATTCAAGGACTGGGCGGCGGGATTATGATGCCGATGGCGATGATTGTCATCGGTGACGTGTTTACCGGCAAGGAGCGGGCGAAATGGCAAGGGGTGTTCGGCGGTTTGTACGGTCTCGCTTCAGTGCTCGGCCCGCAAATCGGCGGCTTTATCGTCGACCATTTGAACTGGCGCTGGGTGTTTTACATCAACTTGCCGGTCGGCATTCTCGCCACGGTGCTGATTGCGATGGGGTTAAGCAAATATAAAGCCGAAGGGCCGGTGAAATTTGACATCGCCGGGATGGCGACGTTGACGGCGGGCGTCGTCAGCTTGTTGTTGGGGTTGACGTTTGGCGGCGACCGATATCCGTGGGGGTCGTGGCAAATCGTTTCGTTATTTGCGGCCGCGGTTGTCTTTTTCGCTTTGTTTGTTTGGGCGGAAAAACGGGCGGAGGAGCCGATCATTCCGCTTTGGCTCTTCCGCAACCGGACGTTTACGCTGCTCAATGGCATCGGCTTTTTTATGAGCGTCGGTATGTTCGGCGCGATTATGTTTGTGCCGTTTTTTATGCAAGGCATTGTCGGTGTGAGCGCCACCCAATCCGGAACGATTATGACGCCGATGATGATCACGATGATCATCGGCAGCGTCCTTGGCGGTCGACTGGTATACCGGATCGGGGTGAAGCCGCAGCTGATCATCGGCATGGCCGTTATGGCGTCCGCATTCGGGCTGCTTGGCACGATGGATGTCGAGACGTCGAAATGGACGGCGACGATGTATATGATCATTCTCGGTCTTGGCACAGGGCTCGTGATGCCGATTTTGACGCTCGCCCTGCAAGAAAGCTTTCCGAAATCGGAGCTTGGTGTGGTGACATCTTCAAGCCAATTTTTCCGCTCGATTGGCGGGACGTTTGGGATGACGGTGCTTGGCGCCATCATGAACCACCGGTCGAGAGCCTTGCTTGACGAGCGGCTCATGCCAAAGCTCGAAGCGCTGCCGGCGCAGGCGAAAGGGCTTGTCGACCGCTTTGCCGATATGAT
This sequence comes from Geobacillus stearothermophilus ATCC 12980, assembly GCF_030369615.1. Taxonomy (NCBI): domain Bacteria; kingdom Bacillati; phylum Bacillota; class Bacilli; order Caryophanales; family Anoxybacillaceae; genus Geobacillus; species Geobacillus stearothermophilus. The sequence goes on along the minus strand of NZ_CP128494.1, from coordinate 2,627,393 downwards.
CCATACCGACCCGCAAGGCTTGTATTCTGTCTTGCTCAGTCCGGAAGCGATGGCGAAAATTCCAGCGCCGCTTCGGGACATGTTCGTGCCGGTGCTGAAGCAATCGCTTGTCGATTCCCTGCAAGCCGTCTTTTGGTTCGGGCTCGCGTTTATCGCGGTCGGCTTGCTTTTCGTGTTCGGTTTGAAACGGATTGTCTTGTCTGATCGGGCAGAGGCGATGAAGCAGGCAAAAGAGGCTGATTGACACTCCGCACGCCTAAAGGCGTGGGATTCTTGGGTCGCTCACGTCCTCATCCATTTCTGGTTCGGACAACGCCCAAGTTCAGGGGTGTGTCATCACCCCATCCCATCGGGTTAGGATGTACCCCCATGGGCGGCGCACCTGTGACCAGTGCGCTAGGTTAGACGGCGAAGCCCGAAATCGCTTTGGCGATGTTGATGGCGCCATTCAAGTCGGCGTGGAGAGTGTATCCACACCTTTGGCATCGAAAGCGGATGCCGTTTCGGTTCGCTTTCTCTCGATAACCACATTTACACGTTTGGCTCGTGTAGGTTGGATTCACCCACTCAACGCGAATGCCCGCCATTTCCGCCTTATAGGCAATCATCGTTTGCAGTTGATGAAACGCCCAAGCATGAAGGCTTCGCCCCACTTCTTTGGCCGATGTTGCCCGCTTGCGAATCCCCGTCAACGCTTCCATTCGAATCACGCCAACACCGTTGGCGAGCGCAAAATTCACGATTTGACGGCTGATTTTGTGATTTTGATCCTTCATCCAGCGGGACTCTTTGCGGCCGATTTTGCGAATCATATGGAGCTTCTTCGCTTTGCCCAACCTTCGCCGCAAAGCCGCATATCGTCGGCGTACAAAGGCGCATTGGTTCCCTTTGAAAAACAGTGATTTCGTTCCCACGCTGGCCACAGCGATATAGCGAAGCCCAACGTCAACGCCCATCACCTTTGTTTCGTGCCGCGGCTTGACTTCAAAGGTGATCGCGATCGCCAAGTACCATTTCTTTCTCTTTTTGTAGAGCTTGGCTGCCCCTTGTTTAGCAGTTCCGTTAAGCAGCCGATTCAGCCATGCTTCTTGATAGGGGCGCGTGACGACCGGCACGCCAATTCGCTTCTCCAGTGTGGGGAAGGAAACCGTGTAGAACGCTCCTTTCTTTTCCACCTTTACGTTTTGGTTGTTAAAGCAACACCAGAATGTTCGAAACTTCTTTGTTTTCTGGTTTTTCTTTTGGGACTTCACTTCTCGAATCGTTTGATTCACGACGGCGGAAGGAAACCGCTGCGACGAAAACGCTTTAAAAATTTTGCTCGTCGCTTGATTCAGCTCGGGATGATCCAACAGCCAATTCGCAAACGCGGTATTCACTTCTGTCATCCGTTCATACATGTCCTGTTTGACTTTCGTTGGGTTGTGCAGTTCCAGCCTTAGTGTGATGGTCGGCATGGATTCACCTTCTTGCGACGATTACATGATACCGTTTTTTTCATCATCATTCAATATAAGAAAACGGCTCGCTTTCATCCCACTCCTCAAGGAGTGGGCTTTCTCGCTCGCAGGTCTGTAAAGAAAAGGACATGGCGGACCGCGCCTCATTTGGTCAGGTGGCGGACCGCCATTTTTTTGTTGCGACGAACAAACCGCTCCGAAGGGGATAAAGCATCTGGGAACGGGGGCGAAGGGGAGCGGTCGAGCTCCGTGCTTTTCATTGGCCAAGCGATTCATGCATCGCACATGGCGGGTTCACAGCGGCATCCCGCAATGGGCGGCTTACGGCGCACCTGCATCCTCGCTTTGGCCGAAGACGCGGGAGCGGGTGAGAAAGCGGACGCCTTCCGGGCCTTCGAGCGAAAACATGCCGCCGCGCCCGGGAACGACGTCAATGATGAGCTGTGTATGCTTCCAATATTCGTATTGCGCCTTGGCGATGTAAAACGGGCAGCCGCCGATTTCGCCAAGCAACACGTCGGAATCGCCGACGATCAACTCACCGAGCGGGTAGCACATCGGCGAGCTGCCGTCGCAGCAGCCGCCGGATTGATGGAACATAAGTGGGCCGTATTTCGCCTTTAATTTTTCAATCAATTTTAACGCCGCTTCGGTGGCGATGACTTTCGGTTCAATGAGGCATCGGATGCACCTCCTTTTGCATCACGGTCAAAGACAGGCGCCGGCCTGGCGCAGCTGCGCTGGATTCGTCGAATGGAATGGTTGCTGCGTTGTTTTCCATTCCATCATCAAAAGGCGTTTGCGTGGTTTTGGCGGCAATGGATGCAACAGTGGGCAAAATGCTGTGGAAGAGCAGGTGGACCAATGTCAGAACAAGCCAAGTTTTTTCGGCGAATAGCTGACGAGCAAGTTTTTCGTTTGTTGGTAATGGTCGAGCATCATTTTGTGCGTTTCGCGGCCGATGCCGGACATCTTGTAGCCGCCAAATGCCGCATGGGCCGGATAAATGTGATAGCAGTTCGTCCACACGCGGCCGGCCTGGATGCCGCGGCCGAAGCGGTACGCGGTGTTGATGTCGCGCGTCCAGACGTCGGCGCCAAGGCCGTACAGCGTCTCATTGGCGATCGAAAGCGCTTCGTCATGATCTTTAAACGTCGTGACCGCGAGCACCGGGCCGAAAATTTCTTCTTGGAAGATGCGCATTTTGTGATGTCCTTTGAAAATCGTCGGCTTGACATAGTATCCGTCGGCGAGTTCCCCTTCCAGCATGTTCCGCTCGCCGCCGATCAAAAGTTCGGCGCCTTCCTGTTTGCCGATGTCGATGTATGACAAAATTTTCTCGAGCTGTTCGGAGGAGGCTTGGGCGCCGATCATCGTTTCCGTATCGAGCGGATTGCCTTGCTTGATTTGCTTGACGCGTTCAAGCGCCCGTTCCATAAAGGCGTCGTAAATCGACTCATGGATGAGGGCGCGCGACGGGCATGTGCACACTTCGCCTTGGTTTAGAGCGAACATCGTGAAGCCTTCAAGCGCTTTATCAAGAAAGTCATCGTCTTTGTCCATCAATCGACTTCCAGGCCTTCCAGCCAGCGGCTCGCGTAGACGCTGCAAAGATGATGGAACACTTCGATCGCCTCGTTCGGGTCGGCGGCGAAAAAGACGCTCGCTGCCGTTTCGTTTTCTTCGCGGACGAACTCAAGCAAAAAGTCGGTGGCGATCCGGTTGAACAAAAGAAGCGCACCGTAGGAGCGCTCAAGCTGGCGTTTCCGCTCGAGCGGGTCATCGATGGACAAAAACGGACGCTCATAGCGGGCGGTCAGCTCCGGCAGCCGGCGCCGGATCGCTTGCTGGGCGTCCGTGAGCATCGCCTCGATCGTCTGTGGCGATAGAAACGTTTGCTCACGCAGCATGTAGCTCCAAATTTGCTTTAACGCATGCGCCGATTCGCCGGCGAAGGCGATGTTGCTGAGCAAATTATTCATATAGCGTTCGTCATCCGCTGCCTGGATGCGCAGTTTCATAATGATTTCGAGCACATCGGAATGGATTTTTTCTTTTCGCCATGGTTTGGTCAGTTCGTGAAGCAAAACGGAAAGACAACGTGCCGCTTCGTCTTTCGTCATCATTCGCCATTCCTTTCGTTGCGAAGTTGCCGCTTTCATTGTACCATGTTGCTCCCCATCCTTGAATGAAAAAGAAGTTGGAAAGGCGCCGGTCAAATACATGATTGCTGCTAGGGACCAGTTGGCGTATGATGATTTTAGAGATGAAAGAACGGCGCGACAGGCATATTTTCACGCGCCTGTCATATGCTCGAACGAGACGAAGGAAAGGAGAGAGGAGCATGAAGCCGTTGCGTCTGCGCGGCCACCATTTGCTTTGTGTGCACGGGTTTCGCGGCATGGGCTACAGCCCGTCGTTCGTGGAAAAAATGTGGGAGATCGTGGCCCGCATTCGCGATGAACACGACGATTTCCCGATTGAAGTCGTCGCGGCGCTCGATGAGGCGTGCCTCGCCTGTCCGCATCATGGAGAGACAACGTGTGAAGCCGGCCCCAATTCCGAGGCCCACGTCCGTTCGCTTGACGGAAACGTCATTCGCCATTTAGGTTTGGAGCCGGGCAATGTGTATTGGAAGTCTGAACTGATCCGGCGGACGGCGGAACGGGTCAAGCCGGATGATTTGGACGAGTTATGCCGCAACTGCTCGTGGCTGCCGTATGGCGTCTGCAAAGAAGGAATCGCCAACGTCCGCCGCGGCAATGTGGCACAAACGTGAGGCAGAGCGGCCGTTTTCGGAAAAAATCGAGGAGGAACGATGGAAAAACGGCGCTGTGCTGAACCATCATCCGTTTGTCAAGGCGGGGGGGGGGGCTGTTGCAGCACCTTCTTTCCATTGACGAAGCACGGCGCCATCTGTTTTGAAGAGAGTCATGGCCGGCGATGGCGGCGTTTTGGGACGTTGGCGGAAATTTCTAAAAAATGAATAGTTCCATGGGCGGAAAAATGTGATATGATAAACAATTATAGATACTTTCGACAGAAAGGGTCATGAACGATGAAAGTAGCTAAATTCGGTGGAAGTTCGGTGGCGAGCGCTGCACAATTCCGTAAAGTGGCCGACATCGTCAGCTCGGATATCGAGCGCCGCATCGTCGTTGTATCAGCTCCTGGAAAGCGGTATAAAGATGATGTGAAAGTGACGGATATGCTCATTCGGCTCGCCGAACAGGTGGCAGCGGATGAGCCGTATGAACAAACGATGCAAGAAATCACAAAACGATACGCCGACATTGTAGATGAACTTGAGTTGGAAGCTGATGGATTTTTGGCTGAACTTGTGGATGACTTACAATCCAAAATCAGCGCCTATCGGAACGATCCGCCCCGCCTGTTTGACGCCATGAAAGCGAGCGGCGAAGACCATAACGCAAGGCTGATGGCGATTTATTTGCAAGATTTTGGGCTTGAGGCGAGCTACGTCAGCCCGCTGGAAGCCGGCATCATCGTCACTGATGAGCCAGGCAACGCCCAAGTGCTCCCGGAGTCGTACGACAAACTGAAGCAGCTGCGCGAACGTCGCGGCGTTTTGGTCATCCCGGGATTTTTCGGCTATTCCCGATCGGGCCATATTGTCACGTTCCCGCGCGGCGGGTCGGATATTACGGGCTCAATCGTCGCCGCGGGCGTCAAAGCGGACGTGTACGAAAACTTTACCGACGTCGATTCGATTTATTGCGTCAACCCGTCGATCGTCGCTGATGCGCGCAAGTTGAAGGAAATTACGTATCGGGAAATGCGCGAGCTGTCGTATTCCGGCTTTTCCGTCTTCCATGACGAGGCGCTGGAGCCCGTCTACCGCGCCGGCATCCCCGTTTGCGTCAAAAACACCAACAACCCGGCGGCTCCAGGCACGTGGATCGTCGCCAAGCGCAATCATATCGACGAACCAGTCGCCGGCATTGCGAGCGACACAGGCTTTTGCAGCATCAACATCAGCAAATATTTAATGAACCGCGAAATCGGATTCGGCCGCCGCGTGCTGCAAATTTTAGAAGACGAAGGCATTTCATATGAACATACGCCATCCGGCATCGACAACATGTCGATCATTTTGCGGGCGAGCCAGCTCGCTGACGGAAAAGAAGAGCGCATTTTAGCCCGCATTCGCGAGGAGCTGGCGGTCGACGAAGTCAATGTGGAATACGGACTGGCGCTCATCATGGTGGTCGGCGAAGGGATGGAAAAAACGGTCGGGATGGCGGCCAAAGCGGTGACGGCGCTTGCCAATGCCAACATCAACTTAGAGATGATCAACCAAGGATCGTCCGAAGTGAGCATGATGTTCGGCGTCAAAGAAGACGTCGTCAACGAGGCGGTGCGCGCATTGTACAACGCCTACTTCCAACAGGCAACTGTAAGCCACCTTTCCTAACACGAAACAGGCGTCCGAAACTCGGGCGCCTGTTCTTATGTACCGAGAAGCCCCCGCTTTCACGCGATCAGCCGAAGGGGGGAATGAATCAGCGTCTTCCATCATGGATGTCCCCTAACGCCGCTCAAAATATCTTGAAAGAAGGACTTCGTTGGAACAGCCAAGTCACAGGGACAGACGGGGATGGTCTGGCTGGCAGTCTGCCTTATGGCAGGTGTCCCCGAGAATCTCCCATCTCTAAGCGTTTGCGTAGGTGGGAGAACGTTCAAGCGCTCTAGGCCAAGCTTTCTTCTTTTTTCGCTGGTTGGCGTACATAAGAGCGGCATGTTCGGAAAATACTACCAATGTACGTCAAAGAAAGCGAAAGGGAGGAAGACCGAATGCGGCAATGGCTAGGAATGGCTGTGCTTGTCGCCGTTTTCGCTTCGTTTCCGGCTGGGGCGGCGGCCATCAGCCGAAGCGAGCTTGAGCAGTATGCTGAGAGTGTCGGCTGGACAGTGAGCGACCTGTTGGCTTATTTGGATCAATACGGCTTGACAGCCGCCGATTTTCGCACCATGGATGAGATGAAACAATGGCTCGGCACGCCCATCACTGACGAGCGGCTTCATGCCGTTTTGCGTCGGCACGGGCTGACGGTCGAGGAGCTCGAGGCGCTGCTCGGCCAGTTTGGCGAAACGGTGCAAGACTACACATTTGTTGAAGACTTAGACCGGGCCGTCCGCTTTTACTCACAGCATAACGCCGCCATGCAGCAAATCAACGACTTGCTTGGGGTGCTCGGGATGACGGAACAAGAAGTACGCGCCTTCACCCGCCATATCGCCTCGATTGACGACCCGCAATTGGCTGGGCGGCTGGCGGCGCTTCGTGCGCAGCTGCGCCCGTTTGAGCAGACCGAGGGGCCGTGGACGGATGAGCAACGTCGCGAACTGCGAGCCCTTTGGGAAAAAGCGCTTCGTTTGCTGCAGCTTGAGGCCAAGTACTATGTCAACGGGCGGGAGATGGAGCCGTCAGCGGCCGCTGCAGCCGATACGAAGACGATCGACGTGAAATTGTATAACCGCCAAGGTGAAGAAATGGCCGATATCGCGATGACAAGGGACATGTTGACGTCCGGCTACATCGTCCGCGCCGGGGAGAAAGGGATTGAAGCCGGGCTGCTGGCGCTTGAGATGAAGGGGATGATGCAAGGAGAAAAATTGCCGGATACGGCGTCGCCGTATTTGCCGCAGGCGGCGGCCGGGTTGCTGCTGGCTGTCGCAGGCGCTCTCCTTTACCGGCGGGCGGGGCGCCTTAAAGGGTGAGCGGCTGTGAAGAGGGAGCAGACAGTGTGGAAAAAAGATGCGCCTCGGTATCGATGGAAACGCAAAGCTGCCCGCTGGGCGGCCGCAGCCGTTTTCGCCATCGGAGCGGCAACAGCAGGTTGGAACGGCTATTGGTACATCGTTGGCTGGAAAGCAGCGAATCAAGAGGCGGTCCGCTTGCCTGCCTTGGACTCGTCTCCATCATCGGCGGCCGAAGCCGCCCACGCGTCCCGCCGTCCGGTTGAACAAGCCGCTGCTCCGCTGGGGGCGCATCTTGGCGAGCTGGTCATTCCGAAGCTCGGGGTGGCGATCCCGGTATACGAAGGCGTCCGCGAGCAAGAGCTGCGCCGCGGCGCCGGCCATTACCCGGCCAGCGCTTGGCCGGGGGGAAAGGGGCATGTTGTGCTGTCAGGGCATCGCGACACGGTGTTTCGCCGCCTTGGGGAACTAGGGATCGGTGATGCCCTCGTCATCCGGGCGGCGGACACAGCTGTTCATTATCGCATCGTCCGCATCCGCATCGTCGATGACGATGATCGGACCGTTCTCGTCAACAAGGCACGTCCGACGTTGACGGTGACGACGTGCTATCCGTTCCGTCTCATCGGCCGCGCCCCGAAGCGCTACATCGTCACCGCCCGCCCGGTTCAGACCGTTTCGCTGGAACGCGTTCACAATGAATGGTAAGCTGTCCATGCCAATGGACATGGACAGCATTCGCTTTGGCGAGGGATGCGTCAGTGAATGAAAGCTGTCGCGCGTCAATGGCGCGTATCGGCGACCTGCCCACACTGTCCGGTTTCGTTTGTGCATGTCGATTTCGCTGCCCACGTTTGATGGCCGTCCGATCTCGATGGATATACAAAAAGGCTAGAGAGTCGCGCTCTCTAGCCTTTTATTATGTCCGTCCGTCCCTCGCTCTCACGCCTTGCCGCTCATCCATTTGCTGGCGGAATTCTTTGAGCAGCGCCTCGCCTTGCAACCCTTTCTCAACAAGGCCGGCCAATACCATTTCAGCCAAATGAGTCCGCCGCGGGATCATCAACCCTTCCATCAGCACGCTAATATGGCCGTTCATTTTCGTGATAGAACGGACGGCAACAAGCATGTTCGCCGGATCGTTGCCCGGGTTGGTGATCGTCACTTGCAGCTGAAACTCAGTCCGCTCCTTCAATCCGGCAAATACCGGTTCGTATTCATCATCCAAATACGCCTCGACGAGCCAGCGGTTTTGCCCGTCTTCCTTATTGATGATCAGGCCGTCAATAAACGGAATGTCCCGGCGGTGCATCCCCTCGTCAATCACCGAGAGCCCGACAAGCTTGAACGTTTTCATGGTCGCCCACCTCATCACGATTGTCTATTCATGATTATACCATAGCCAACGAAGGGAAGAAAAACAGGATGATGCGCCTGTCTCCGCCAAAGCCATCCACATATTTTGCTGCGAAATGCCAAAAACGCCATTTTGCTGCGCTATTGCTGGCGCATTGTCCGCATTTGACGAGGATTGTACTTATAGATTGCGCAGAAAAATGCAAAAATCGCAGTTTTACGGCAAAAAACGCGATCGTTTATCATAAGGATGCGGTGGATGGAAAGGAGGGATGCGCCGGCGTATGGTCAATCAAGTGGTGCTTGTCGGGCGGTTGACGAAAGACCCGGAGCTCCGTTACACAGCCGAAGGAGCAGCCGTGACGACCGTCACCTTGGCGGTGGCGAGAAATTTTCGAAACGCGGAAGGAGGGATTGATGCCGATTTCGTTCCATGCGTCTTATGGCGGAAAACAGCGGAACATACCGCCAATTATTGCCGAAAAGGATCGATGGTGGCGGTGACGGGGAGAATCCAAACGCGCCGCTACGATAAAAAAGACGGTCAACGCGTCTATGTCACCGAAGTCGTCGCGGAGTCCGTCCAATTTCTCCACTCCGGAAAGAAACCAGAATGGCCGGAGCACGTCTAAACGGATTCGCGACTTCCGTAAAGGGCCACTGAATCCGTTCCCTTTCTCCCGTTTTGATGATTTGTTTCCCCATTCATTCCTTTCTTAACGAATCCCCAAGAGAAAGAACGTGTCCTCGCAAGACTCCCCAACGATGGCGCTAGCAGCCGATGTTAGCGCTTTTTTTGTCGAAGGGCGGGAGTCAGCCGAGGGCTTCGGCGCACTCTTTAATGATCGTGATCAGCATCGTTTCGACATGTTTTCGTTTTTTCTCCGGCAATTTCGCCAACGTGTACACCGCGTCGCTGATCTCGCGGTTTCGCAGCACATAATCGACGACAGCGAGCGTCTTTTCACCCATTTCCGTTTCCCCATACAGCCGCTTCACTTCCCGCAGCACTTCCCGCTGTCCGAGTTCGCTGCCGAGTAAAAAATCAGCGCTGACGTTAAACAAATGGCATAGCTTTTCGAGCGATTGAATGTCAGGAAGCAGGCTGCCGTTTTCCCATTTGCTGATTTGCGAGCGGGACACGTTCAGCTGCTCGGCCAGCTGTTCCTGTGTCCAGCGCCGTTGTTTTCGCAGTTGTTTGAGCGTCTCCCCCAAGTTTGTCATCGTTCGTCACCACGCTTTTCATCATTACTATTTAAAGATAGAAAAGCGTGGAGCCAATGATTGTTCCTTTTTCGCCCATTTCTCTCTTTGTTTCTAAATCAGAACGGATTTGTCCGTGATTTCGTCGTTCGGCCTCTTTTTTTGCCCAGGAAGGACATAGTACAATTAGTTAAAAATGGGAAATTATGAACCAAAAAGAGGGGGTCAAGGTGAACATCTATCTTGCCGATTTTGTCATTTGTGAACGAAACGGGGAGAAGCACGCCCAAAAAATGTACCATATCTATATTAAGGAAATGAAAAATCCGTTTTCCGTGCGGCTGAAAACGATCGCCCCGGCCAGTTTCACTGATTCGCTGCGCTCGCTGAAAAACGAAGGTGGACGGATGCGTTTTGCATCGGAAGGCGAGGCGCTGTTCCGCACGATCACCTGCTCAAAGGAAGCCCAGCTCTATTTTGTATTTAAATGCACGAGCCAGCTTTACATGTTTATCGTCAAGCTCGATCTTCGCCAAAAAAAGTTTACCGTCGCCCTTTATGAATGGAACGAACCGAGGCAAAAATACATCCCGATCCGCGCAGATGAATGGCTGGAGATGGAAAAACAGCTCATTTATGAAGTGCTGCAGTCGATTTACCTTGTCGATGACCGGCATGTATCGCACTTGTTCGCCAATCTGTCGCGTCCGAAACGGGGAACACCCCATTCCGGTTCATGATCTTCTTTCTTCTCCCAATGGAAAAAAGCATTTCCTTTCATGGCTTTCATACGATATACTGAAAATATAGAACATTGCCGCGCCTCATCTTGAACATCCACTCAGGACAAGACGACAACAAACGGAAGGGGCGGCGAAGGGAGAGGACGCATCCGTGAAACCGAATCACGCCTTCTTTGCCGCTGCCATGGTTTCGTCCTTTTTTCTTGCCCCGGATGACAGCCAGGCGGCGGAATGGAAAAAAGGCATGAGTTCCCCTGAAATCAAACAGCTCCAGCAGCGCTTGAAAGAAAAAGGCTTTTTCACGTATCCGCAAGCGACCGGCTACTTTGGCGCCATCACCGAAAAAGCGGTCAAGGCGTTCCAACGGGCGATGAACTTGCCGGCGACCGGCATCGTCGATGACGCCACCTACGCGAAGCTGAAAAAGCCTGCGTCAAACGACACGCTCGCCATCGGTTCCCGCGGTGCGGCCGTCAGTGATTTGCAACGCCGGCTGAAACAGCTCGGCTATTTTCGCTATCCGCAAATCACCGGCTACTATGGCGCGGTGACGGCCGATGCCGTGAAGCAGTTTCAACGGGCGAACGGGCTTCCCGCCACCGGGCGGGCGGACCGGGCGACGCTTGAGCGGCTGAAGCAAAAAGCAACAAGTCAGCCGGCCACGTTATCTGACGCGCTGACGATCGGTTCGCGCGGCGACGACGTCCGCAAGCTGCAGCAGCAGCTTAAACAACTCGGCTACTTTACCTATTCGGACATCACCGGCTACTATGGGGTGCTGACCGCCGACGCCATCCGCCGCTTTCAACGCGACAACGGCCTGCCAGTGACCGGCGCGGTCGACAACCAAACCGTTGCCCGCCTCGCGAGCGCAGTAAAAGCGAAAACGACCTCCCCTGCACCGATCGAGCGCGAGCGCCTGGCGGTTCGCCTCTCAATCGGCGCGCTCGGCGACGACGTCAAGCGCATTCAGACGAAGCTCAAAGAGCTCGGCTACTTCTGGACGGACATCACCGGCTACTATGGAACCGCCACCGCCGATGCCGTCCGTCGTTTCCAACAAGCGGCCCAACTCCCCGCAACCGGCATTGTTGACGGCGAAACATACGAGCGCCTGATCGGACAAGCCCCTGCGGCGAAGCTGGACGTCATCGAACTCGTCGCCGATGCGGCTGAGCTGCTCGGAACCCCATACGTTTGGGGCGGCGATGCGCCGGAAGAGGGATTTGACTGCAGCGGCTTCATTTTCTACCTGTTCCAGCAACAAGGCGTCCCCATCCCGCGCACCGTCGCCTTGATGTGGAATGCAGGCGCATCGGTTTCCGCCCCGGAAGTCGGCGACATCGTCTTTTTCGCCACGACCACCAACGGCCCATCGCACGCCGGCATCTATATCGGCAACGGCCAGTTCATCCATAGCGGCGCTTCGACCGGCGTGACGACGAGCCGCCTCGACCAACCGTATTGGAAACAGCGGTACTTGGGGGCGAAGCGGTTCTTTTAGCATGCTGGAACGACAACGATGACCAAAATGAGGAGGAAAACGAAGATGAAACATGCATCCCAAATGGCAGCCGCCATCTGCCTCGCCGCCGCCATCGCCCTCGGAGGAAATGGACAAACAGTTGACGCCGCCGTCCAATGGGGGCAAGTCCAATGGAAACAAGGCATGATCGGCAAAGTCGTCATTTTGCGCGACACGCCTCTATACCGCCTGAACGGAGCGGCATGGCAGACCGCCATGACGGCGAAACAAGGGCGCGAGTATCGCGTCTACAGCCAAAAACGGGCAGGCGGCGCCGTCTATTACAGCCTCGGCGGCGGACTGTATGCCAAACAAGGGGCCGCCATCCAATACGTGCCGTTCACAAAAGACGAACTTCTCGCCCTTGTCGCCCGCTCATTGAAAGGGCAATACATTCTTCAGGCAGGAAATGAATCCGTTCCGTTCGTCATTGAGCGGCAAAAAGGAAATCGTCTGTTCGGCTGGTACTTATACGGCCAAAATATGTCATTGCCGCTTGAAGGCCGCATCGACGGCGCAACGGTGACGCTCTCCATTTTCTTCAACGACAACGCCGAAGCGATCGCCGACTCGATCTCTTACTTAAAAGCGTACAACGTGCCGAAGGAAGAGATCGAAAAAATCGCCGAACAGCTCGCCAACAGCGGCGATTACGCAATGCAGCTGCAATTTTCCATCACGAACAGTCCGGAACAATTCGCAGGACAGTTCCGCTTTCTCGATTTGTACTTGAATGACCGCTATGACGTCGTCAAAATGACGCTTGGCCAACCGATGGACGTCACGGTGAAGAAAAACGATTGATGTTTTTGCACAAAATGTTTGCCAACCAAAACCATCAAACTGCCAAAATATTGTTCTAAATTTCTGTTACAGGCATATTCATATCAATGTCGCCATCGATGGAAATAATTTCAATGGCATATTCTCTAAAAAATTTGTATTTAGGGCTAGAATTTAGAAAAAAAATGTATTATTATAGAAGACGTAGAACATTAAGGAATGATGTGAAAGTGCTAGCACTGAATGATAGCCTTGCTAATAAGTCTATCATCTGGACACACAGGATGATCTTGGTTCATGTTAGCACCTTTTAGGCAATGAATCTACTAAACGGCAGCCGTTTAGGATCATTGTCTTAAAGTTTCATAAAAACGAAGGGGGATTTTAGGCTTTATGGACAAAAAGAAAGCAGTCAAACTCGCCACAGCCAGCGCTGTAGCAGCGAGCGCTTTCGTCGCAGCCAACCCGCATGCTTCCCAAGCAGCAACGGACGTGGCGACGGTCGTCAGCCAAGCGAAAGCGCAAATGAAAGAAGCATACTATACGTACAGCCATACGGTAACGGAAACGGGCCAATTCCCGGACATTAAAGGTAACTATTCAGCCACATCATAAAGTGAGCTGAATATTTTCTTCTTTCCTTGTCTATGATGTGAATATTGATAGACAAGGAGGTGAATCGCATGTTGACGGTACAACAAGCTGTATTTACAGTTGAGAGCTTAATCGGCAAAGTTCAACAACAAAAACAGCTCATTCATCAACTCATTCAAGAAAATGAACATTTGCGTCACGAAAACAAACAGCTACGCAAAGAAAATGAACAACTGAAGTACCGTGTTCAAGAGCTGGAAGCACGCACGAAAAAAAACAGCTCCAATAGCCATTTGCCCCCATCTTCTGACCGTTTTGAGAAAAAGCGTTCCTCCCGCGAGCCGTCTGGCAAAAAGCCTGGTGGGCAAGAGGGACATGAGGGGAAGACGCTCCGTCAAGTGGAACATCCACATCATCGTGTCGTCCACCGTGTGCATACGTGTCAAGGATGTGGAGCTTCTTTGCGTGAAGTCAAACCGTTCAAAGTCGATATCCGTCAAGTGTTTGATGTCCCTCCTGTGGCGATCGAGGTGACACAACATGAACGTGAAGTGAAATCGTGTCCACATTGTCGATGCGTGCAACAAGCCGAATTCCCATCCCATGTCACGAATCATGTGCAATACGGTCCACGGCTCACGGCGCTCGTTGTTTATTTACATCATATCCAATTGATCCCGTACAAGCGTTTAAGTGATACAATCGAAGCGTTATATCAACACTCGATTAGTACAGGAACCCTTGCCAATATGGTGAAACGAGGACGCGAAGCGCTGGAATCAAATATGGACATCATCGAAGACGCCTTACTTGAATCCAACATCCTGCATGTCGATGAAACGAGTTTGCGCATCAATGGGAAACTCGCATGGGTGCATGTCGCGTGTACATCGAGATATACATACTTGGCTCCTCACGCTTCTCGTGGAAAAAAAGCGACCGATGAGATCGGGATTCTTCCCCGATATGAAGGGACGATGATGCACGATGCGTTCGGTACGTATCCGAAATACACACATGCCACCCATGCCCTTTGTCATGCCCACCATTTGCGTGAGTTAAAAGGATTCATCGAACAGGGGCATACGTGGGCGATGCGCATGACCACGTTTCTGTTAGCCGCCAAGCAAGCCGTCGAAGCCCATCACGGTGCACTTTCCGAAGAAGAAGCGAGACGGTGGGAACGAGTGTATGATCGCATCCTAGAAAGAGCACAACACCGATTAGAAACGATGACGCCTCTTCCGAAAAAAGCACTCGCTTTTGTTCGACGCCTTCAAAAACGAAAGGAAGAAGCGCTGCGTTTCTTACGTGAAGTACATGTTCCCTTTGACAACAACCAAGCCGAACGCGATCTTCGCATGGTTAAAGTCAAAGAGAACATTTCGGGTACATTTCGCGAAGAAACATTCGCGCAGTCGTTTTGCATCGCAAGAAGCATCGTTTCCACACTGACGAAACACGAAAAAAACGTGTGGGATTCGTTATGTCTTCTGTTGGCAGGCGAAACGATCGATCGAGTTCTTTCCGCTACCTAGGGCATTTTCTATGACCGAAATGCCCTATTTGTGCTGGGCTTTTTTATACACTAGCACTGGGGTGAATAGTTACCATTAAAGATGTATATGCCGCCTACAACAAAGCAAAACAAGCGTATGCAAACGCGGTTGCTGTCGTGAACAAAGCCGGCGGCGCGAAAAAAGACGCGTATTTGGCTGATTTGCAAGCTATATACGAAACGTATGTATTCAAAGCCAACCCGAAATCGGGCGAAGCGCGCGTGGCTACGTACATCGACGCTTACAACTATGCGACAAAATTAGACAAAATGCGCCAAGAACTCAAAGCAGCCGTCGATGCGAAAGATCTGAAAAAAGCAGAAGAGCTCTACCACAAAATTTCGTACGAGCTCAAAACGCGCACGGTCATTCTCGACCGCGTCTACGGCCAATCGACGCGCGAACTCCTCCGTTCGACGTTCAAAGCCGATGCTCAAGCATTGCGCGACAGATTGATCTACGACATCACCGTTGCCATGAAAGCGCGTGAAGCGCAAGACGCTGTCAAAGCCGGCAACTTGGACAAAGCGAAAGCCGCGCTTGACCAAGTCAACCAATACGTATCGAAAGTAACCGATGCGTTCAAAGCCGAACTGCAAAAAGCAGCACAAGACGCCAAGGCGGCGTATGAAGCAGCATTGACGCCGAAGGTTGAGAGTGTAAGTGCGATTGACTCTACAAGCTTCAAAGTTACATTTACTAAGCCTGTAGACAAAGCAACAGCAATTCCTAAAAACTTCTCTATTACTTTAAAAGGTACTGAAACTAAACTTTATCCTAAGTCTGTTGAAGTATCTGAGAGTGGATTAACTGCTACTGTAACTCTTTATGATACATTAGTAGACGGTAAAACTTACACTGTTGTAACATCTGGTTTAAAAGATACAGCTGGTAAAGAATTTGAAACTAGCACAAACGAATTCACTTACAACAAGCCAGTACCAGCTTCTATTACATTCAACTTCAATAAGTTACCTGAAGATAGTGCAGTTGATTTGACTAAATACGTAACTGTTAAGGATGCTGCTGGTAACGTAATTAAATCTGGCTTCGAGTTAGAATTCACTTCAAGTGAAAAATTAACTCAAGGTAAATTCATCAATACTACTGGTAAGAAGTCAGTTATTGTTAACGCTACTGTAAAAGGCACAAATGTTACAACTGGTAACGTAATCCTTGCAGTTGAGGATGAAAAAGCTGCAGAAGTTAGTGAATTAAAATTAACTAAGGACAACAAAGAGGTTGTAACTCTTTACGCAAATGGTAACGCATTTGATAAAGATGGTAACCAAATCTCTAGCGGTACTTTAACATTAACAGCTAAGTTCAAAGACCAATATGGTAATGAATTAACTGGAAAAGTAGCTGGAACTGACTATACATTTGAATCTCTAAATCCTGAAGTGTTAGTAGTTGCTCCTGATGGTAGCGTAACTCCAATCGTTCCAGGTACTGCACTGGTTAAGGTTAAATATGGTGAGGTTACTAAGACAATCCCTGTGACTGTTAAAGCTAACCCAGTATTAGAAACAATTGCAGTCGACAGCACAGGTGTATCCGTTGCTAAAGGTCAAAAAGCTACATTCAAAGTAACATTAAAAGACCAATACGGTAACAAATTCACTGGTAATGTAAACGTAACTTCTGACAAAACTGAAACAGCTACAGTTTCTGTATCTAACTCTGGCATTGGTCAAAGTGAGTACACTGTAACTGTGAACGGTGTTGCTGAAGGTTCTACTACTATCACAATTAAGAGTGGTACTAAAGAAGTTAAAGTACCTGTAAATGTAGTTGCTGGCGGACCAGTAGCTAACTACCAAATTAAAGTTCTTGACGATGGTAAAATCGACAAGAGCGCAACTGAAAGTCCAGCTAACAACGATGTTCAATTAAAAGTTTATGCTGTAGATGCTAACGGAAATATTGTTGGCGACATCACTAACGATGTAACTATTACAAGTGAAGCAACTGATACAAATGGTGTAATCGTTAATGCAAGTAAATCTACTGCAAATGGTGATACTGTATACGTAATCACTGACAACGGTAGCAAAAAAGTAGGTAAAGAAACTTTAACAGTTAAGCTTGGAACTGTCACTCTAGGTACTGTAGATGTTGAAGTCATCGATACTACATTAAAAGCTACTGTAGTAACTAAGAAAGCAGACCTTATTGAGCTTGATGCTGCTGATAATGGTGATGCTTTAGCTAAGTTACTAGCTAACTTAGATATCAAAGACCAAAACGGTAATCCAATGGTTGACTCTGCTGCAACTCCTAACACTAATGAAAAATTACAAGCTCTTAAATCTGTATTAAGCGGCATCGTAAGCAGCGACACATCTGTAATTGGTTCTGTATCTAATGTTGATAACTTAAAAGATGATGCTAGCATTTCTGGATTAGCTGTTAAGAAAGCAGGTACAGTAACATTAACACTAGTGTTTAATGAAGATTCTAAGATTGC
Organism: Geobacillus stearothermophilus ATCC 12980; assembly: GCF_030369615.1. Taxonomy (NCBI): domain Bacteria; kingdom Bacillati; phylum Bacillota; class Bacilli; order Caryophanales; family Anoxybacillaceae; genus Geobacillus; species Geobacillus stearothermophilus. The sequence goes on along the minus strand of NZ_CP128494.1, from coordinate 2,609,979 downwards.
TCCAATCGCAATCACAGTTAAAGCTCCTGCTGCAACTCAAGATGGTGTGACTGTAACTGGTCTAGACTTAGTGCCAGGTGTAACTGGTGTAGGTAAAACTAAATTTACTGCAACAGATAAAATCAAATCTGGTCACAAATTATATTATGCTGTAGACGATTCAGCAGTACCTGCGCCAGCTGTTGGAACTACACGTAATTCAACTAAATTTGCAAATGAAATCACTGTAGGTACAACAGAAGTTGCTGCAAATGCTGGCCAAATTATTACTGTTATTGAAGTAGATAGCAGTGATAGAGTTGTTGGCTACAAAACATTTACAGTTGAAGCAGCTGATTTAAGTGTTGCAGCTGATAAAACAGGTTTCACTGCAACAGTTACTCCAACTGGTGGTAACCAAGTTACTACTGGTAAAACACTGTTAGCAGTTTCTGATTTAGCAAATGGTCATAAATTATATGCAGCAGCGGCTGGTTCAAGTGCAGCAGCAGCTCCAGTAAAAGGTATTGCATATACTGATACTACTGTACGAACAACTTATGGTACTGAAGTAACTAGTGGTACAGTAGAGGTTGATGCGCAAGACGGACAACATATCTCAATTATTGAAGTTGATGAAAACGGTAAAGTTGTAGGTTATAAAGACTATACTATTACAGGTATTCAAATTGGTACAAAATCAGCATCGTAATGGATGATTTCCTGATAAACCTAGAAGATTGTCGAAAAGCTCTGCGGAGAGAAATCTCTGCGGGGCTTTTCTTTTTTTTAATCTGTACCAAACATAATTTCAAATATATATTATGATTGTGAACCTACAGTCACAAAGCCTCAATTCCTTTCAGGGAATTGAGGCTATTTTTGTTTTAGGAGGGAAAAGGATGAGCAAGTATCAAACCATCAACTGCCAGCAGCTAGGGGTGCTAGAAAGAGAGGTGCCAGCCAAACAGCCAGCGAAGCGCGTCAACATTGTCAGCCTGAAGCTGGTTCGGGAGTCTAGCGTGCTGTACAAGGAGCGTCAAATCAAATCTCCGGAAGATGCGTACAAGCTGCTGAAGCCGTTTCTTGTGGAAGCCGACCGTGAGAAGTTTGTCGTTGTCTGCTTGGACACGAAAAACCAGCCGACTGCCATCAACGTTTGCCATGTCGGAAGCCTGAACGCTAGTATCGTGCATCCGAGGGAGGTGATGAAGGCTGCCATTCTCTCCAACTCGGCTTCCATCATCGTAGCCCATAATCATCCCAGCGGTCATTGCGAGCCGTCGAGGGAGGACATTGAGGTAACGAAACGGTTAGTAGAGGCGGGAAGGGTGATTGGCATCGATGTGCTAGACCATTTGATTGTTTGCCCTGAACGATATTTGTCGCTGAAAGAAAAAGGATATATTTGAGAGGAGACGAGAAGATGTTGCACATGAATTGGTTTGTAAGGACAATGAAGAGAACGTTCAACGTAGCAGTCAACATTGACGAGGTGGGCTATGAAGCGTACGAATTCTATCACGAAGAGCTGGACAACTATCTTGTGCCTGAAGAGCATCTGAAAAAGCTGCCGAATCCGCTGCTTTTTGAGACTCTAGCGTATGTCGATGGGAACGGAAACGAGTGGATAGCGGGATTTGTAAGAGATGAGGAAACGGGGGAGAAATTGTACGAGGTGTGGATAAAGAATGGGGAGCCAATTGCTTACGAAATATATGTCTAAGATTGGCGGATGTTCGTACGAGAATATCACGGCTAGACCAAATGAAAGGGGAAGGGAAAATGGCAAAATACCATCGCATCATCATTGACGGAGTGCCGTACTACCGGGAATACAGCTACGGATTGGACGGCTACGGGGAGATGCTTAGTGAGGACGAGCTCGTTCAGCTGTTGCTGGAGGAGGTGGTGAACGAGGAGATTGAGATTAGTCAAAGGGAAATCGAAGCCGCTCTGCGCCGGATTGCAGACCGTGACGACCGGAACCTATTGCAGAGCTATATCCGCTACTTGGAACGAATCAGCCGGGAATGAGACCGACTCACGACATTTCTTCCGGAAATCTCACGACAAAACTAAAGGGATTCCAACCATGTATGGCAGATTCGATGAGCGACAAGGAATCTCTATGATTCCAGCATCAAAAAACTCCCGACATTATTATATAACTGTCGTGAGCAGGAAGGAGAGAGCGAACCGTGAAACCATATCACTGGTAGAGGGCTATTGATGTATAAGCACGTACATCAATAGCCTTTTTGCATTTTAGGAGCATTCCCGTTAGGAGCTTTTCCGGGGACTTGATCAAAAAAAGCCCTCTTGGTATGATGCAGGGGTGTCAACCACATCACTCACCATACCAAGGAGGACTTCAGATGAATTGTACACAAAACTATAAAATTGATCAAGTTACGGAACAAACGCTTGTCGTGGGCATCGATATCGCGAAACGAACCCACTACGCCTGCTTCGTGGATGACCGGGGGCGCGTGCTTCGCAAGTCGTTCCCGATCTTCCAGTCGAAAGAGGGGTTTCAGCAGCTGTATAAAGCGATTCAGGAGGCGATGCAAGCGTTTGGGAAGTCAGAGGTGATCGTCGCGGTGGAGCCGACCGGGCACTACTGGTTGAACCTGGCCTACTTCCTCGAGGAGCACGGGATCCCGTTGGTCATGGTCAACCCGGCGCATGTGTGCCGGTCGAAAGAACTCGATGACAACCTGCCGACGAAACACGACGCCAAAGACGCCCTGGTCATTGCCAGACTGGCAAAAGACGGACGATTCCTCGTTCCCCGGCTGCTGCACGAGATCGAAGCCGATTTGCGCGTGGGAAGCACGCTCAAAGAGAAGCTCCGCAAGGAACAGACGGCGGTGAAAAACGCGATCGTCCGCTGGACGGATCGGTATTTTCCAGAGTTTTGGACCGTGTTTCGTGACTTGGGGAAAACGGCGCTTTCGGTGTTGGAGTGGACGCCGCTTCCGGCTGATATGGCCGGTCGGACCGCCGAGGAGCTCATCGAGGTGTACCGGCAAAGCAAAGGGATGAAATGCCCGCAGAAGGCCAAAATTCAGGCGTTGATCAACACCGCGAAGGACTCGATTGGGGTGACGGAAGGGACAGCGATGGCCCGGTTTGAGATCGCCGCGCTCGTCCGCCGATACCGCCAATTGGAGGCGGAGATCGCTGCACTGGACGCCGAGTTGAAGGCATTGGTTCAAACGACGATGGAGTACCAATGGTTGAAAACGGTCGACGGGTTGGGAGACGCCACGATCATCGATCTGTTGGCGGAGATCGGCAGCTTCGCCCATTATCGGGACCCGCGCCAATTGGTGAAGTTGGCGGGCCTGACGCTCAAGGAGAACTCCTCCGGCCAGCGCAAAGGGCAAAAGCACATCTCCAAACGGGGACGGAAACGGTTGCGCTCGGTGCTGTTTCGGGCGATGATTCCGCTGATTCGGCATAACGAGGCGTTTCGCGAGCTGCATGAGTATTATACGACCCGATCCGTCAATCCGCTGACCGGAAAGCAGTCCATCGTCGCCTTGTGCCGGAAGCTGTTGAATGTGCTGTTTGCGATTTGTACGAAGAAACAAGCGTTTGACGCGGAGCGAATGAAACAGGACGTCTTGTCCCAAGTGCAACGGGCGGCCTAAGGCCTCCCCCTGCGAACGGAAGAATCGTTGGACAACGAGATGACACCGGAGAAGCTGGCGTGATTTCATCCATTCGACCTTGAGTCCCTAAAGGAGCTTGGCCGGCCTCCGCCTGATGACGAGACCGAACGAGGGAATGTTGGCGCGAAGACGCCCGGAGACATGGGAGGGTTCGTCCTCATCAGCGACGCGGAGATCCAAAGGGTGCATCGAATATGCTTCCCCCCCACGGCAGGAAAATATCCCCAGCCGTGGCCGCGAAGCGCACCCTAGGTCTGTAAGATATCCACAAAACTGAAAAAGGATGTAAGGGATTTTGTCGAAAAATATTTTTTGGACACCCCTGAGGGGCCGAAAAGCCTTGATACATCAACATTTCTAGAGGGAGGAATTGGTAATGTTGAAGAAAGGATGGCCGATTTTGGTGGCGTCGATGCTCGTCTCCTCTCCGGCATGGGCGGCCGCCAAACCTGCGGGCAAAGCGCATGAGCGCGAAACGATGGTGAAGAAAGTGGAAGTCGTCGTCAAGAAGAAGACGGAACAAAAGGAAACAGAGGCGAAGAAAAAACAGGAATCGTCCAAGCAACAAAAATGGCTTGCGCAAAAGTTGGCGCAGTTACATAAAAAAGTAGGCCAAATTGAAGAGCGGCTAGACAAAGTGACCGCTCGCATTCAAGCATTGAGCGAAGCGGAATCGGCAACGGACACGCAAACGACGCCTGCTGATTCGTTGCCAACGGGCGAGCCGTCTGCTTCTCAACCGACAGAAGTCACAGCGGCAACTGACGCTCCGAGTGGACAAGCCATAGCGGCCAATGACGCTGCCGCTCCAGCTTCCAGCGGGCAAACGGTAACGGAGGCGCCGTCTCCGAATTCTCCACAACCTGTTGGTGAAGACCAAGAGGAACTCGATGAAGAAAAACAAGAGCAAATTGATGGCCTCATCGGCCAGCTCATCGCGCTGTCCAACCAGCTGCGGGCGGTGACGAATGAAATTCGCGCCCTTGAAAAGAAAGTCGGCGCCAACAACGCAGACATTCAGAAGGTAAAAGAAAAAGTCAAGGCGTTGAACGACCAAGTGCAAGCGAACAAAAAGGCGTTGCTTCAGTTGCTGTAGAAATCAAGGGAGAAGGCGTCCCAAACGTTGGGGCGCCTTTTTGCATTAACGGAAGGACGTCCTTATTCCCGTTTTTAAGGAAAAAATGAATTTAATCAAGAACTTTTGCATGATTTTTGACATAAACTAATCATATATTCCGCTTTTTGAGGAAAAATACATGGAAAATCAATTGTTCTCAGTTTATAATTGATTGTAGAAGCAAGGTCAAAAGTTTGATGAAAACTCCACACGGATCATCCCATTGAGCATCGCAGGGATGTTCAAGGTTGGATTCGTCATTTTAGATATACGAGAGGTGAAGTGTATGGTAAATACAAACAAAATTGTAGGTCAGAACGTCAAAAAATATATAGAAGGGAAAGGCATTAAACATTCATGGGTGATGGAACGCACTGGTATTAAGAAGACAGCTTATTATAATTTCTTAAAAGGCGAAGGAAATGTGGAGGAGTATGTTGCAAAGATCAATAAGCTGTTCCGCATTAACGATCCGTTCTTTTTTTACAAGGCAGATATGGAATTCAAAGAAAAAACGTTTGGCCGCAGCCGATCTGATTCATTTATGAATTATGTGGCCCTTTCGTTTCACGGTGCAGAGGACGAAGAATTCAAAAAGGGCATGCATCTTTTCAGCGAATTTGTTGAACTGATCGATGTGTTAAAATCAGTGACAAATTCCGAACATCCAAGGGGGTAGTCCATTGATTGCAAAAGACAATCTTGAAATGATTCTAGAGCATAACAAAACACATTTGCCGAAAATGAAAAGGGCAATGGACCGTATTTACTCCCTCGGAGATCCTCTTGCTCATGTAAAGCCGCTTGATTTTATAAAAACTTATCTTTACGAGCATGCAAATGTATTGCAGTTTCCGATTCAACATGCTGACTATGGTGGGCTTGTGTATTACTATAACGGTGATTATTATGTCCATATTAATACCGCACAGCCGAGAATATATGAAAATTTCATGTGGGCGCATGAGTTTTATCATTTCTTTTTTGATAAGGAGAAAATTAAGAACCCTGACCAAAATTTTATCATGATTGATCATATTTATGATGAAAAAGAGCGGCTTCCTAATCTCTTCGCTGCCGAATTTTTAATTAATGATTTTGTGTTGGAAAGAAGTTTTCGATTTTTGGAGACCGCTCACATGAAACAATCTCTCCCCCAAAAAATTATGCGATTAATCAGTGTCTTCCAGATCCCGTACAAAGCGTTAGTTGTGAAACTTGCTCAAAACGAATTGATCACGATTAACGAAGCAAAAGATGCATTGGACTATGATTATAGAAATCGTATTCCCCATGATATAGACAAATCATTGTTCGAGCCTAGTTATACGATAAACATCAGCGGGTTTGATGAATTATATGAAAAGGCAAAAGGATTGATGTATGAGGAGGATCTTCAATCGATTAAAAAATTTTATGATAAGCTATATGAACAAGTGTTGGCGTCAGTGCATGATCAAAGGGGGACGAAAGGATGAAGGTCCTCGATTCCCCTGTTTTAGAATCCGTTCGCCCGTTTATTTCAGATAATACGGTCCAACTGTACCAGTCACTAAATGAACATCAAGCATTTTATATGTTAGATAATATGATCTTAACGAAATTCAGAAAACAAATATCAAATTTGCCGCTTTTGCTGCAGGCGTTTCATCAGTCCCCGGTTTTTCTTATTCCTGATGTAGTGTTAGAAGAGTCTTTTAGGAATATACCCACAAAGGAACGGTATAATAATTATTACTTTGAGCTTTTCAAACAATTATCGGCGAAGAAACAGCTATACATTATATCGATGGAAACCATTTATCAATTATTAGAAAAAGGAATGACGAAAAAGCAATACATATTTGATGCGATGAAACAAGTAGCTTTGGAAGCTTTCAGAGTAAATAGAGATATTATTCATAACCTGGAACGATGTGAATTATCCTCCATTTCGGATCTTCCGAAATTGAGACAAATCATTTTACATAACGGAAATAATGCAGGAGAGCGCTTTATTTGTTTTTTCTCATTATTGCTTGTTCATCAGTACTACGGTCCTGCCTATATATGTAGTGATGACGGCAAAGGTGTATATACGATGTATAATACTTTTGTAAATAACGAAAGTTTATTTGGAATATTAGGTATCGATGATTTTTTAGGATTTAAACAGCAATACATCCTGCTGTCTTATGACCGTATTCTACAATTATCCATTCAAAATACGAAATTAAGCTCCGAAGAAATCTATGCTTTTGTGCACAGCAGCGGTCGAAACGAGTCGAGGAAGGTCATTTATTCGTTAGATGGACAGTCATTCCATACAGAAATTAAAAATGCCAATTTGGCAAAATGGATTGAAGAAGGAAAAATAGAGATTTCCTTTTAACGGAGGGGCATCCGTTGCTTCTCAAAAGTTGCGAAAGCTCGATAGAGGCAGAGAGCCGCAAGGAAGATCCGTTGTCAACTACCCCCACTTAGCTAACGCTTGAAGCGGGGGCTTGCAACTCCCTAGAAGTGCGAACGGACTTCGTCCTCCTTCCTTGACTTGGGGTTGCATCAGGGGCAGGTTGACGACTACCCAACGACATAGGTCATGCCTATATCGCTACCGAGTGGCTCGGCATGTCTGTAGGCAGTACTTGACTTCCACGCACAACAGACGGATGTACGCTCGATGTTTTACGGTTGCAACGTTTCCTGCAACCAACTCCCTACATCGAGTAACGGGGATTGGAGTGCCTTGATTCAACGGTTTTCTCCACATTCTTATTCTATCATATACAAAAGAAAGGAGGAAGGGCGATTCCTCCCCGACTTTCGCTCTCGCTTAGAAGTCGGGGTCTCCTCGCCAAAGATGATGAAGGCCTTCCGGTGCTGTCGGCCGGCGCTCCGTTCAAAGCCGGCGGACGCGGCGGGGCGAGCTATTACACGGATATTCCGGCAGGGGAAATCGTCATTAAAAACGTCGCCGATTTGTACTTGTATCCGAACACGGTGTATGCGCTGAAAATTACGGGAGCCGAGTTGAAAGAATGGCTTGAGTGGTCGGCGGGGCAATTCAACCAAATCGACCCGAACAAGACAGGCATTCAGCCGCTTATCAACAACGACTTCCCGACGTACAACTTCGACATTATTGATGGCGTGACGTACGAGATCGATGTCACCGAGCCGGCGAAATACGACAAAAACCAAAATGTGATCAATCCGAACGCGAATCGGATTAAAAACTTGAAATTCGAAGGCAAGCCAGTGACGCCGAACATGGAATTTATCGTCGCAACGAACAACTATCGGGCGACGACAAACCGGATCATCAATCCGGACGGGAAAAACACGATTTTGGCCGCGCCGGATGAAAACCGGCAAGTGATCATCGATTACATTCGGGAAAACGGAACGATCAACCCGTCAGCGGATGGCAACTGGCGGTTTGCGCCAGTGAAAGGGAAAGCGCCGGTGACCGTCACGTTTGAATCGTCGCCGGAAGCGCAAAAATACTTGCCGCAAGACGGCAGCATCCGCTATGTCACCGCCTTGCCGAGCGGATTTGCCCAATATGAATTTGCCTTGCCGCTTTGGAAGGAAGAAAAGCCCAACCCGCCAAAGCAGCCGGAGAAGCCAACCACTCCTCCAGGCCAAGTGAAAAAAGTGTACTGGGATGGCGTGGAGTTGAAAAAAGGGCAAATCGGCCGCTTGACGGTGCAAAAGCCAATCAATCTATGGAAACGGACGAAGGATGGGCGCCTTGTGTTCGTCCGCATCTTAAAGCCTGGGGAAGTATACCGCGTCTACGGGTATGACGCGCGCTTCGGCGGGCAGTACGCGGTCGGCGGCGGGTATTACGTGACCGACATCGACACGCACATTCGCTACGAAACGCCGTCAAAGGAGAAGTTGAAGTTGGTGAATGGGGAGTAAGCAAGAAAGCGAGGCTGTCCGAATGAATGGGGCAGCCTCGCTTTTTGCATGCTTATCATTCCGAATTGAGAAGACCCCACTTCTACGCGTGAGCATAAGTGGGGGATGAATCGCTGTCTTCGTAAGATCGCTGAACCGTGGGATGCACGGGGATGGCTTGGTTCATAGCCTGCCGCGGGGGTTCCCAAGAATCTCCCGCCTCTAAGTGCAAGCATAGGGGGAGAGCGTTCAAGTTAGTTGGTAATGAATGAAGGTGTTATGATGCTCACAGTTCAAATCATTTGACGGAGTAATAGTCAGTGGCAGTGACGTCGCTGTTAAAGTGTAGCCATAGACATTGCGGTTGACCAAGGACAGTTTGGAACACAGTCAGTATGGTATGGAGCCTCCATAGGCATTATTTTGCTTGAATGGCGATATATGAGGCAACCAGCCGATCATGTCTCTCCCTCCATATTAACACGATGTCTTTCCGGGAGTGGAGTGGATCACGTTTTCATGAGCGAAATGGTTCAGTATTATATGTGAAAATAACGGTAGGAATTTTACTTATTGTCGGCATATAATAATAAGTGAATGCATTAAGGTGAAAAAAAGAGGGATATTGTGAATAATGGAGAATAAGTATATGAAATGTTTGCAATGAATGATAAATGCCGACTTTTAGGTGAAAAGAGTGGTGATCATGAATGAATAAAGAAGTAAGCAAAATCATAAAAGATATTTTTGTGCGTCAAAAAGGATTTGCGAAGACAGAAGACTTAACCAGAAAAGGAGTGAGCAAATATTATATTCGAAAGTTCGAGCAAAATGGAGACATCATTAGGATAAAACGTGGGCTGTACCGTTATGCTGCATTTGAAAATGATCAAAATGAAGAAGTGGTTGAAGTATCAAAAGTGATCCCGAATGGTGTTCTTTGTCTTTTGTCGGCATTGTCTTTTTATGAGTTAACAACTTATAACCCGTGGGAGTACCAAATTGCTATTGAAAGAAAATCAAGGAAACCCAGTTTGCCCGATTATCCGCCAATTAAAATTTTCTATTTTTCAAAAAAACAGTTTGAATATGGAATTGAAGAAGTGGAAATAGGCGGCCATAAAATAAGCATTTATAATCGTGAAAAAACGATTTGCGACATTATTCGATACAGAGAAAAAATAGGAATCGATTTAATGAAAGAAGGTTTGCGAAATTATTTACAAAGTCCTGAAAAAAACATAAATAAACTGGTGGAATGTGCTGAGAAAATGCGCATCAAGACGGTTTTATTAAAATACTTAGAGGTGCTTTTATAATGGGAAATATTAAAAATATACCTGCTTCAGTTGGAGAAAGACTAAAGAATATTGCTAAACAAAGCGGAAAAACCTTTGATTTCATTTTATTGTTGTATTTTCAAGAAAGGTTGCTATATCGACTTTCCATTTCTCATTATCGGGATCAATTTGTTCTAAAAGGCGGTCTCTTTTTATTTTCCTTAACACAATTTAAATCTAGGCCAACCAAAGATATTGACTTTTTAGCCAGACAAATTTCGAATGATATTCAATATATCAAAACTGCGTTTGAGTCCATTTGTGCGTTAGCCACTGAAGAAGATGGAGTCGAATTTGATGTAAAGGGCATTACGGCTGAACGAATTAAAGAGGGTGCTGATTATGAAGGGATTCGTATTAAAATTCCGGCAGCACTTGGCAAAATAAAAAAGCAATTGCAACTGGATATTGGATTTGGTGATGTCGTGATCCCAAAACCACAAGAGATGCAGTATCCTACTTTATTAAATATGAAGCCCCCGGAGATTCGAGTCTACTCAACTTATTCAGTAATAGCTGAAAAGTTTGAGGCGATGATCTCACTATCTGTTGTCAACAGTAGAATGAAGGATTTTTATGATGTTTTCACGCTTTTATCAACCGAGAATTTTGATGGACGTGTTTTATGGGAAGCCATATTTGAAACCTTTCAAAGACGTCGAACGAATTTAGAAAAAGAACATCCTGTGTTTTCATCTTCTTTTGCAGAAGATGAGAGCCGAAACAAACAGTGGAAGGCATTTTTGCAAAGAACGGGTATAAAAGAAGATCTACAGTTTCCCTTCGTCATGGAGAAAATTCGAGATTTTCTTTTTCCTGTATATGACTCAATTTTAAAAGAAAATGAATATTGGAAAATGTGGAATAGCCGGACTCTTAAATGGGAGTAACGAAGAAGACAACAGCTCAAAAATTAGAAAAGCATAGGGTAGACGAAATGAATGGAGCAGTAATATCTGAGAGCCTGACAAAAATTAGACAAGAAAAACTGGCTGACGGCGATCAACGTGTACCGCTTTTTTTCAGCGGTACGACGAATTCATTCGCGACCAGGTCATTGGGATTGGCTGGCCGCTGATTGGCAATTTGGACGGCATAAGCAAAGATGAACGGAAAGAGCGATTGCGCAACGTGTACCATTATTCGGGGGCGAAGCTTGGCAACGCTCTTGGCGCAATCTGGGCGTTTGTCCATACGATGGAACAAGGGGATATCGTGTTGGTTCGCAATGGAGCATGGCTCAGCATTGGGATCATTAGCCCCTATCGCTATGTGAAACATCTCGACAATGATATCGATGGGTTTTGCCATCAACGATCGGTTGAGTGGAAGGTCATGAATGAAAACGTTCGGTTGTATCATGAGAACGTGCATGAAACATTGCGGCACCCGGGAGTTGTGACAAAAAGCAAATATACTGTACACGAATTTCAACTAGGGATTTAATGGTAACCCAGGAATGTTTGAGACATATATGAAATGGTTCAAAGGTCGAAAATCGTCATTTCGTCTCACTTCCTCGCGAAGAAAATCACGGTACAATCATCAAACGGTGCAAAAGCCAATCAATCTATGGAAACGGACGAAGGATGGGCGCCTTGTGTTCGTCCGCATCTTACAGCCTGGGGAAGTGTACCGCGTCTACGGGTATGATGCGCGCTTCGGTGGGCAGTACGCGGTCGGCGGCGGGTATTACGTAACAGACATTGACACGCACATCCGCTATGAAACGCCGTCAAAGGAGAAGTTGAAGCAAGCAAATGGATGGTAACATCAAACACGGCCTTGTGCCGCCATTCATGGCGGGCAAGGCCGTGTTTTTTGTCTCAATGATAGAGCGGAATATCTTTACAACGCGATCGCAGGCATCAAGGCCATGCCACCAACCGTGGTTCGGTCCAACGGACGAATTCATCAGTCCACGGTCGGGTTGTGATCGACCAAGCGATAGTAGAGACGGTCGTTTTTCTAGGAACCCAAACCGAAACCGAACCGCCATTGACTTTGAATTCCCCCCATCCATCACTGTTGATGGTGACGGTGTCACTCCGGTTGCCGGTAAGGTCATAGAACACTTTTCCGGCGTGTTGTTTGCCAACGTACATCCATTTGCTTCCTCCCGGCCCATCGGTGATCAATGCGGCCAGTCCGGATCCTGGTTTTTCAGTGACCCCTTCCCTTGTCCACCCGATGATGTCGGAGTGATCAAGATAATCATGTTGCGTTCCGTAAGCATAATCCCTGCGCGCGATGAGGAGCGGATCGATTTTGCTTTTCAGCGAAGGAATGTTATATTGTGGAATGCCATAATAGTCACCATAAAAGACGCACGGGTATCCTTCCTGCCGAGTTAGAATAAAGGCGTAAGCCAACGGTTTGAACCATGGGTCGACCCATGACTGCAGCGCTTGGCCGGGTTCGGTGTCATGATTATCAACGAAGGTGACGGCCAATGTTGGTTGATCTTTCATGAGAGTATTGGTCATTAACGTGCGCATATCAAATGTGCCCCCTGATTTGGAAGCGGTATAAAATTTGTTGTGTAACGGGGCATCAAACAAAGACATCGTTCCGTTTGTTTTCATAATGTAATTGTGCAACTTGTTGATGTCATAGCTCCAATATTCCCCAACGGTAAATAGCGGCTTGCCAGTCTGAGAACGCACATACGACAACCAATCAGGAAAAAAACTGAACTTAATATGCTTGACGGCATCAAGCCGGAACCCATCAATGTTCGTTGTGTTGACATACCATTTCCCCCAGCTTTTCAGCTCAGTCACGACTTCGGGATGATCCATATCAAGGTCGGCATACATTAAGTAGTCATAGTTTCCGTTTTCCGTGTCTACTTCCCAATCCCACGCTTTGCCGATGCCGCGGAATTTGTAAATGCGGCTCAATTTTCGGCTTTCGTCCCAATCAACGCCATCAAAATGGTACCAGCGCCACTTAAAGCTGGAGTAGGTGTTGCCCCGCCCGGGAAAATCAAATTTCGTCCATGCTTGGATTTGATAGGTGCCCGAGATTTCTTGGTTGCGGTCGGACGGATTGACTTCGACGGCGTCCACCCATTCCGTGCCGTCGGCGCCGCCTTTATGGTCGAACACGACATCGGCGTACACTTGCATTCCAGCGGCGTGGGCGGCTTGAATGGCTTGAAGATATTGAGCTTTTGTTCCGTATTTTGTGCGGACGGCCCCTTTTTGATTGAATTCACCGAGGTCATACAAGTCGTATACTCCGTACCCTACGTCGCTGCGGCTTGTTCCTTTATAAGCGGGCGGCAGCCAAAGAGCGGTGATGCCAAGGCTGGATAAGTTGTTGGCTTCATTGGCCACTTTGGTCCATAACGTGCCATCATCCGGCAAGTACCATTCAAAATACTGCATCATGGTGCCGTTAAACGGTGCGGCAGCCTTGGCGGGCTGTCCGGTTGGGCAGAACAGCAAGGCAGTGAGCAAAAACGCGAGCAGGAACATCCATCCTTTTCGAATGATGCGGTGAAACGTTAGCACAATGCCCTTCCCCCTTAATCAAATGTTACATTCGACGGTTTGGATTCCAAAAAATGAAGGGAAATGATTGCATAAAAAGAGTAAACAGGAAGCAAAACCTCGAACGGTTACGTCTATTATAATTTTTATTTGTGATCGTTTTCAATATCGAATTTAAACGATTTTGAGTTAGGAGTGAATCGAAAATAAAAAAACAGAGGGGAATATAGTTGAAATATTCTGTTTATTGGTATAAGATAAAGATTGATGAAATCGTTTGCACCAACCATTTTGTGCAAACGATTGCACAAAGAAATAAAAAGGAGAGGAGAGAAGGAAGTTGGCCAAACAAAGGAGAAGGGAGCGGGGGATGATCAAGAGGGCAAGGAGAATGCTATCATTGGTTTTGGCATCGGTGTTGTTGCTGGCATTGACTCCTTTCCAGGCGGTTGCCGCTGCGAACGAAACAGGAAGTTCTAGCGCTCTAGGGAATGGGGAGCATCGGTGGACGGCCGAATCCACGGCCTCGCAGCCACGGACGATCACGCTAGTCGGCAATTTGCAAGATGAGTTGGGCCATACGGCGGAATGGGACCCGGGGGCATTGGCGACGAGGATGCATGATGAAGGGAATGGGCTTTATACATTCACCGGGACGCTGCCAGCCGGGACCTATGAGTACAAAATTGCGGTCAACGGCAGCTGGGATGAAAATTACGGCGCCGGTGGGCGCAATGGCGCAAATCTGGTGTTGAAGCTGGATCGGCAAACCGAGGTGACGTTTTATTACAATGACCGGACGCATGCGATCGCGGATTCGACATGGTATACGGCGATTGCGAAGGAGAAACAGCCGCGTCTTGTCGGGACGGTGCTGCCGGCCATCGGCTATGAGAGGGAGAGCAACGGATGGACTCCGGGGACATCGACGACGCTGTTGACCGATGATGATTTTGACTCGGTGTACACGTTTAAGGCGCAGGTGCCGAAAGGATCGTATGAATATAAAATTGTCCTCGGAAACAATTGGAATGAGAGCTACCCACAAGAGAATGCACGCTTAAATGTTTTGGAAACGACGATCATTACATTCTTCTTCAATGCGAAAACAAAAGAGGTGTACACCGACTACAACCCCAATGGCTCTGACGGTGTTGTTCAGAAAGACCGATTAAAACACAATACATGGGATACGTTGTACCGCCAGCCGTTTGGGGCGGTGAAAGCGGGAACGAAGGTGACGCTTCGCTTAGCGGCGAAAAAAGGCGATTTGACGAAAGCGGATGTGTATGTGAAAAATACGACGACCGGCACGGCCAACGTCTACACGATGGAAAAAGTCGGCGTGCTCGGGGATGATGAATATTGGGAGGCTGTGTTCACCCCTTCGACGCCCGGGGTGTACGGGTATAAATTTATTGCTCAAGATGCCGGAACGAAAGTGGAATACGGCGAAGATACGCAAGAAGGGCAATGGGGGAAAGCCGTGGACAGCCGTGCAGAGCTGTTCCAGTTGACGGTGTATGATCCGGATTACAGGACGCCCGACTGGATGAAAGAAGCGGTTGTGTATCAAATTTTCCCGGATCGGTTCTTTAACGGCAATCCTTCCAACGACAACAGCAAGCAGCAGGCACGCGGGGCGCAGCCGATTGAGCATCGCGATTGGTCGGATTTGCCCGATAATCCGCGCCTGAAAGGAACGAGCGGCTACGATGGCGACGGCGAATGGTCGAATGACTTTTTCGGCGGAGACATCGCCGGAATTGAACAAAAGTTGGATTATTTGCAGTCGCTTGGGGTGAACACGATTTACTTAAATCCGATCGCCAATGCGCCATCGAACCATAAATATGATGCGAGCAATTACAAAGAATTGGATCCGATGTTCGGTTCCCCGGAAGAATTCCAATCGTTTGTGCAAGCGCTTGCGAACCGGGGAATGCATCTCATCTTAGACGGGGTGTTCAACCACGTATCCGACGATTCGATTTACTTTGACCGCTACCACCGCTATCCGACCGTCGGCGCGTATGAATATTGGGAAGCGGTTTACGATTTGATGAATGAAAAAGGATTGAGCGAGGAAGAAGCGCGGAGACAAGTGGAAGAGAAGTTCAAACAAGAGGGACAGACGTTCAGCCCGTATGGGTTTCATCTTTGGTTCAATATTGAAAACGAAAAAGTCGATGGTCGTTATAAGTATCAGTCATGGTGGGGCTATGACAGCTTGCCTGAGTTTAAGTCCGTGATAGGGGAGAAGGTATCGTATCCGAGTGAATTAAACAACGATGCGCTCGCGAATTACATTTTCCGTGAATCGGATTCGGTGGCGAAAAGCTGGATTGCCCGCGGCGCCTCTGGGTGGCGGTTGGATGTAGCGAATGAGGTGGATCCGGCGTTTTGGCGCGAGTTCCGCCAAGAATTGCTTCAAGGGTCGTACGACCGCGGTCCGACGTTAAAAGAGAGGGAGCAGCCGCTCATTTTAGGGGAAATTTGGGATGACGCATCGAAATATTTTCTAGGCGACCAGTACGATTCCGTGATGAACTACCGGTTCCGCGGGGCGGTGCTTGACTTTTTGAAAAACGGAAATGCAGAAGAGGCGGACAAACGGCTGACGGCCATAAGAGAAGACTACCCAAGTGAAGCGTTTTATGCGCTGATGAACTTAATCGGTTCGCATGACACGGCGCGGGCGGTCTTTCTGCTTGGGAACGGAACGGATTCATCCGAGCGGGCGGAGCTTGATCCGAATTATAATGAGGAACTTGGGAAAAAGAGGCTCAAGCTAGCGGCGATTTTGCAGATGGGATATCCGGGGGCGCCGACGATTTATTACGGCGATGAAGCGGGAGTAACAGGCTCAAAAGACCCAGACAACCGCCGCACGTATCCGTGGGGCAAAGAAGATCAAAATCTGTTGTCCCATTATCAGAAAGTGGGGCACATTCGCCAGCGCCATCAATCGTTGTTGGCCCATGGCGACATCAAGACGGTGTATGCGCAAGGGGATGTATACGTATTTGCCCGCCAATACGGGCGTGAAGTGGCGCTCATTGCCGTCAACCGCGGCAATGAGGACAAGACGGTGGCGCTTGACGTCGCTTCGTTGCTTCCGAATGGCACCGTACTCACGGATGAGTTGCATGATGGCGAGAAAGCCACGGTCGCTGGCGGAACGTTGACGGTCACGATTCCGGCCCTGGATGGACGGATGATGTTTGGGACGGTGACGGTGAAAATACCTGCCGCGGTCAGAAGTTTGGAGGCAAGCGCCGCGGTTGGTCGCGTGACGCTTACTTGGGAAGGGCAAGCGTCGAAGTATCGGGTGTACCAATCAACCATTCAAGGGGCTGGTTATACGTTAGCGGTGGAAACGAACGAGACTTCCGTGACGATCGATTCGTTGGCGAACGGGACTGCGTATTACTTTGCCGTTACCGCCGTCGATGAGAACGGGAATGAGTCGCCAAAGGTGGAAACGAATCGCGTCGTTCCTCATTATCCGCTGACGAGCGACAATGTCCAGTTCGTGACCACGTTAAGCAATGCCACACTCGACTTGTCCCAGCCGCAACCAATCGATGTCAAAGTGAACATCGACGGTGTGACAAGCAAAGGAGCAGCCGATGGGTTGCAAGCGGTGTTGCAAGTGAAAGGCCCGCATGACGAAAAATGGAAAGAATACAGAGCGTCCTACCAAGGACAAGACGGCGACGCCAACGTGTTCCGGGCTTCCTTCACTCCGCTCGCCGCAGGGACGTATACGTATCGTTATGCGCTGACGACCAATCTCGGCAAGGAATGGGTGTATACAGCAGAGAAGCAAGTGACGTTTGCGGCAGACAGCAGCGACCAAATAGCGCCAGCAGACGCCATCGAGCTGCGGCAGCCTGCGGTTGAATCCGGACAAGTGAATTTATCATGGACGTTTGTTGGGAAAAAAGATGGAGATGCTTATTTGTTAGTCATCGAGCGCAACGGTGATATCGTGCATACAACCACTTCGATCGGCGATTCATTTACAGACTACGATGTCGAAAACGGCACCGAGTACACGTATGTTGTCAAGTTGTATGACCGCGCCGGCAATGTTGTGGAGTCGAACACGGTCAAGGTGACGCCGGACATTGTGATGGTGAAGGTGATTTTTAAAGTGAAAGCGCCGGATTATACGCCGCTCGATGCCCGCATTACGATTCCGAACAGCCTGAACGGCTGGAACACAGGGGCATGGGAAATGTCGCGCAATGGAGCGGTGACGCCTGATTGGCAATTTACAACTGAAGTGCAAGAAGGGGAAACGATCACGTATAAGTATGTGAAAGGCGGGTCGTGGGATCAGGAAGGGCTGGCTGATCATACGCCTGCAGACGTTGGGGATGATGATGTCAGTTATTATGGATACGGCTCGATCGGCACGGATTTGAAAGTGACCGTTCACAATGAAGGAAACAATACGATGGTTGTGGAAGACCGCATTTTGCGCTGGATTGATATGCCGGTGGTCATCGAAGAGGTGCAAAAACAAGGGAGTCAAGTGACGATCAAGGGCAATGCCATTAAAAACGGTGTTTTGACGATCAATGGCGAGCGGGTGCCGATCAATGATCAGATGGCATTTGTCTACACCTTTACGCCGGCTCCGCAGCAAAAAGAAGTGGCGATCCATATCGAACCGTCAGCGGAAAGCAAAGCAGCCGTGTTCAAAAACGACGGTGGAGCCATTGCGAAAAATACGAAAGATTACGTGCTAAATTTGGAGACGAAGCAGTTGCGTGAAGGGAAGTTGACAACGCCGCCAAGCAACGGCGATTCTCCGGGAAGCGAAACGCCGTCCCATGACGGAGGGGCAACACCAGGCAACGGCACCTCTCCGGGCAGCGGTGGTCCATCGGATGGCGCATCCCCTGGGGGGAGCGTTCCGCCGGGCGGCACAGCTCCACCGGGAAACGAAGCGCCTCCATCCAGACCGCCGCAAAAACCGTCTCCATCGAAACCAAAAGAGAAACCGAGAAAGCCAACCACTCCTCCAGGCCAAGTGAAAAAAGTCTACTGGGATGGCGTGGAGTTGAAAAAAGGGCAAATCGGCCGCTTGACGGTGCAAAAGCCGATCAATCTATGGAAACGGACGAAGGATGGGCGCCTTGTGTTCGTCCGCATCTTACAGCCTGGGGAAGTGTACCGCGTCTACGGGTATGACGCGCGCTTCGGCGGGCAGTACGCGGTCGGCGGCGGGTATTACGTGACCGACATCGACACGCACATCCGCTACGAAACGCCGTCAAAGGAGAAGTTGAAGTTGGTGAATGGGAAGTAAAAACAGAAAGCGAGGCAGTCCGAATCAATAGGGCAGCCTCGCTTTTTGCACGTTATTGTTCACTCGTGACCGTAACCGCCAACCCGTCCGCATCATAGGAAAGGGCAATCACAAGGCCGTCTTTGTGAAATGCGAGTGCAGGCGGGTAGCCTTGGCCAGAATCGGACTGTTCATACTGGTTTCCAAATAGCGTGATGAGCTGTTGTTTCAGATTGTTATAAATCGCTGTGAGCTGATCGTTTGTATACTCCTGGCCGGCATCGAACGAGTAGCCGTAGAAGGCAAGCTTTCCGTTCTCAAATCCATAGACGAGCAGCGTATGATATCCGAAAAGAGAAGTCGAATAGACCCAAGCTTGGACGCCGTCTATATTTTCTTGTAGGATAAATTTTGCGGTTTCCAACTTCTTGACTTGAGAAGTGGACATGCCGAGTTTTACTCCACGGAACAGCTGTTCTATTTTAACTTGATTGAGTTTTGCTTTGGAAGGAGTTTCGTATTTTACCCGGGCATCGCGATCGACATAATATCCGCCGCCTAAACCTAACATGCCAGGTTTAAACGTGTAAATGCGATAGACTCCGCCGGTTTTTAACGTTCTGACGTAGACTTTCTTCTCTCCTTGTAACTTATAAAGCTCGGTATCTTTCAAAACAGTTAATTTGCCGATCTGTCCCTGCACCGTAACTATTCACCCCAGTGCTAGTGTATAAAAAAGCCCAGCACAAATAGGGCATTTCGGTCATAGAAAATGCCCTAGGTAGCGGAAAGAACTCGATCGATCGTTTCGCCTGCCAACAGAAGACATAACGAATCCCACACGTTTTTTTCGTGTTTCGTCAGTGTGGAAACGATGCTTCTTGCGATGCAAAACGACTGCGCGAATGTTTCTTCGCGAAATGTACCCGAAATGTTCTCTTTGACTTTAACCATGCGAAGATCGCGTTCGGCTTGGTTGTTGTCAAAGGGAACATGTACTTCACGTAAGAAACGCAGCGCTTCTTCCTTTCGTTTTTGAAGGCGTCGAACAAAAGCGAGTGCTTTTTTCGGAAGAGGCGTCATCGTTTCTAATCGGTGTTGTGCTCTTTCTAGGATGCGATCATACACTCGTTCCCACCGTCTCGCTTCTTCTTCGGAAAGTGCACCGTGATGGGCTTCGACGGCTTGCTTGGCGGCTAACAGAAACGTGGTCATGCGCATCGCCCACGTATGCCCCTGTTCGATGAATCCTTTTAACTCACGCAAATGGTGGGCATGACAAAGGGCATGGGTGGCATGTGTGTATTTCGGATACGTACCGAACGCATCGTGCATCATCGTCCCTTCATATCGGGGAAGAATCCCGATCTCATCGGTCGCTTTTTTTCCACGAGAAGCGTGAGGAGCCAAGTATGTATATCTCGATGTACACGCGACATGCACCCATGCGAGTTTCCCATTGATGCGCAAACTCGTTTCATCGACATGCAGGATGTTGGATTCAAGTAAGGCGTCTTCGATGATGTCCATATTTGATTCCAGCGCTTCGCGTCCTCGTTTCACCATATTGGCAAGGGTTCCTGTACTAATCGAGTGTTGATATAACGCTTCGATTGTATCACTTAAACGCTTGTACGGGATCAATTGGATATGATGTAAATAAACAACGAGCGCCGTGAGCCGTGGACCGTATTGCACATGATTCGTGACATGGGATGGGAATTCGGCTTGTTGCACGCATCGACAATGTGGACACGATTTCACTTCACGTTCATGTTGTGTCACCTCGATCGCCACAGGAGGGACATCAAACACTTGACGGATATCGACTTTGAACGGTTTGACTTCACGCAAAGAAGCTCCACATCCTTGACACGTATGCACACGGTGGACGACACGATGATGTGGATGTTCCACTTGACGGAGCGTCTTCCCCTCATGTCCCTCTTGCCCACCAGGCTTTTTGCCAGACGGCTCGCGGGAGGAACGCTTTTTCTCAAAACGGTCAGAAGATGGGGGCAAATGGCTATTGGAGCTGTTTTTTTTTCGTGCGTGCTTCCAGCTCTTGAACACGGTACTTCAGTTGTTCATTTTCTTTGCGTAGCTGTTTGTTTTCGTGACGCAAATGTTCATTTTCTTGAATGAGTTGATGAATGAGCTGTTTTTGTTGTTGAACTTTGCCGATTAAGCTCTCAACTGTAAATACAGCTTGTTGTACCGTCAACATGCGATTCACCTCCTTGTCTATCAATATTCACATCATAGACAAGGAAAGAAGAAAATATTCAGCTCACTTTATGATGTGGCTGAATAGTTACCCTGCACCAATTCCATGCCATTCCACCAAACTTTTGCTTGCGCATCGTGGGTGTGAAATGGCGACAGAAGGATTCCGGCGCTTAGCGCTGAGACTGTTAGAAATTTTTTCATGATCTTCATAAAGTATGCTCCTCTCTCACGAAAATGGAAGAATAATATGATCCATTTTAACCTATATTTCGCCCCTTAGCCAAGTCCGGTGAGAAGCTTGTTTGACGAAATGTTGACCTTTGCGCCACCAAAGCCCCCTCTTTTTCTTCGAAATCATTCTTTTTTCTCTTTTCTTTTGACGGAAAGACCTCTATGATGAAAGAAAAAGAGAAAGGAAGGAGCGGGCGGAAGTGAGGAAATGGGTGCAGGCCGTGGCAATTGGAATGCTGTTGGCGGCGGCCGGATGGCTTTGGATGCCGAGTTCATCCATGGTCAAGGCGGGGGGATGCGGAGAACGTGTCGGCACGGAAAAAGTGTGGTGGGACGGTGCTGAACTGAAGCCCGGGCAAATCGGCCGGGTGACGGTGGTGGCGCCGACAGAGCTATGGTTGTCGAACAAAGCAGTGAAGACGCTGCCAAGCGGTGCGGTGTATCGCGTGTACGCGCTAGGCGGCGGCTATTTTGGTGTCGGCCGAGGATATGGGATCAAGAACGATGCCCGCGTCCGCTATGAAACGCCGTCAAGAGAGAAGTTGGCCGCTGCTTTATGCGTGCAGCAGGCGAAAACAAGCATGGCGGATGTCACGATGAACGGGGTGGCGATCGGCGACTCGCGCGCCAAGGTCGAAGCGATGTACGGCACGGCGAAGCGCAAGACGAAAAACGCCTACGGCCTATATTGGGAGGCGTATGATCAAGGCGGTTACAAAAACTTTTTGATGGTGAGCTATGACCGTGATCGGGTGGCGGCGATGTACACGAATCAGCCGATTGTCCAAACGAAAAAAGGAACGGGCATCGGAACGGCGAAAACGGTGGTGGAAGCGCGCTACGGTCGGCCGCTCGCCTTCATCCAAAAAAAGGATGCCGTCTACGACATTCAAAATGACGAATACGGGACCTATCTTGTCAACGGCCGCTACGTCACCTTCTTTTATGACCGGTACAACAACAACCGGGTGGATGGCGTGCTTGTCGTCAATCGGGCGCTCGAGGATGAAAAGCCCGGGTTTTACGGAACGCCGACGGAGGAGCTGCGCACGGCCTATGAATATCAAATTTTTGATTTAGCAAATGCGGCGCGCCGCTTGCACGGACTTCCGGCGCTCGCGTGGGATGCGAAGGCGGCGGCGGCCGCCCGTGAACATAGCGAAGATATGGCGGTCCATCACTACTTCTCTCATACGAACTTGCAAGGCCTGTCGCCGTTTGACCGCCTGAAGCGCCGTGGCATCGCGTATCGCGTGGCGGGAGAGAACATCGCCTACGGACAATACGATGCGATTTTTGTCCATGAAGCGTGGATGCACTCGCTCGGTCATCGGCAAAACCTTTTATATCCGGACTTTACCCGCCTCGGCGTTGGGGTGGCGTTCAATTCATTTCATCAACCCTACTACTCTCAAGAGTTTTATACTCCGTGACCGCGGATGATGTTTTCGCTTCTACAGGGCGTCCCAGCAGTGCTGGGACGTTCTTTTTTTTGGACTAAATAAATGGAAAATGATCCCCCTTTTTGTAGAAGTTTGTCGTATAATAGAATCAGTGGCAACAAAATGATAGAAAGAGAGGAAAATAGGACTAGTGGGAAAAGCGAAGAACATCATCCGCATTGGGGTCGGGGCGGTGTTGGCCGCATGGACGGCGCTGCAGGCGGCAGAAGCGGATGCCGGAGCGAATGTCGTCTACTGGGAAGGCATGCGCCTCGTGCAGGGGCAGATTGGAAAATTGGAGATCGTGAAACCGATTAACCTATGGAAACGGGAAAACGGGGCGCTGACGTTTGTCCGCGTGTTGCAGCCTGGAGAACAGTACCGGGTGTATTCGTATGACGAGGCGTTTGGCGGCCAATACGGGGTTGGCGGTGGATATTACGTCACCAATATCAAAGGGCATGTTGTGTATAAAACGCCGTCAAAGGAGAAGCTGAAGCTTGTCAATCCTGGGTGGTACGGAGCGAAACAACTGGCGGTCGGCACGGTGGTAAAGGAGGTGTCGACGCGCATCGCCTCCGGGGTGGAAAAAGAGGAAATGGAAATCGTCGGCGCGCGCGGCAAGCAGCATGTGTACAAGCTTGACATCGATACGTCGAATGAGAGGCTGGCCATTGAGACGGCGCTGTCCAATGATCAAGTGCTTGGCATTGAACCGGTGCTTGAGCAGGCAAAACGGTACGATGGCCGCGACGGAATCGTACTGGCGGCGGTGAACGGCGATTATTTCAAAGAGGATGGTTCGCCGACCGATTTGATGGTGCACCGGGGAGAGATCGTGATGACGAATACAACGCCGGCGGCGGAACGGACGATTTTTGGCATCAGCGCTGATGGAAAGCCGATGATTGGAAACCCAGATGTTCAAATTGGCGTTCGAATTGGAGAAGGAGGCTCATATCCCGTCGATGGCATCAACAAGCCGCGGCGCGCTCATCAGTTGATTTTGTACACCCCGTATTTCGCTGCCTCCACGAAAACGAACGCTCTTGGGACGGAAGTCGTGCTGACGAATGTACAAGGGGTGTTGAACGGGAATGGAACGGTCACCGGAACGGTGAAGAAAGTGGTAGTCGGTCAAGGCAATGAACCGCTCCAGCCTGGAGAGCTCGTGCTATCGGGCCATGGCCGGGCGAGTGACTATTTGCGGCAGGCGAAAGAAGGGGATGCGGTGGAAATTTCCCTTCAGTATGACCAGCCCGAATGGAGTGGGGTGAAAGAAGCGCTCGGCGGCCGATACCGGTTGGTGGCGGATGGAAAAGTGCAGCCGTTTTCGATTAAAGGAGTCCATCCGCGTACAGCCGTCGGCATTGACAAGAACGGAAATGTCATGCTCGTCGTTGTCGATGGCCGCCAGCCTGCTCATAGCCAAGGCATGACGTTGAATGAGCTGGCCAAACTGATGCATGAGCTTGGCGCCGTCGATGCGATGACGCTCGATGGCGGCGGTTCTTCGACCTTTGTCGTCCGCCAGCCAAACGGGCAGCTCAAAGTCGAAAACAAGCCGTCTGATGGATTTGCGCGTCCGGTGGCGAATGCGCTTCTTGTTGTG
Organism: Geobacillus stearothermophilus ATCC 12980; assembly: GCF_030369615.1. Lineage (NCBI taxonomy): Bacteria > Bacillati > Bacillota > Bacilli > Caryophanales > Anoxybacillaceae > Geobacillus > Geobacillus stearothermophilus. The sequence goes on along the minus strand of NZ_CP128494.1, from coordinate 2,585,665 downwards.
TACAAAGAGACGCAAGAGAACGGGGAAAGCGAAGAAGTGCTTGATGATTTTGAGAACGAGTTGAAGTGGAATGCATCGGGCGTCAACTATGTGGGGGCTGCGGTCGAGCGGACGACAGAAAAGGTGAGAGAAGGAAAGCAGGCGCTGAAAATTTCATATGATTTTCGCGGGATGCCAGGGACATCCGGCGTCTATGCTAGTCGGGAGGAAGCGATTTGGATTTCGAAACGGCCGCAAGCGATTGGCATGTGGGTGTATGGAGACGGAAGCGGCCATTGGCTGCGCGCCCAGCTGCAGGATGGAAGCGGGCGCCGCATTTGGATCGATTTTGCCCGCCATGTCGATTGGATCGGTTGGAAATATGTGCAGGCCGCTGTGCCTAGCGATGTCGCGCTTCCGCTCATGCTGGAGATGCCGGTGCGTTATATGGAAACGGAAGCGGGACGGAAAAACGCCGGAGCGATTTATATCGACGGCCTTCGCGCCATCTTCCGCTGATGCGCTCGCCTCCCCTGCTCGCCTAGAAGGATGGTGAATGAACAAGGGATGTTGCTCATCGATAGTGGTTCCGAAATCGTGAAAGTCCTTGCATGCTGTTCTTCTGGGCATTTGCATTTCTCTGAAAAGTATTGTATATATTATAAAACGAGTGGATAGGCAAACCGCAAGGGAGGCAAAAGCTTGACGATGGACGAACAAACGTTGTTGGAGCAGTTGCGGAAAAACCCGCCGAAGCTGGTCGGAGGATATAAAAAACAAGGATGGGCGATCAAAGTGTTGGAGCGAATCGCCAATCCGGATGTGGAAGACGAAGGGGACGGCCTGGTGACGGCCAAAGCGGTGCTGTGGGCGCAAGACGGCACGTATTACCCGGCTTTTTTGACAATTGACCTCAATCAACAAGGAAGAGTCGTCGGCGTCTATTTCATTGCCGAAAACAAGGAACAGTTCGATTTGATTCCGTTCGAATGGGCGAAAGAGTTTCTTGGAAAGCCAGAACAGGCCATCATTCCGTTTCGCTACCGGACGCTGAGCAAAATCGACGGGGATCAGCAGCAAACGAACTGGCCGGACTTTCGTTGATCAAGGCTGGCTCTGACAGTCAAAAAGGTGGCTGAAGAGTCAGCCTTATTTATGCTTGGAAGGGCTTAAGTTCGATTTTTTTCAGAACATATTTTCATTTTGTGTCTTTTCCAGTAAAATTGAAATACATGTTTTATATTTTTGTAGATAGCAGGTGAAAGTGTGAGGAGAAAACGGAGAAAAGCATTTTCCATCATCGGATGGCTGGCGGTGTTTTGGTTGTCGTTTTCGCTGTTGACTGTTCAGGTGGAAGCGGCCTCGTTCCCGAATGTGGAGAGGCTTGAACAGCATGCCGCCCAGCTTGAGCGGGCGATGAAAGCCAATCAATGGTCCAAGCCGTACCGTCTCTTCAACCAAGTCAAACGCGATTATGAGGCGGCAAAAAAAGAAGTGGCGCGCGTGCGTCCGCAAACGGCAAGGGCGCAGTTGGAAAAACGGATCGCGGCCGGAGAACAGACGATGAAAAAGGCTTCCGCCTATATCAGCGCGGTCGAAAGCGGGGAGCGATTGCGCGCCTTGGCGGCCAACGTCGACTGGGCGCTGCGGACGGGGGATGTGGATGTTGTGTACGATTCCTACGGTCCGCTGGAATATCAAATTCGCAAAACAGCGATTCTCATCGGCCGCGTTCCGGGAGCGTCGCTGCGCGAAAAGATGGAAGGATGGTTTCAACGCCCGGCTTTGGCTGTCAAGCAGCGCGCGTATGATCCCATCAATATTATGAAAGCCATGGACAAGTTGCTTGATGCGTATGATGAAGGGGATATCGCGCGGGCGGAGCGGTTGCTGTCGCTTTGCGACCGGTGGCTGCCAAACGTGGTGGATGCGGCGACGCGCAAGCAGCTGGCGGTGTATATCGATGATTTTAAAGCGCCGGTTGTCTTAGATGTCGATATCGAATAAACTGGCGCATGTCGGGAGAGGAGAGATGGATATGAAGGTGATTCAGCGATGGGCGGCGGCTCTTCTATTGCTTGCGGCCTCATTTTCGGTTTGGAGTCCGCCGGCGGAGGCGGCGACGGCTCCGGCGTCAACGAAGGTGCTCGAAGAAGTGCGGAAAATTGTCCGCCAGTATTATGTGGAACCAGTGAGCGATCAAGTGCTGAAGGCGAGCACCCCGCAAGATATTGTCAAACAGCTTGACCCGTATTCTGCCTATATGACAAAGGAAGAATACGAGGAATTTTTGAAGTGGATTGATATGGAGTCTGTCGGCATCGGCGTGATGATTGAGGAAGATGAGAACGGCGTCCACATCATGTCTGTCTTGGACAATGGGCCAGCCGCCCGCGCCGGACTGCAGCCGGGCGATGTGATTCAGGCTGTTGACGGGCAGCCGGTAACGAATGAGACAATGGAAAAAGTATTGAGCTTGATCGCAGGGGAAGAAGGAACGACGGTGGCCGTAACCGTTTGGCGGCCGTCGACCGAGGAAACCGTCAGCGTCACCATCAAGCAGGAAAAAATCGACTGGCCGAACGTGGAGTTCAAACGGCTGGCAGGGAATATCGGCTATATTCAGCTATATAGTTTTGATGAGACAGCGCCTGCTGAGATCGAACGCGCCATTCGCTCGTTAAGCGGGGTGAAAGGGTGGATTTTTGACCTCCGCGACAATCCGGGGGGATATGTGGAAACGGCGCAGCAAATCGCCGGCTTTTTCCCGAATGTGAAACAGGCGTTTCAGTTGCGCGACCGTTCGAATCACCCAGAAGTGTATGCCGCTGTCAAACAGCCGGTGCAAATGGCGGGTCCGATCCGGCTGCTTGTCAACGCGTCGAGCGCGAGCGCGTCGGAAATGTTGGCGGCGGCGGTGAAGGAGCAAAAGGCGGCCGTTTTGTATGGGCAACGGACGTTTGGCAAAGGATCGATGCAGGAAATGTTTGAGCTGTCGGACGGCAGCATGTTGAAGTTGACCGTCGCCCACTTTTTCTCGCCAAAAGGGACGCCGATTCATCATGTTGGGGTGAAGCCGGATGTGCCGACGGTTGTTGGGAAAGAGCTGTATGCCGCTCACCGCGATTTGCTGATTGGCCAGCTGAAAGGGTATCAGTCGCTCGGCAAGCTGCGCAATGCGCCGGTCGATAAGACGTTTGTCGTCCGCTTCTCTCGTCCGCTCGCCAATACCGCGGTAAGCGGAGTAAAATTGTATCAATTAGGCGGACGGGAAGCGGCGGTGACGGCGCAAATCCGCCGGGGTACGGAGCTTTTGATCAAACCGGCAGCGAAGCTGGCCAAAGGGCAGAGCTATTTATTGGTCATTCCGCCGGTGTTGAAAAGCAAAGACGGCGTGGCGATGAAAAAAGGTGCTTACATGGAGATTCAAACCGCTGCTTCTACGAAATAAGGCCCTCCCGTCGAGATGGGTTGGATAGCCGTCGTTCTTGATGATGCAATGTTCGGCTGTTGCGTCTAAGGCTCAACGGACAACGGGAGCGCGGTCGTTTTGAACGGAACGATGCAAAGAAAGCTGGCCTCCATCGGTCGTTTGGCGACCATGGGGGCCAGCTTTTTGCCGGTTACTCCTCGCTTGATTGCGTTTCTTGCTTTTCGCTCTGTGCCGGGGAGGATGGGATCGTCACCTTCCAGGACGTCCAATCCGGTTCTGCTTTGCGCAGCAATTCCGGTGGGAAGAGGAACGTCCATGGTTTGCTGGTGTGGGCTTTCACTTCCAGATGGCACGGAAATAATCCGCGGGCGACGATATCGCCAGCATAATCCCGCACTTCAAGCGGGATTTGTTCAAAATGGATATGTTTGTCGCTGCCGTTGCGAATGAGCAACGTGACGCCTAGTTCACCGGAAGGCAGCTGTTTCGCTTCAATGCCCATGAAGTTCACCTCTCCGGGAGCGGGAGGCGGAACCGAGTCAACGAGGGCTTGCAGCTGTTGGCGCTGCTTGGCCGACAGCGTCTGCTCCCAGCTTTCCTCTAGATCGAGCCGATGCCGCGGTGTCAGTTCAAAGGCGATCTTCCATCCATCTTGAGGCAACTGATCGACGAGCTTGTCCTCGGCGGCGAACAAAAACCGCCACGGGCGGGCCGTCATTGGCGGCAGTTCGCCGAAAGCGCTCATATCAAACTCTTTGCGGGCAATCGCCGTGCCATCCTCGTCAAGCAGCAACAGGCGGATTCGTTCAAAGCGAACCGGCTTCGGCAGCGTGTTGCGCAAAATGGCGACAGCGACAAACCCATCGTTGTATTCGACCAGCTTGACGCCGGAAATGGAAATTTGGTTTGGCTGAAGCGGCGGCAGCTGTTCGTGGTAAAAGCGATAGACGTACGTTTCTTCCGGAGACAGCTGCCAGTCCGGATGAAACGACAGCGTCGTTTTCGTTCCGACCTCCGGCTGTTTGACATGTTGCGCCGGCAGCTCGGCTTCCGGTTGCGTGCGTTGTTTTCGTCGGAAAATCATAGGGAACCTCCTTTACGAGGCGGCGTGCTGCGCCGCGGTTATGGTTCGTTCGCGGCGGCGGCCGCTTCGTCATCGATGACAAACTGGCTTTTCAAATAGTTCATGGCTTTCGTGCAAATGCCGGCGTCGATCGCTTGCTGCAGCGCGACGAATTCGCGGTAGGCGTCCATTTCAAAGGCGCGGTACGGATCCTCTTGGCCGTAGCTGCGCAAATGAATCCCCTCTTTTAATACATTCAGTTGATTTAAGTGGCGAATCCAGTGGGCGTCGATGGTTTCAACCATCAAATGCTTAAGCCGCATCGTTTGTTCTTCGTCGCACGGAAGATCGGCGAGCGCCGCTTCAAGCGATTGGTATTCGTCCCAAACAAGTTGGGCGATTTCTTCTTTTTGCTTATGGCGAAGATCATCAATCGGATAGGCAAACCGGAAAAAGGCACGGCGCAGCTCGTTGTGCAGTCCTTCGATGTTCCACTCTTCAAAAAAGACGTTTTCCGGACAATAACGGTCGATCGTTTGCGTGATATAACGCTGAATGTGCCGAAGGAGCTCGGACAGCACCTCTGCTTGCTTCAGCGCCAAGACGCGATCGCGCATATGGTAGATGACTTTGCTTTGTTGGTCGATCACGGTGTCCAATTTCAATAAATGCAATCGCGCCGAATAATGGGCGTTTTCGATCGTTGTTTGCACTTTTTGGACGAACTTGATCGGGTCGGGCGACACGATGAGCCCGGTTTCATCCGTCTTGACTTTGCTTCGCCATTTTTCCAGCTCCTCTTGATCGTACAGCTGAAATAAATCATCCTCCAGCGAAATGATAAACTGGGAAGACCCCGGATCCCCTTGGCGTCCTGCCCGGCCGCGCAGCTGCATATCAATGCGATGGCTTTCATGCCGCTCTGTGCCGATGATGTGCAGCCCGCCAAGTTCCTTGACGCCTTCTCCAAGCAAAATGTCGGTCCCGCGCCCGGCCATATTGGTCGCGATCATCACTTGCCCTTTTTGCCCGGCGGTCGCGATGATGCGCGCTTCTTCTTCCTCCGTTTTGGCATTGAGCAGGTGGTGAGGGATGCCTGCTTTCGAAAACGCCGCTGACAACCGTTCCGACTGTGCGACCGATGTCGTGCCGATGAGAACGGGACGGCCGATGGCATTCATTTTTTTCACTTCGTCGATAATTTTCCGTACTTTCGCCTCGTACGTCTGGTAGACGAGGTCGTCCCAGTCGGTGCGGCGGGATGGCCGGTTTGTCGGAATCGTAATAACGCGCAGCTGGTACGTTTGCCAAAATTCTTCTTTCGACGGCGTAGCGCTGCCGGTCATCCCGGCTAGCTTCTCATACATGCGAAAATAGTTTTGGATCGTAATCGTGGCTTGGATGTCGTTTTCTTCGGTGATTTCCACACCTTCTTTCGCTTCAATGGCTTGATGCAGGCCGTCGCTGAACGAGCGTCCTTCCATCACCCGGCCGGTGAACGGGTCAACGATCATCACTTTGCCGTTTTTGACGATGTAATCGACATCCCGCCGCATGATAAACCAAGCGCGCAGCGACTGCATCGCATGATGGAGCAGCACGTGATGCTCCCAGTCGTATAGATTGTCGATGCCAAACGCCCACTCGATTTTTTGCGCCCCTTCTTCGGTGAGGAAAATTTGTTTCGTCTCCAAAGACCGTTCATACTCTTTTCCTTCTTCGAAGGTGCGGACGATGCGCGCCATAATCGGGAACAATTCGGCTCCGATTCCCGATTTATTGGCGATAATGAGCGGGGTGCGCGCTTCGTCGATTAAAATGCTGTCGATTTCATCGATGATGGCGTAATACAGCGGGCGCTGCACTTTATCTTCGAGGCGGTACACCATGTTGTCGCGCAAATAATCAAAGCCGAACTCGGTGCCGGTGCCGTACGTGATATCGGCCGCGTACGCTTCTTTTTTCTCGCTGGCCGTCATTTGCGACACATTCAGGCCGACGGTTAAGCCGAGAAAGCGGAACACACGGCCCATTTGTTCGCAGTCCCGGCGCGCCAAATATTCGTTGGCCGTAATAATGTGGACGCCTTTTCCAAGGAGGGCGTGCAAGTAGCTTGGCAAAGTGGCCGCCAACGTCTTTCCTTCCCCGGTCTGCATTTCGGCGATGTTTCCTTCATGCATCGCCAATCCGCCCATCAGTTGCACGTCGTAATGGCGCAGACCGAGCACGCGCCGCGCCGCCTCCCGGACGACGGCAAACGCCTCGGTTTTTATGTCATCGAGCGTCTCGCCGCGTTCGAGCCGTTCTTTGAAGACAACCGTTTTTTGGCGCAGTTGTTCATCGCTCAGCGAAGAAATGGTTGGTTCCCATTCATTGATTTGCGCCGCCAGCTTGGCAAGACGCTGCACGTCTCGCGCGCTTTCGTCAAATAGTTGCTTTACTTTTGCAAACATATGTCCATTCCTCTCCTAGACAGGCATGATTCACACCAAGTGCTTTAAACCTAATTATAGCACAAGATGTTTCCTGTGGAGGGAGGATGTAAAATGTGGAATCGTTCGCCGGATTGGCGCTCGAGCTTCTCGCGGCAAGGGAAAAAGAAATTTTCCATCCTTGGGGACAAAAAAGGGGTGTAAAAAAAGATTGATTTACTCATCGTATATGGTAACATAAAGATGATGTGTGTTTCCGCGATTTTATAAGGCCAAGGTGATTGCATATGAATATGGAAGCATTTTCCGCATGTTTGGCTTCGTTTATCACAGTATTGGTCATCACCCCGTTCGTGATTAAACTCGCGGTCAAAATTGGCGCGGTCGATCGGCCGAACGGGAGAAAAGTGCATACAAAAGTCATGCCAAGGCTTGGCGGATTGGCCATTTTTATCGGTGTCGCCGTCGGCTATTTTGTCGGCGGGGTGTATAAAGAGCAAGTGACGGGGATGACGGTCGGCGCCATCATCATCGTGCTCGTCGGGATGCTCGACGATTTGTACGAGCTGTCGCCAAAAGTGAAGCTGGCCGGCCAGCTGCTGGCGGCGTTCGTCGTTGTTGCTTCCGGGCTGAAGGTCGATCTTTTGACCGTTCCGTTTGTCGGCACGTTTGAGTTGGGGCTGTGGAGCTACCCGATCACGATATTTTGGATTGTCGCGATTACGAACGCCATCAACTTGATCGATGGATTGGATGGATTGTCCGCGGGCATTTCCGCCATTGGGATTGCGGCCATTGCCGTTATGGCGGGCATGGCAGGCAAAATGCTCATTTTCACGCTCTGCTTGATCCTCTTAGGCAGCGTCATCGCGTTCTTGTTTTACAATTTCCACCCGGCGAAAATTTTCATGGGGGATACCGGCGCGTTGTTTTTAGGATATGCGATTTCCGTCCTGTCGGTGCTAGGGCTTTACAAAAGCGTGACGCTCTTCAGCTTCGTCGTTCCGGTGATCATTTTGGGTGTGCCGATTTTCGATACGACATTTGCCATTATTCGCCGCATTGTGAATAAAAGGCCGATCTCGGCGCCGGATAAGTTGCATCTTCATCATCGGCTGCTGGCCCTTGGCTTTTCGCATCGCAACACGGTGCTGCTCATTTATGCGTTTGGCTTGATGTTTGCCATCAGCGCGATTTTGTTCTCCGCCTCGACGTTATGGCAGTCCATTCTCATCGTCTTTGCCTTGATCGTCTTCGTGGAACTGCTGGCTGAACTGATCGGCTTGGTCAATGATCAGTACAAACCGTTTATGACTTTTATTCGTAAGCTGCTTCGGGGAAGCCGAAAAGTATACGGAAATGACCGATAAATAGCAAATGAGCCGTTTGTGCCATGAAAGGGACAAACGGCTTTTTTCAGGAATGCCCCGTCTTTGGAAAATTATGCCCTTCTTTTTCGTTGTTTATGCAGCTTCTGCCGTTCCTTCGCTGATTTTTTTGCGGCAAGGCCAAGATTGCCACAAAACTGTCATTATATATTGACGCAAAAATATGATAAACTAAACATGGTTATTCTACATATTTTTTGGATTCGGAGGAACTTGCGATGAACGTGCCAATGTTGGATTTAAGCGAACAGTATGAACAATTGAAGCCGGAGATCATGCGCGTATTGGATGAAGTGATGCGCTCCTCTCGCTTTATTTTAGGAGATTATGTCAAAAAGCTAGAAGCAGATATTGCTGCCTACAGCCGGGCGAAACACGGAATCGGCTGCGGCAACGGAAGCGATGCGATACATATTGCTTTGCAAGCAGCCGGCGTCGGGCCGGGCGATGAAGTCATCACAACGGCGTTCACCTTTTTCGCGACGGCAGGATCGATTGCGCGGGCCGGCGCCAAACCGGTGTTTGTCGATATCGATCCGGTGACGTTCAACATCGATCCAGCGCAAGTTGAAGCGGCGGTGACGGAGAAGACGAAAGCCATCATCCCGGTGCATTTGTACGGGCAAATGGCGGATATGGAGGCGATTGCCGCGATTGCCAAGCGGCATGGATTGGTTGTCATTGAGGACGCCGCCCAGGCGATCGGCGCGAAATACAACGGGAAATGCGTTGGCGAGCTTGGGACGGCGGCGACGTACAGTTTCTTCCCGACGAAAAACTTGGGCGCCTATGGGGATGGCGGCATGATCATTACGAATGATGACGAACTGGCCGAAAAATGCCGGGTCATCCGCGTTCATGGCAGCAAGCCGAAATATTACCATCATGTACTTGGCTACAACAGCCGCCTCGATGAGATGCAAGCGGCGATTTTAAGCGTCAAATTCCCGCATCTGGATCGGTGGACGGAACAGCGGCGCAAGCATGCGGCGACGTATACGCGCCTGCTCGAGGAGGCGGTCGGCGACCTTGTTGTGACGCCGAAAGAAGTCGACGGTCGCTATCATGTGTTCCATCAATACACGATTCGAGCGCCGAAGCGCGACGAGTTGCAAGCGTTTTTGAAAGAACAGGGGATCGCGACGATGGTGTACTATCCGCTGCCGCTGCATTTGCAGCCGGTGTTTGCTTCGCTCGGGTATAAGGAAGGGCAGTTGCCGGAGGCGGAAAAAGCGGCGAAAGAAGCGCTGTCGCTGCCGATGTTCCCAGAGCTGAAAGAGGAGCAGCAACAGTACGTCGTCGAGAAAATCGCGGAATTTTACCGTCATTTCGCTTGATCGTCCAACCGGCCAAAGGAAACGTCACTTGCGCACAGCAATGGCGTTTCCTTTGGCGTTGGATCATTTGTTTTGTTCACAACACTTTGTTATTTTATGATAAGGGGTGGTGGCCGGATTGACGGCGGAAAAACGACCGTTTGTGCTGTACGAATATTTGCGCTTTTTGTGGCAGCGAAAATGGTGGTTTCTTGTTGTTCCGGTTGCGACGATCGTGTTGACCGTCATCGCAGGGCGGCTTTTGCTGCAGGGGGAGAAGTATACGGGGAAAGCTGTCGTGTTTACCGGATCGATTGATGTAAAAGAGTTGACGGATCCGAAAAATATAGAAGCGAAGTTTCCAGATGTGAAAAACTTGGATGTCGTCGTTCCTGAAGAACAGTACGTGCAAATCACGGTCAAAGGCGACGATGAACAAGACGTGAGTCGAGAATTGAAGCTTGTTGTGTCGGAATACAGCCAGGAGCTCAAGCGCCATTCGCAAGAGCGGATTGATGTCACCACGAAATACTTGCATGCGCTGGAAAAACGGGAGCGCGCCTTGCAGCAAAAAGTCGATTATTATAGCGAACAAATACAGTCGGGCCGCTTGAATCCAGAACAGCTCCATGACATCAGCGACTTGTTGGTCGAGTCGGAAAACAACTTGACTGAAGTGATGGAGCGCGTCAATCGCATCCGCGGCAATCTTGTCTTTTACGAAAAACCGGCCGTATTGTCGGAAACGGTGGCGAAATCGAAAACGTATACGGGGCAGCTGATGGCCGTCGGCCTTGTCCTCGGCCTGTTTTTGACGGTCGTTTGGCTCGTGCTTTGGAAGTATATATTGGACGCGAGGAGGTACTATTCTTCATGATCCGTTTTGCCATTGTCGGCATGGGGCATATCGCCAAAAAACATATCGATGCCATTGAAAAGGCGGACGGTGCCGAGCTGGCGGCCGTGTGCGACACGAATCTGGAACGTTTGCGCGACGTGTCGGACGTTCCTGTTTACACTGATATGGAGACGATGTTGAAGGAGAACGAACAGATCGATGTCGTCAACATTTGTGTTCCGTCTGGATTGCACGCGCGGCTGGCCAAGCTGGCGGCCCGCTATCGCCGTCATATCATTGTGGAAAAGCCGATGGCGCTCCGTGTGAGCGACGCTGAAGAGATGATCCGCGCGGCGAAAGAATACGACGTGAAGCTCGCGGTCGTTCATCCGAACCGCTTCCGTCCGGCTATTCGGAAGCTGAAAGAGGCGATGGAGCGTGGGATGTTCGGAAAACTGAGCCATGCGAACGCCACGGTGCGCTGGAATCGAAATCAAGCCTATTATGACCAGGCGGCGTGGCGGGGGACGAAAGAGTTTGACGGCGGCGTCTTGATGAATCAAGCCATTCACAATTTGGATTTGCTGCTTTGGCTGATGGGGCCGGTCAAGGCGGTGCAAGCGATGGCGGCGACCCGTCTGCGCAAGATTGAGACGGAAGACGTCGCGGCGGCGGTCGTCGAGTTTGAAAGCGGGGCGCTTGGCGTCATTGAGGCAGCGACGACGATTTATCCGCAAAACTTGGAGGAATCGATCGCCATTTTCGGCGAAACGGCATCAGTGAAAATCGGCGGCCGGACGGCCAACTTTATCGAAACGTGGGAAGCGGAAGGCGTCAGCGAGGAAGAACGGGCAAAGCTCATCGATGAGATCAACGCCGACCCGTTTGGCAAGCCGGGGCACCAATGGATCATTGAAGATATGGTGCAAGCGATTCGCGAAGACCGCGAGCCGATCGTCACGGGTTTGGACGGATTGGCTCCTGTTCGGCTGATCGAAGCGATTTTGCGTTCGGCGGAAACGGGGACAAGAGTGCAACTATCTGAGTAGAAAGGAATGAGAGGAATGAACTACGCGGAACGGCTGTTGAAAAAGTTTGAGAAACGCGACGCGGTCATCGGCGTGGTCGGGCTTGGCTACGTCGGGTTGCCGCTGGCAGTCGAAAAAGCAAAAGCAGGGTTTCATGTCATTGGCTTTGACATCCAACAAAGCCGCGTCGATCAAGTGAACAATGGGATCAACTACATCGGCGATGTCGTCGATGAAGATTTGCATGAGATGGTCAAACAAGGGCGGCTTGTGGCGACGACCGATTACGCCCGGATCGCGGAAGTCGATGCCGTGGCGATCGCGGTGCCGACCCCGCTCGATGAGCATCATCAGCCGGATACGTCCTACGTCGAAAACTCGGCGAAGGAAATCGCTAAATACGCCCATGAAGGGATGCTTGTCGTGTTGGAATCGACCACCTATCCAGGCACGACGGAAGAAATCGTGAAACCGGCGCTGGAGAAAAAGGGGCTCGTCGTCGGGAAAACGGTGTTCGTTGCCTATTCGCCGGAGCGGGTTGACCCGGGCAACAAGCAGTTTAAGACGAAAAATACGCCGAAAGTCGTCGGCGGCGTGACAAAGACGTGCACGAAAGTGGCAGCGGCCATGTATCGAGCTGTGCTTGAAGGCGATGTCCACGAAGTGTCGAGTCCGGCGGTGGCGGAAATGGAGAAAATTTTTGAAAATACGTTCCGCCATATCAACATTGCGTTGGCGAACGAAATGGCCATTTTGTGCGAACGGATGGGCATTGACGTTTGGGAAGTGATCGAGGCGGCGAAAACGAAGCCGTACGGATTTATGGCGTTTTATCCGGGACCGGGGCTTGGCGGCCATTGCATTCCAATCGACCCGTTTTATTTGACATGGAAGGCGCGCGAATACAACTACCATACGCGCTTGATCGAGCTGGCCGGAGAAATCAACAACGCCATGCCGGAATATGTCGTCAACCGCGCGATGCTCATTTTAAACGAAGAAGGCAAGGCGCTGTGCGGTTCGAAAGTGACGGTGCTCGGCGTCGCCTACAAAAAAGACATTGATGATGTGCGCGAATCGCCAGTGTTGAAAATCGTCGAGCTGCTCGAGCAATACGGAGCGAAATTTGCGGTCGTCGACCCGTATGTTCCGTCGTTCCGGGCGTGCAACCGGGTGATTGAGACGGTCGAGCTGACGCCGGAACTGCTTGCACAGTCAGATCTTGTCTTGATTACGACGGATCATTCCAACATCGACTATGAAATGGTCGCTCGTCACAGCCGGGTCGTGTTTGACACACGCAATGCTATGAAAGATGTGTCGAAACCGGCCAAATACGTCAAATTGTAAGCGAAGGAGACGAAACCATGAACGTTGTCGATCCCTCTGTTGTTTGCGGTGAACGTGTCGAAATCGGCCATTTCACGGTCATCGAGGCGAATGTCAAAATCGGAAACGACGTTAAAATCGGACATCGCGTCACGATTCACGAAGGAACCGTCGTCGGCGACGGCGTGACGATCGCCGACGGAGCGGTGCTCGGCAAACCGCCGAAGCCGGCGAAAACGAGCACCGTCAAGCTGTCGGGCGAGCTGCCGCCGCTTGTCATCGGCGACCATTGCACGATCGGCGCCAACGCTGTCATCTATCGAGGAGCAGTGATCGGCGCCTACACATTGATCGCTGATTTGGCGAGCGTGCGCGAAAACGTGCACATCGGCCAATATGTGATCGTCGGGCGCGGGGTGTGCGTCGAAAACCACGTCCAAATCGGCGATCGGACGAAAATCCAGTCGAACTCCTACATCACGGCCTACACGACGCTCGAAGACCATGTGTTCATCGCCCCGTGCGTCACGACGACCAATGACAACTACATGGGGCGGACGGAAGAACGGTTCGCCAAAATCAAAGGGGCGACCGTCAAGCGCGGGGCGCGCGTCGGAGGCGGAGCGATTTTGCTGCCGGGCGTGACGGTGGCGGAAGAGACGTTTGTCGCCGCTGGGGCGCTCGTCACAAAAGATACGGAACCGAGGACGGTCGTGAAAGGATTCCCGGCGCGCTTCAGCAAAATGGTCGACGAGCGGGAGTTGTTATAAATTGTTCTCGGCATTCAAGCGTTTAGGAGCGGACTCGCTCCTTTACGCGTTTATGAACGTCGGCACGAAGATGATTGCCTTTTTGATGCTGCCGATTTATACAAGCTATTTGTCCAAGGCGCAGTACGGGGCGGTCTACTTGATCGACCAATGGACGTCGATGCTGACATTTCTCGTCATTTTCGGTACGGATTCGGCGCTCTCTTTTTACTATTACGACACGGACGACAAAGAGAAGCGCCTTTTGTATGTGCGCAACGTCATGTGCTTCCGGCTGTTTGTCGTCGCCATCTTATTTTTGGCTGTCGTTTTGGCCGGTCCGTGGATCGCAGGCGCGCTGTTTCAAGAACCTCGCTATGTCGATTTGCTGTACATCAGTATCGCGACGTTGCTGCTCGATACGATTTTCGTCATGGCGACGACGGTGCTGCGGTTTGAATTTCAGACGAAAAAAGTCGTGATTTGGACGCTCGTGAAAATGCTGCTTGTCGCTGTGCTGTCGTATGCGGCGCTCCGGTGGTTCGCGGCGACGCCGGAAGGGTTGCTCATCGGCCGGCTCGTGAGCAGCGCGCTCGTGTTTTTGTTGATGCTGCATTTGACCGTAAAGTATATGGTGTGGCGCGTGCGCTTTGACGTGTTAAAGGAGCTGCTTGCCTACGCCGCCCCGCTCGTGCCGACTTCGCTCGCCTTTTGGGTGATCGCCAACGTCAGCACGTTTTTCATCCAACGGTTTGCGTCGTTGGAGGAAGTCGGGGTGTTTGGGGTTGCCTTGCGTCTCGCGACCGTGATCACGCTCATCACGAGCGGCGTGCAGATGGCGTGGCGTCCGTATTCGATGTCGATGAAAGACCGGCCGGAAAGCCGTGCGCTGTTTGCGAAAGTGTATATGGCGCTTTTGCTCATTGGAGCGTTTGGGTTGCTTTTGATCGCCACGGCGAGCCCGTGGCTTGTGGAAACCTTTTTCAAACCGGAATATCGCGATGCAGCGTCCTATATCCCGTTTTTATCGGCCGTCACGTTTTTGAACTTTTATTATCTGATTGTTTCCACCGGCTTGTTTTTGACAAAGGAAACCGGCTATATTTCACGGGTGTTCACGCTAGCGGCGCTTCTTCATCTTGCATTGAACGCCGTTTTGGTGCCGCTTTGGCTCAGCTGGGGGGCGGTCGCGGCCAGCCTCATGACGTATATGGTCGCTGTGGCTTTCATTTTTCGCAAAAGCCAGCAAGTGTATCCTGTGCCAGTGTCATGGAAAAAGATGGCTTTGGTTTTGGTCGGCACATTGCTCTCCCTCATCGTCATCGTCTACGTTCAGCAGGCGCCGATTGCTGACGGCTGGGTGCTCGCTGGTTGGGGCCTGTTTGCCGCCACACTCTTTGCCAGCCGGGTTGATCGTGATTTGCGCCGTCCGGTGCGCACGATCGAGGATGAAAATGCGCAAAATACTTGATAACCGCTCATCTGATCTAGGAGGTGCTTCGGATGAAAATCGCCACCGTGTTAGGCGCCAGACCGCAGTTTATCAAGGCTGCCCCCGTCTCGCGCGTCTTGCGAAAACAATATACCGAAGTGCTGATCCATACCGGGCAGCACTATGACCCGAATATGTCGGCCATTTTTTTTGAGGAGTTGAACATTCCGACGCCTGACTACTATCTAGGGGTGGGTTCAGGCAGCCATGGAAAGCAAACGGGCGAAATGCTGATGAAAATTGAAGAAATTGTCATGCAGGAAAAACCGGATTATGTGCTCGTCTATGGCGATACGAACTCGACGCTCGCGGGCGCTCTTGTCGCAGCGAAGCTCCATATTCCCGTCATCCACGTCGAAGCCGGACTGCGCAGCTTCAACAAGCAGATGCCGGAAGAAATCAACCGCATCATGACCGATCATGTCTCCGAGCTCTTATTTTGTCCAACGGAGACGGCCGTGGAAAATTTACGAAAAGAAAATATTACGCGAAACGTCTGGAATGTCGGCGATGTCATGTATGACGCCATTTTGTACAACAAGGAGCTCGCACAGCGCCAATCGACGATTTTGGCTGATTTGTCGCTGGCGGAACAATCCTACTACTTGATCACCATTCACCGAGCGGAAAATACCGATGACCCCGACAAATTGAAAGCCATTTTGGCTGCTTTTCGGGATATTGACGGAACGAAAGTGTGGCCGATTCATCCTCGGACGCGGCATAAGCTTGAAGAGTACGGCTTGGACGCTTCGGCGATTCCAGGGCTTCGGCTGATCGATCCGGTCGGTTATTTGGACATGCTTCGGTTAGAGAGCGGCGCGAAAAAAATCATCACCGATTCAGGAGGCGTACAAAAGGAAGCGTATTTCCTTCGTGTGCCTTGCGTGACGGTGCGCGAACAAACCGAATGGGTGGAAACGCTCGAAGGCGGGGCGAACATCTTAACCGGCACGGACCGCGAGAAGATCGTCGCGGCGGTCCACAAGGAAGTCGCCCCTGTTTATGCGGACGTCTTTGGCGATGGGCATGCGGCGGAGAAAATCGTGGCGGCGATCGGACAGCGATAAGGGTGCGTCGGCATGTTGGACGTGTTGATTGGGTTGATTGTTCTTGTCGTCTCCACCTTGATGTTTCGCTATGCAGCGGGGACGCTTTCATGGACGGCGCCGAATCTCGTGTCGATTGTGTACTATTACTCGTTCCTTCTGTCAAGCTTCATCGGCGCGCTGCTGATCGCCTTGGGGATGGACGATTACTACATGATTCGCAAGCTGTTTCGGCCCGAGGAATACCGGCAGATTGGATTTGCTGTCGTATGCTTTGTCATGATCGTGTTCCCGCTGTCGATGGTGGTCGTTTCAAGGCTGTGCGGATTTGAAGCGAGGCAGGAGTTTCGCGCCTATTTGCAAAAGCCGCTTTCTCCGTTGGCTGGAGCGACGGGCAGCCAAGTGTTTTATGCGTTTTTGGCGCTGTCGCTCCTCAGTTTTGCCGCCATTGCGTATATGATTTGGAAAACGCCGACGATTCCGGTGTTTGCGCTCTTGACAGGGACGGATGAGAGCTTGGCTGCGTTGCGCATTGAGGCGTCGCGCCATTTTGCCGGAAACGTGCTCGTTCGCAATATTTTTGCCATTACGCTCACGCCGCTTTTGTCGTTTATCGCTTATTTGTTTGCCGAGCTGACGCACGAGTGGCGGTGGAAGCTGCTGTTTATCTGTCTGTTTGTCGGAGCGGTGTTCGTCAATGTGTATGATTTGGCCAAATCGCCGATTTTCTTTTACGTGATGATGTTTTTGCTGATTCGCATCTACATTGGAAAAACAAGGCTGTCGGCGGCGAAATTGGCGTTGTATGGGGGAGTGGGGGCGGCGGTGCTCGTCGGCATGTACACCGTCATTCAAGGGGTGCAAGATGTTGCGACCTTTTTGTCTTACAACAAAGGCCCGATCGGCCGCATGATTTTGGCGCAAATCGCGCCGATGTTTCTTCATTTGAATTTGTTCGGCGAAGCGCTGCCATTTCTTTATGGAAAAAGCTTGCCCTCGATTTTAACAGGGTTGTTTGACGTCGAGAATGTCCGCTCCGCCCGCCTCGTGATGGCGCACGTGTTCCCAGAGCGGATTGAAGACGGGACAGGGGGAGTGTTGAACACCCTTTTTGTTGCTGAGGCGTATGCCAATTTCGGTTATGTGGGGATCGTCATCGGCACGCTGTATGTCGGTGTCGTGACGCAGCTGTTGTATATTGGGTTTCTACGGCTGCCAAAAAATCCTTTGTTTTTAAGTTTGTTCGTTTATTTTTCCATTAACATCCCCCGCACGCTCGTCGGTGGGTTCACCGATTTTTTGTTCAATCCGACCTGGGTGCTGCTCGTGGCATTGTTTGGCGGAATGGCGTTGTGGCTGCGGGTGCAGGGGGATTTACGGGCATGGTTTGCAGCGAAAAGGCGAATCACGGATGAGGGATGAATGATGAAAACCGTATTGATTTATTACCCGTTTTCACTCGTCGCGGAACGAAACAGCGGGTCAAAGCTGCGGCCGTATGAAATGCATCAGGCGTTTTTGCGCTGGGGAGCGAAAGAGGGAGTGGACGTTCTTCTGATCGCCGGCACGTCAGCCGAGCGGGAGAAGCAATTTCAAGAGCTCCGCAGCCAAGGCAAGCTCGATGATGTCTGGTTTTGTTATATGGAAAACCAGACGATTCCGCTTTGGCTCACGGACCCAGGACACCGGCCGCAACGTCCGTTCGTCGATCGGGATGTGCTCCGCTACCTGAAAGGCCGCAACGTTCCCATTGGCGTCTTTTACCGCGACGTCTATTGGAAGTTTCCTGATTTGTATCCGCTCCGCGGTTGGAAAAAAGCGGCCATGCAAATGATGTACCGTTGGGAAGAACGGTTTTACGAGCGGTACTGCGATGTCATCTTTTTGCCGAGTCTCGAAATGGGAACATATGTCGCGATCCGCCGCCCGATGGTCGATTTGCCGCCGGGTGGGAAGCAAAAGCCGTTTCAGCGGTTCGGGACGGCGAAACAGCCGCTGAATGCCATTTATGTTGGCGGCATCAACAATGCTGACTATGGGCTTTTGCTCCTGCTTGAGGCGATTCGCTTAGCAAACCGCCGCAAGCCGCTTGTTTCGCTCACCGTCGTCTGCCGAAAAGACGAGTACGAGCGGCAGCCGCTTGCGGTGAAAGAAGAGCTTGCCGCCTTGCAAGTGCGCGTCGAGCACGTCAGCGGCGAAGCGCTCGACCGTTTGTATGCGGAGATGGATTTCGCCTTCATCCCGCGGCGGCGGAGCGAGTATAATGATTTTTCCGTTCCCGTCAAACTGGTCGACTATCTGTCGAGCGGCCTGCCGATTGTCGCCACCGCTTGCTCGGCGCAAAAGCGATTGATTGAAGCGGATGGGTATGGCGTCATTTGCGACGACAACCCGTCGTCGATGGCAGAAGCGATCGCCAAGATGGCGGACATGCTCGAGGAGTGCCGCTTGCGCATTGCGCGGACGTTTATGGCGAAACATTCATGGGAAGCGAGAGTGGAAAAGGTGAAAGAAACGTTGGTGGGGGGCCTCCGATGAAAGTCGCCTTATTGGCTCCAAGCAAATCGATCCATACGCATAAGTGGGCCCGCTTTTACCAAACGCAAGGCATCGATGTGAAAGTCGTGACGTTTAAAGACCATTACGGGCCGGAGCAAGCGAAAGAAGTCGAGACAGTCGTGCTGCCGAAATGGCTGCCGGGGAAGTTGTCGTATTTTTCCACTGTCTTTTCATTAAAGCGGCTGCTCGCTTCGTTTCGACCAGATATTTTGCACGCCCATTATGCCTCCAGCTACGGGTTGATCGGGGCGCTTGCTTCGTATCATCCGTTTTACGTCTCCGTCTGGGGACGCGACGTGTATCAGTTTCCGAATGCCAATCGCTGGAACCGACGGATGCTTGAATATACATTGCAGCGAGCGGATGTCATTTGTTCGACAAGTCATGTGATGGCGAAAGAAACCGGAAAGTATACGGACAAACCGATCGAGGTGACGCCGTTTGGGGTGGATGTCGCCCGCTTCAAACCATTGCCGAAACAGCCGAAACGGACCGTGACGATCGGCACAGTGAAAGCTCTTTCGGACAAGTACGGGATCGCTGATTTGATTCGAGCGTTTGCCGTTGTGCACGAGCGGCATCCACAAACGGAGCTGTTGATCGTCGGCGATGGGCCGCAGCGAAGTGAATACGAGGAGCTGTGCGCCCGCCTCGGCATCCAATCCGTGACGACGTTTGTCGGCAAAGTTCCGAACGAACAAGTGCCACTGTACATCAATCAAATGGATATTTTCGCCGTGCCTTCGACTGAAGACAGCGAAAGTTTTGGCGTTGCCGCCGTCGAGGCGATGGCGTGCGGCGTTCCCGTTGTCGTCTCCAACGTCGGTGGATTGCCGGAAGTCGTCCGTGAGGGAACAACGGGGTTGATTGTGCCGAAAAACAGTCCGGAAAAGCTAGCGGAGGCGTTCGAACGGCTGTTGCTTGATGAGAGGCTGCGGCAACGAATGGGGGAAAACGGCGTCAACCATGTTCATGAACATTACGATTGGACGGAAAATGCGATGCGCATGATCCGATTGTATGAACAAACGTTGAAAGGCGGTGGAGGGAGTCGATGAGGAACAAAGCCGTCATATCAGCCGCCGCGGTTGGTGCTCGTTTGTTGCCGAAAGCGGCGGCTAGGACGCGAAGCCGGCGGCTTTCCGTTGGCAAGCTCGTGATGGCCGTTGGCTTACGGCAACGACTATACATCCAAGGACAGCGGAACGATGCCAGGGGGGCGTTGCCCTTTTTCCACGCCTCGTTTGCGCTCGCCTCTTGGCGCTCAAAATGGAACGTTCGTTTGCGATTTTGGGGGAAAGTGGTGTGGAGCGGACGATGAGGATCATTTACCTATGCCAACACTTCCCGCCGGAAACGGGCGCACCGCAAATTCGTGTGTATGAGGTGAGCAAAGAGCTGATCAAACGGGGGCATCAAGTGGAAGTGCTTACGGCATTCCCGCATCATCCGCACGGCGTCATCCCCAAGCCATACCGCGGCCTGTTTTATTTGTTCGAACAATGGGAGGGCATTCCCGTTCATCGGACATGGATTTATCCGTCGCCAAAGGGGAGCTTTTGGAAGCGACTCGCTTCGTATTTTTCGTTTACGTTCAGCTCGTTTTATTCGCTGCTTGTGAAAGCGAAGCCGACGGATGTGATCATTTGCAATTCCCCGCCGTTGTTTTTAGGGATCACCGGGTACGTGGGCGCGAAGTTGAAACGGGCGAAGTTTGTCTTCAACGTCGCTGACATTTGGCCGGAATCGGCCGTTGAGCTCGGCATTTTGAAAAATCGGCTGTTCATCCGAATGGCGAGATGGCTCGAGCTGTTTTTATACCGGAAGGCTTGGAAAATCGCTGCCGCGACAGAAGGCATTCGCGATTATATGATTGAACAAGGAAAGGCGCCCGAGGATGTCTTTTTATTGCCGAACGGCGTCAACACGGATGTGTTTCGCCCGCTGCCGAAAAACAAAGAGTTGCTTGCGGAATTAGGGCTCGAAGGAAAAGTGGTGTTTACGTACGCCGGAACGATGGGATACGCCCAAGGGCTCGATTCGGTGCTGCGGGCGGCGGCCATCGTCAAAGCAAAAGATGAACGGGCGCATTTCCTGTTTGTCGGCGATGGCCAAGAGCGAGAAAAGCTGATGGCGTTAAAAGAAGAGCTCGGCCTTGACAATGTGACGTTTTACGGATCCGTTCCTGTTGAGAAGATGCCGGAGATTTTCTCCATCACCGATTACAGCATCGTTTCGCTGCGCAACATCGATTTGTTTAAAGGGGCAAGGCCGTCGAAAATTTTCCCGGCGATCGCCACCGGAACCCCGGTGCTGTATTGCGGCGAAGGGGAGAGCGCCGAGATTTTAGAAACATACCATTGCGGAAAAATCGCTCCTCCAGAAAATCCTGAACAGATCGCTGCCGCGGTTCTCGAGTTGCTTTGCCTTCCGAGCGAGGAATACGAAAAGATGGCGGAAAATGGGCGTAAGTTGGCGGTGGAGCAATACTCATGGATTCGCATTGTCGACGATTTGCTTCACGCCCTTGGCGATGAAACAAAACGCGAATCCGTCAGATGGACAGAAAAATAGAAAAAGAAGAAAGGGCGTTCCGCTCACAAAGAAGGACGCCCTTTTTTGTTCCCGAGTGATGCCGAGGTGGAGAGCAAAATCCCGTATGACATCATGGACTCTGTCGCTAGAACGAGACTTCAGCACCGGGGAAGTAGTGTTCTAAAATTTGCTCCGCCGTCCATCCACGCTCGGCAAATGCTTTTGCTCCGTATTGGCTCATGCCGATCCGGTGCCCCCATCCTTTTCCCGTGACAGTGATCGAGCTAACCCCTGACGGCGAGGCGGAAAGCGGCACGATGCCATCCGTTGTTTGCACCTTGATTCCTTCGACGCCGGCGAGCGAAACGGTTCCGATCCCTGTTTGGACGGAGTAAGATGACAAGGAAGAGGCGGCGATGTTGCCGCTGGCCGTTTGAATCGACACGGATGGGCCGCTTTTTTGCACTTGAATGTCAAACCAGTTGGACGGCAAGATGCCGTAAAATTGATTGCCGTCTAGCGGGAACAGTTTGCGGATGATCGCTTCATTGCCTTTCACCGTTTTTTCGCCTGCCGAGGTTTCAATCGTGACGGCCCCCACTTCTCCGTTCGCGCCGGTTTTGGCGATCGAGACGTCGTATAAAACAACCGATGGATCGTTGAACCCGAACGAACGCAACAGCACAGCTGGGGAGAAGGTGAATGACCATCGGCTGTACGGCGATGATTCATACGGGTCATCGACGCTCGCCAAATATGGGTAGGCGGTTTGCGACGAGTTCCAGACGTCGCTTACATTGGCGGTTCTGCCGCCGCTTGTCGAGTGGTAATACGTTTCAATGATACTGCCATTATATTTCAGATACCATCCTCTTGTTGCATCCACTGCCGCGTTCGATCGTGGAGATTCTCCATCATATCCTTTATACGTCTGTGTGTTTGGATTGGTCGTCAAACTTGTTTTATGTTTATAGGCATAGTTTCGGGCCGCAATGGCTTGCGCCTTCAGCGCCTCAAGCGGCCAAGAGGCAGGCATCTCGCTCGGCACGACTCCTTTTAAATAATCTTCCATATCTAAAATATTGACAGCATACAAGGCGCTGTTTTGCAGGCGAATGTCGACGCTTCCCCGATACCGCGTTTGGTTCACCTTGACAAGCGACAACGGCGCCGCGCCGATCGTTTCTTGAATGGTAAATCCGGTGCTTGAAAAATCCGTCTTTCCATTGTACGTGACAAACACGGTCGAAGAGGAAGACTGAAATGTCAGATTTGTCCCGCTTGGCAGCGGGGTGATCGTCAACGTCTCTTTATTGACGATTTGATAGTTTCCTTCGACGGCGACTGTCACCGATGTCCCTTTATATAAAAGGACTTGCACGGTATTGTTGTACGTTTTCACCCCAGCGGCGTTCGACGCGGAAGGAGAGACGATGAGCAAAAACAGGCCGACGGCCAACCACGCCAATTTTTTCACCGTCTACTTCACCTCACCAAATTCAGCGGCCATCCAACCCTGACGCCCATCAGACAGTTGCACGTTGTACCATTTCTCCCCTTTGCTGTTGGTAAACGGCTGAATATAGACCATCTCTGTCCCTTTTGGAACGGTCGCAATAATCGGATAAGAAGTCGTCGCTCCTTTTCGAATATTGACCGCGGCCGTGGCGATGACGTGCTTGGTGCTGTCGCTGCTGACGGCGGATGTCGAGACATCGCCGGAATAAATCCAACCTTTCAACGATGAGGAGAGGATGATGTTGTACCACAATCCTTGGGAAGTAAGGTGCGCCCCGACCACTTGCAGTGAAGCCCCTGCCTGTTTATAAGTGATGACGCGGTAGCTCGTTGACGCTCCGCTGCGGACGGCCGCATTGTTTTTCACTACATAGACGACAGAAGGCAAAGAAGGCGAAGCGGGTTTGCTAGCAAGTTGTTGTTGAAGTTGTTGAATTTGTTGTTGCTGGGCGGCCAGTTGTGCTTTCAGGTTGGCAATGTCGTTTTTCATCGGGTTGAGCTGGGAAGTCACCCAGTCGACGCTCGCTAACACGACTTCTTCTGATGCTTTCATCGCCGATGGCGTAAACAAGAGGGCGCCTGCCGTCATTCCGACCGCCAGGCTGGCAGCAACGGCCCATTTGGCTTTTCGTTTCATCATGTTCATCTCCCCCGTTTTTGGATATGGAAAGAAAGGAGAATAATAGCTTTCCTAAAAGGCCGGTGAAAAACAACGGATTCGCTCGGTTCATGAGGAATCGCAAGGAATGAAAACGCGATGCTGCCATGTTTCTCAGTTTGACGAACTCCGTCGTAAAGCTTTGCAATCCGTTGCATTACCGGCCTTCTCATGCTATTATTCTCCGAACGCGAACAAACTAGAATTGGCTGAAATACTCTTCCAGTCCTTCGCGAATGCCGACGGCCGCTTTTTGGCGGAACGCTTTCGTTTTGAGCTGCGCCTCTTCATTTGGATTGGAGATGAAGGCGAGCTCAACGAGAATGCTCGGCAGCTCGTTTTTCCGGTTGACGTAAAAGTTTTGCGTTTTATGGCCGCGGTCATATGTTCCGAGCTGTTGGACAAGATGTTTTTGCACGATGGCGGCCAACTGCTCGCTTTTTGGCCCATTGAAGTTGCTCGATACGTTGTAGTACGTTGTCGTTCCGCGAGATGTCCGCGAGTACGAGTCGGCGTGAATGCTGATAAAGGCGTCGTAGTCGGAACTGTTGGCGATCCATGTCCGTTCAGACAGCTCCAAAAAGATGTCGGTGCTTCGCGTCAATTTCACGATCGCTCCGGCCCGCTCCAATTCTTCTTTTAGCAATAAGGCGGTGTCGAGAGTAATATCTTTTTCCCGCGTGCCGCCAGGGCCGATCGCCCCGGTGTCGTGCGCCCCATGCCCTGCGTCAATGATGATTTTTTTGCCCTTGAGTCCGGTCTCGAGAATTTTCAGCGCCAATCGGTCGCTGTAATGGCGAAGGGTGAACGTGTACCCCGGTTCAAAGGTGATGAGCAGGCTGCTGCCGGTCCATTCCACGGTTTGTATGCCTGGAATATCGGTCGACGGGACTTCAGCGTAGGAAAACGAGCCGGTGATTTTCAGACGATTGCCCGGCAACAACGAATAGGAGACGCGGAAATTAGACGTTTTTTTCCACGTCAAATAGGCATTGTCGTTGATGGTCGAAAAAGTCGGTTCAACGAGACTATTTAAGGCGACGGTAGAGGTGCTTGATTCCTCCACCCATCCGCGGACGCCATTGGATGTTTCGACATTCAGCCATCCATGATATTCGTAAAGGACAGCAAGTCGCTCATTCGCTGCCAACGCCTTCAACGATTGATAGTTCGAAGATGCACCTCGGCGCAGCGGAGTGCCCGCCTGTTTGACGTATACGTAGGATGGGGCTTTTACTTCAAACACCGGCATCCATCCCGTTTTCCCCGATGCAGAGGTGACTTGCACCCAGTCGAACGGAGATGCTTCTGTCGTCTTCAAAACCGTGACCGTTCGGTTTTTCGCAATCCGCTCGATGACGGCGGCGCTCAACGAAGGTTCGGCAAACAGCGCCGCATTAGCGGTTGTCACCTGCTTTTGCATCCCCTGGTTGGCTGGTGGGGAAAGGTAGGATTTGGTTACGACCGTCTCGTGCACCCAGCCGAGCGTTTTTCCATTGAGGGGCACTTTGTACCAAAGCGCTCCCGACGCATCTTTGGCGCTTGACAGGCTGTTCAGTTTGGTTCCTTTTTTCAGTTGGGTGACGACTTTTGCTTTTAAAGATGGAGCTTGCCGCACATTGGCGACCGAAACGCTGACCGTCAGCGGCTGGCCTGAGACGCTGGACGTATCCGAGACACCGCTTGGAACCGACATGGTTGATGACATCGTCAACACTTTTTCCGACACCCATCCTCGGACATGTCCGAGATCAACGCGGCACCAAAGTTCCTGACCATTTGTGACGAACAAATCGATCACTTTGACAGATTGACCGCGTGACACTGTGGCGACGGCGCGGTAATGGACGCTCGCCCCGCGGCGAACCGGGGAGGACTGCACAACGTTCATGAATGTCGGCAAAAGTGTCGGAAGCTGTTTGGGTATGTAGATCTGTTCCGTTTTCACCCATCCTTTGACTCCCGCCCACTCCACACGCACATACTGTTCCCCGAGCGAATTGGTGAACTCGGCAATGATGGAGACGACATCGCCGTTAGACAGTGTTTTGACGACCGGATAGTAAGGGGATGCCCCCTTGCGCATCGCGATGTCGTTGGCGGCGATCACCGCACGCTTTCCGACGAGCATGGAAGGCGGTTGGTTAGAAAAGCTGTCCGCACGCGTCCAGCCGGTGACGCCTCCGTACTCGATGCGGTACCACGTTTCACCATAGGCATTTTGAAACTCGTCTATGACTTTCACTTGTTGGCCAGCGGGAATCGAGCCAACGGACCGATATGAATCGGTTGCCCCTCTTCTCAGCAACGAGTCTTGCTTGGCGAACATCACGTTAGGGAAGGCGGAAGAGACATGCGCTTCAGAAAAGTCGTCTGCCCGCGCCCAGCCTGTGATGCCCTTATATTCGATGCGATACCACGTTTCGCCAGCAGCGTTTTGGAACTTGTCGATGACCTTTACTTGTTGGCCAGCGGAAATGGATTCGACGATTTGATAGGAATCCGTCGCTCCTCTCCTCAGCAAAGCGTTATGCTCCGCGACCATGAGTGTCGGTGAGGATGAGGACGGACTTCCATCGGCGGCCAAGGCGGCCGACGGCCACAGCGGGCAAGTCGCTAACAAGACGGAAAGAAGCGTTTTTTTCAAGGATTCGATCCCCCCTTTTTTCTCAAGTTTGCGTTTTCTATACTATCATAGCGAATTTTGCCGTTTTATCCAACCCGAATTCAGTCCTATTATGAGAAAAAATGAAAAGTTTTGTTGAAAAAGAGAAAAAAACAGAGGACATGAAAAGTTGTGTTCTTTCATCATCATTGCGGCATGATATACGCTGTAAATGGAAAAAGGCGCCCCATTGCTTTTGGGAGCACCTTCTTTGTGATCGTTAATTTTGGTTTTGTGTGGATGGTGAATTGCTGCGCGTGAGGGAGGCGTTGGACGTCTCGAGCGCTTGCCGCAGCGTTTTATTGATTGAGCTGACCGATTGCTCGTCGGGGATGTAGTAGTACACGCCGTTGATTGTTTCGTCGTATCCTTTCAAATGCAAATTTTCTACATCCGCGTTTTTCATTTTTTGATAGACATAGATGAACGATAACAAATCGGCCGGAGGGATGTTCGTCCGCACGTGATCCCCTAAATCGGCGATGATGTCATCCAGCTTCGGCAGCGAGGTGATGGATGTGCTTTTGTCAATAATGGCACGAATGACTTGTTTTTGCCGCTCGTTTCGGCCAAAGTCGCCGCGGGGGTCCGATTTTCTCATGCGCACATAGGCGAGCGCTTCATTGCCATTCAACTCTTGTTTGCCTTTATGGAACGTATGCCATTTGAGGGAGCCGGTCAGTTGGGCTTTGAATGTGAACGGAACATCCACCGTGACGCCGCCTAAGGAATCGACAATTTTCTGGAACCCGTCAAAATCGGTTGTCACGTAATAGTCAATCGGTACATCGATCAGCTCATTGACGGCTGCAATGGTCGATTGAATGCCGCCATGACTGTAAGAATGGGTGATTTTGTCTTTCCGCCCTTCGTTCGGGATGTAAACGCGCGTGTCGCGGGGAATGCTCAACAAATACACTTTGTTCGTCTTCGGATTGACGGTCAACAACATGACGACATCAGACCGCCCCTCCTCGTCGTGGTACTGGTTTTCCACTCCGACTAACAGAACGGTAAATGGGTCTTTGCGCACCTCAATGTTTCTTGCCGGCTTGCCTGATGGATCAAGCGCTTGATACATTTTGCTTGACGCCTGTTTCGTCTCGGAGTAAATATTGTAGCCAAAGGCGCCAACACCCCCGAGCAAAAGAAGAAACACGAGCAAAAATAATCGGCGGAGCCGCTTTTTTTTCTTTCGCTTTTTCACCGTTTTTCTTGTATGATTCATCGTTTAACCCTTCTTTCCTTTACGGTGTCGTTTTAGGAAGACGGAAGCAACCGTTCGGCATACTCCATCGCTCCCGCCTGAATGTCCGCCCTTCCGTTTGTCAGTTCGGTCATCCACTCGCCGAACGAAGACTGGCCGTCCTCGGGAACGAGAACATCAAACGTGACGCGGTCGGCATATTGGATATTTTTAATAGTATATACGGAAGAGCGCAGCTCATTTTCCACCTTCCCAAGCCACGAATAGTCAATCGTCACCTGCATGACGCGCATGAGCCGGCGTTCGACGATGCCTGCGGCGTTCAGGCCTTCTGAGACGGCGCGGCTGTATGCACGCACCAAGCCGCCCGCACCGAGCTTGATGCCGCCGAAGTAGCGGGTGACGACGGCGACGGTGTCTTTCAATCCTTTTTTCTTCAGCACTTCAAGCATCGGCACCCCTGCGGTGCCGCTCGGCTCACCGTCATCGTTCGCTTTTTGGATTTGGTCATGCTCCCCAATCAAATAGGCGGAGCAGTTGTGGGTGGCGTCCCAATGCTTCTTCTTGATCTGTTGAATAAAGGCGATAGCCTCTTCTTCCGTTTCCGCGCGGTTGACATAGCAGATAAACCGTGATTTTTCAATTACGATTTCGTGTTCACCGTATCCTTTAACCGTGTAATATTTTTGCAACAAAACGAAACACCTCAACGATCAACATCGTGCAAACGGTTTATTTGTTTATTTTTGCAAGAACGGCTAGCGCTCTACTCTCATTATGGTAAACTAAAAATAAAAGAGCAATAGATAGAGCATGCTTTTATTATTATAAATCGACAACTTTTTTCCTTCAAACAAATTTTGCTGGCGCCCATGCGCACCGCTTGGCAGCGATGTTGGAGGTTGGCAAATGGCTAAGGCAAAACAGTGGGACGTAAAGCAGTTAGATCGGATTGTCGAAAAAATGATCGACACCGTTCAACATAGCAAAGACGAAATTTTCCGCATCGGGGAGCAGTCGCGTCAAGAGCACGACCATTTGCTTCGCGAACTTGAGGAGGTGAAGCGGCTGACCGTGCAGGCGATCGAAGAAGCGGACCGGCTCGAAATGGAGGCGCGCCGGGCGCGCCGCCGCCTGTCGGAAGTGAGCCAAAACTTTTCGACCCACTTGGAGCAAGATATTCGCGAGGCGTATGAAGCGGCGCACGAGCTGCATATGAAGCTGACGATGGTGCGCGAGCGGGAGAAACAGCTGCGGCTGCGCCGTGATGAACTCGAGCGGAGATTGGCGAGCTTTGCGCAAATTATCGAACGCGCCGATTATTTAGTCGGGCAAATTACGGTCGTGCTCCACTACTTAAACAGCGATTTCCGCCAGGTCAGCGAGCTCGTTGAAGGAGCGAAGCAAAAGCAGGAATTTGGGCTGAAAATCACCGAAGCCCAGGAAGAAGAGCGGCGTCGGCTGTCGCGGGAAATCCATGACGGCCCGGCGCAGCTGCTTGCGCATGTCCTGCTTCGATCGGATCTCGTCGAAAAGGTGATCAAAGAGCGAGGGACAGAGGCGGCGATCGCCGAGATTCGTGATTTTCGCAAAATGGTGCGTTCGGCTTTGTCCGAAGTGCGCCGCATCATTTACGATTTGCGGCCGATGGCGCTTGATGATTTAGGATTGGTTCCGACGCTAAAAAAATACTTGCAAACGACCGAAGAATATAATAACGGAGTCCATATTTCCTTTGTACATATCGGCGAAGAAATTCGGCTGCCGTCGCGGATGGAGGCGGCCGTGTTTCGCCTTGTCCAAGAATCGGTGCAAAATGCCTTAAAGCATGCCGAAGCGCGCCATATCGACGTCAAAATGGAAGTGACGTGCCACCATCTGCTTGTCAGTGTCAAAGACGATGGCAAAGGATTTGATCCATCGGTCAAAAAAGAAAATGCGTTCGGCTTGATTGGAATGCGGGAGCGGGTGGAGCTGCTCGGCGGCACGCTCGACATCCGCTCAAAGATTGGCAGCGGAACGACCGTGTTCATTCGCGTTCCGCTCGACCGTTCGACTGACGAAGCGAACAAGGAGGAGAGGAAACGATGAAAACACGCATCGCGATTATCGACGATCACCAGCTGTTTCGCGAGAGCATCAAGCGCATTTTGGAATTTGAGGGCGATTTTGAAGTCGTGGCGGAAGGAAGCGACGGAAGCGAAGCGCTTTCAATCGTCGAAACATACCGCCCCGATTTGGTGCTGATGGACATTAACATGCCGGACATCAACGGCGTGGAGGCGACGAAACAGCTGATCGAAGCTTACCCTGATACGAAAGTCGTCGTGCTGTCGATCCATGACGATGAACACTATGTGATGCGCGCTTTGCAGACGGGGGCGACGGGGTATTTGCTGAAGGAGATGGATACCGATACGCTCATTGAGGCGGTGAGAATCGTCGCGGAAGGCGGATCGTATTTGCATCCGAAAGTGACGCACAACTTGATTCGCGAATACCGCCGCTTGACGTCGGAAAAAGGCGGCGTGGCGGTCAAACAAGAAGTGCGTCGTCCGTTGCATTTATTGACGCGGCGCGAGTGCGAAGTGCTGCAGCTGTTGGCCGACGGCAAAAGCAACCGCGCCATCGGCGAAGCGCTGTACATTAGCGAAAAAACGGTGAAAAACCACGTCAGCAGCATCTTGCAAAAATTAAACGTCAATGACCGGACGCAAGCCGTTGTGGTTGCGATCAAAAACGGCTGGGTGGAGGTGCGCTGAACGGAACGGGGGCTCTCGTCAGTCTTTGCAGCGGTGCGTTGACGATCGAAGCGGCTTCCTGTGGCATCGATGCGCCGTTTGACGGCGAAGGAGCGGCTTGGGCAAAGCGTTGCATGAGGATCAACGATGTTCCGCTTCACGGCCTGCCCGCGTTCTTTGCCTCCTCATGCATCGAGCGGTGGTGGACAACGAGTCTTTTTGGTATAATGGCAGAAAAGGCTGAATCAGGAAGGAATGGCGCCTGTGAAAATTGCGATTGTCACCGATAGCACGGCTTATTTGCCGAAAGACGTGCGCGAGCGGCTCGGCATCCGGATGATTCCGCTCAGCGTCATTTTTGGGGACGAAACATATCGCGAAGAGATCGATATGACGGCGGATGAATTTTTTGTCAAAATCAAGCAGAGTCCTAAGCTGCCGACGACATCGCAGCCCTCAGTCGGCGAATTTGTCGACTTGTTCACTGCCATTCGTGAGGAAGGGTACGACGCTGTCATCAGCATCCACCTCTCAAGCGGCATCAGCGGCACGTATCAAGGCGCGGTGACGGCGGGAACAATGGTCGATGGTCTGCGCGTTTACGCCTATGATTCGGAAATCAGCTGCATGGCGCAAGGGTTTTACGCCATCGAAGCCGCCGAGATGGCGAAGGCGGGGAAAATGCCGGAGGAGATTCTCGCCCGTCTTGATGAGATGAAGCGGACGTTGCGCGCCTACTTTATGGTCGACGACTTGTCCCACCTGCAGCGCGGCGGACGGCTCACTGGCGCGCAGGCGTTCATCGGCGGCCTCTTGCAAATCAAGCCGCTCCTTCGCTTTGAAAACAAAGTGATCGTGCCGTTTGAAAAAATCCGCACGCGCAAAAAGGCGGTGCAACGCATCGAGGAGCTGTTTGACGAAGATGCGGACAAAGGCGTTCCGCTCAAAGCCGCTATCATCCATGCCAACCAGCCCGATGAAGCGAGCCGTTGGCGCGATGAGCTGGCCGCCCGCTATCCGCACGTCGAATTTTCGATCAGCTATTTTGGCCCCGTCATCGCCACGCACGTCGGCGAAGGGGCGCTCGGGCTGACGTGGTATCAGCCATAAGTCGAGGCCGCAAAGCGCCGCCTTGAGGCGCTGCAGCCGAGCACAAGGCGGAACGGTG
The DNA here is from genome assembly GCF_030369615.1 of Geobacillus stearothermophilus ATCC 12980. Classification (NCBI taxonomy): domain Bacteria; kingdom Bacillati; phylum Bacillota; class Bacilli; order Caryophanales; family Anoxybacillaceae; genus Geobacillus; species Geobacillus stearothermophilus. The sequence continues at coordinate 2,554,518 of NZ_CP128494.1, read as the reverse complement.
TGCCCCGCCTTGTGCGGCGGCGAATTTGTTTTACATTCGTTTTCTCACCTCCTTATGAAACGGACCGGAGATGCGGTACTGGCCGAACTTGTCGAACGTTTTCTATTCCTGAAAAATTTGTCGCTATTTCCCTGGGAATGTTGTCGAAACACGTTGTCGATCGACTCGATGACTCTCTGTGGATCTTTGATGTTGTCGGATTTCGCTTTATCCTTTTCTTTCGAAGGTCGATATGTCGTGAAAAAGAGGGTCAAACCACATCTTGACTCCATTGGGAAGCCCTTTTTGCCTCCACTTTCTTTGCCGATCGAAGGCTGCCGTTTTTTGCTTCCTCCCCATCTTTTCATCATTTTGTTAGAAGGGCGGTGATTTGCTAGCACAACCGCTTTCTCGCTTCGTTTCTCAACTAGAAAAACCTTGTAGCGTCGTTCCTTCTTTTCACACATTCAACTCATCGATCAAGGGGAACAGCGGTTTTCCACCCGCCTTTTAGGGAAAAACATCGTCAGCTCTGCTCTTTCTCCATAACACTGGCTCATTGATGCGCTCAAAGCCTTTCAACCTGGGGGAGCGCGTTTTTACCGCATCACTGCGCCACCCGCTCTTTTTGGCTCCCAGCTCGGGAACATGCTTTTCTTGAATTTCAAAAGGAGTGATGCTCATTGTACATCCCCCATCAACCGCTGCTTCGCCGCTTGTCGTCTGGCTCAATGGCCAGCGCCTACCCCGAGAGCAGCTGCCGTTTCCCGATGGAGAAGTCGCTGCCGCCATCCAGACCGGTTTGCTTCACGAACAGCCCGGGCTCATCAAAACAGCGCGCGCCTGGCGCTGCGTCCGTTGCGGAAATAACGATCCTCATCTTTTTGCCGCGTTTCCGTGCGCCCGCTGCGGGGCAGATTGTGCGTATTGCCGCAAGTGTCTCGTGATGGGGCGCATCAGCTCCTGCACTCACCTTGTGCACGTGACGATGCCGCTTCCGTCCGAGCCGCACGAGGCGCCGCTTGTTTGGGATGGGACGCTGTCCGCCGCTCAAGCGGAGGCCGCGCAGGCTGTCCGACAGGCGGTGCTGGACCGAAGCGAGCTGATCGTTTGGGCCGTATGCGGGGCAGGGAAAACCGAGATGTTGTTTCCCGCCATCGCTGCCGCCTTGGAGGAAGGTTGGCGCGTTGGCCTCGCCACGCCTAGAGTGGACGTTGTCCGCGAACTGGCTCCGCGCTTCCGCCAGGCGTTCCCGCGCGTTTCGCTCGCCGTATGGCACGGCGGAAGCGATGAGCGCGGGCGAATCGCCCCGCTCGTTCTTTCCACTACCCACCAACTGTTGCGCGCGTACCGCGCGTTTGATGTCATGATCATCGATGAAGTCGACGCCTTCCCGTATTCGGTTGAACCGATGCTTGAATACGCCGTCAGTCAAGCGCGGAAAGAACGATCAAGCCTCATCTATCTCACCGCCACTCCCTCCCGCGCTTGGCAGCGTGACATTGCGCGTGGCAAACGGAACGCCGTCGTCATCCCCGCCCGCTATCACGGCCATCCGCTCCCCGTCCCCGTGTTCGAATGGTGCGGCAATTGGCGCAAGCGGTTAGAGCGCGGCCGCTTGCCCGAAAACGTCCTTGCGTGGGTTCTCCATCGTTTGGAACAGAGAAAGCAGGCGTTTTTGTTCGTTCCCCATATCGATGAGCTTGAAGCTGTCACCCGCCTCTTGCAGCGCGTCGATCCCCGCATCGTCGGCGTCCACGCCGAAGCCCCGGATCGCGCCGATCATGTGCAGGCGTTTCGCGACGGGCGCGTTCCGCTGCTTGTGACGACGACGATTCTTGAGCGCGGCGTGACGGTGCCGAACATCGATGTCGCCGTTCTCGGTGCCGAAGACCGCATCTTTACGGAAAGCGCTCTTGTGCAAATCGCCGGCCGCGTCGGCCGCCACGCGGCGTTTCCGGATGGCGACGTCCGCTTTTTCCATCACGGAAAAACGAACGAGATGGTGCGGGCGCGCCGCCACATTGTCCGCATGAATGAGACAGCGAAGAAAAGGGGGTTGCTGCATCGATGAACTGCCTCCTTTGCCATTCTCCGTACAACCCGATCACGAGCTGGCGCCAACTGATTCTTCTTGAAGACCCAGACGTCCTTTGCCCACGCTGCCGCGGGTCGTTCAAACTCATTGACGGCCGCCTTTGCGAGATGTGCGGCCGCCCGCTCGAGGAAGCCAAGCCATCGCTGTGCGCCGACTGCCTTCGGTGGCAGGAAGATGAACAATGGGGGAGGGTGCTCGTGAAAAACCGATCCGTCTATCTATACAACGACTGGATGAAAGACGTCGTCGCCTTATGGAAATTCCGCGGCGACTATGTCATCGTCGAGGCATTCCGCCGTCCGTTTTCCCAAGCGTTTCGCCGACATTTCGGCCGCGATTGGCACATCGTCCCAATCCCGCTGAGCCCCGAACGGCTGTATGAGCGCGGCTTCAACCAAGCGGAAGCGCTCGCCCGCCTGCTTCCGTTTCCGTATTTCCCTTGGCTTTCTCGCAAGCATTCCGAAAAACAATCGAAAAAATCGCGCCGCGAGCGGATGGAGACCGACAACCCGTTTTTTCTCTCCGGACATCCGCCGATTGACGGAAAACGAATCGTTCTCATCGATGACATTTACACGACGGGCATCACCGTCCGCCACGCGGCCCTTGTTTTGCTTGAAGCGGGGGCGGCAGAGGTGGGGGCGTTGACGCTCATTCGCGCGTAACAGTGTAAACATTGGAAGCCTACGTGCCGATATAAAAAGTAGGAGAACAAAGAGCGAGGAAGAATAATGATGCGTATTCGTCACGATCAACTATCCAATGAGGTCGCCGCACCGGCTGTTTCATTGCAGCCGGGGAGCGTGCAGATGGCGGTAATGAAAGAAAGGTTCAACGATCAAGAGGCCGTGGTCGCCATCGGCCAACAGGATGTACGCGTCCACTTTGTGGATGGCGTCCCAAGCGACCGTTCGTTTATGGTGCGGCTTGTGAAGCAAGAAGGTGGAACTTGGATGGCGCAAGCGGTGCCACTATCGTCTATAGGGCGGTTTCTGCCATCTTCGTTGGACGATGGAATCGATTCATGGCTGTCGGCCCGTGGCATTCGCCTGACCGAAAAGGAAAAAGAAGCCGTTCGTCGTTTTTGGGAGACGGAAGGCGGCTCGATAAAGAAAAAACAGGAAACCGTCGCTGCTTTGGCGGCGAAACAGCTCGAGGTGACCGAGACGCATTTGCGCCTAGCGCATGAAGCGCTCCATGGCCCGCCGCTCGGAGATCTGTTGGCGCCGTTGTTGACGAAAACGGAACCGGAAGAAACCCATGAAGCAAAAGCGGCGCCTGTTCGTGAACAAACGGAGCGATTGGAAGGTTCGCGCGCGTATGCGGTTGCATCGGAGCTGGTTCTTCCGACGGCAGAGGCCCGGACGTTTGCCGTGACGGTAGTGACGGAAAAAATGGTGCAACTCGTGCACGATTTTCGTGTTTGGCAGCGTGATATGGTCCGTCAGCTCGAACAATTTGCGCATGCCGCTGCCCAACAGTCGACAGAGCGAGCCGCGCCGCTTGTTGAGTCGCTCATTCATTCACTCGACCGCATGCTGTTGCACGGGGAATGGTTGTTGTTTACTGACATGAAAACGGAAACGAAGTTGCTTGAGGCGGGGGCGAAATTGGCAGAAGCGAAACGCGGCCTTGCTGAAGGAAAGACGGACGAAGCGGCCAAGACGGCGCGTGAAGTGAAAGCGTTGTTGGAGTCGCTCCGCTTTCAGCCATCTGAACAAAAAGTACAGCGGTTTTTCATGGAATCGGAAGCGTGGCAGGGCACGAAGCCGCACGAGCAGCTGTCGCGCCTTCTGAAACATGTGGACCAAGCGCCCAACGATGGCGCATTATCGGCGAGAGGAGTCTTTGAATCGCTGCGCCGCCTCGGCTTTTTCCATGAACAAGAGACCGCCCGTGCGCTCTTGAGCGGAGAGCGATTACAGCCGGTCGAGAATTTGAAGGCGATGCTGCTGTCATGGGTTGAGGAAGGAACGGTTCCTGCGCAGGCGGAACGGCTGCTCATGAATCTTACCGGCCAACAGTTGCTCAACAAATTTACTGTTGACAGCCACACCCAAACTATGTTGTACCAGTGGCCACTCTCGCTTCATGGTGAGATGGCGACCGTACATGTGCACGTCAACGCTCGCAGCGGTGACGGACAGCTTGACTGGCAAAACTGCCGCCTCTACTTTTTGTTGGACACGAATCAAGGCAAAGTCGGCATTTCCTTGCAGTCGGTCGAACGGCAGCTGTCCGTGACGGTGGAAACAGAACACGAGCGGTTGGCGGCGGTGTTGCAGTCATGTGCGGCGACAGTCAAAGACCATTTGGAACAGATCGGTTATCGGGTGCAACGCCTCACTTTCCAACCGATGAACACCCAAGACCAAGAGCGGGCGGCGACAGACAGAGTGAAGACGGAAAACGAAACGAGCCAGTGGGAGTGGACGATATGAACAGACACCGTTACGCCCCTGCTTTCAAATCATATGAGCAACATCTTGGCCGACAGCCGCGGCAGCTCGCTGATGAGGTGGCCGACAAGGCGGGGCGGGCGGGCATTCCGCTGCCCCATGACCGGGAGTTGCTGAGACAGCTGGTCGATCCGGTGCCGCGCGTCCCGCCGCAGCTTTACGCGGTGATCGGGGAAGTTTTAAAATGGATTCAGAAGCTTGATGAACAAGGCGGTAGGAGCGAAGAAGATGGAGATCAATAAAATTGCCAACACCCCATCGGTTCCAATCGGCAAAAAAGCGGCGGCTTCTTTTTCGCCATCCGTGTCATTTGCCGAGCTGACCGCCAAGGAGCAGGAAAAGCTGCGAAACGAGCGGCTGAGGCAGCTGGCGGATGAAATCGAACAGCAAGGAAAAAAACTGGCCAAGTTGCGGACGGTTGACGATTTGCGGCGGTATAAACAGCTCGTCAGACAATTGCTCGATGAAGCGGTGAACCATGGCTTGAAACTGACGGAGCAGTATGGGTTCCATTGGAGCGGCCGTTCCCGCGTCTATCATATCGTCAAAACGATCGACCAAAAGCTGCTGGACGTCACAAACGCGGTGCTCGAGCAAGAACGGCCGAGGATTGATTTGCTGCAGACGTTGGGGGAAATTCAAGGGTTGATCGTCAATTTGTATACGTAATGGGCACATTGGGAGGGGAGAATGATGAACTTAGAAAATTGCCCGGTTTGCGGCCGTCTGTTTGTCCGCTCGCCGTTTCGCGATATTTGCCCGTCTTGTCATGAAGAAGAAGAACGGCAATTTCAAACCGTGGTCCAATTTTTGCGGCGCCGGGAAAACCGGTTGGCGACGATGGAGCAAATTGTCGATGCGACAGGGGTGCCTGAGACGCTGCTGGTCAAATTCATCAAAAGCGGCCGCTTAACGTTGGCGCAGCTGCCGAATTTAGGATATCCGTGCGACCGTTGCGGCAAGCTGATCCGCGAAGGCAGAATGTGCGCTGACTGTTCAAAAGATTTGCAAGGGCAGCTGGAAATGGTGAAAAAAGAAGAACAGAAGAAAAAACAGGTGTTTCGCACGTATTACACCGACAAAGAGCGAAATGGCCGCTAAACAAATGAATGGATTGACCGATAATAGTAGTAAGACAACAACGTGAGGAACGGATAGGAGGAATCGCAGTGAGAATCGATAACCGGTTTTCGATTGGCGTTCATCCCTACCGTCAGTACTCGGGCGCCCCACAAGGAAAAACAGGGCAAACCGGGCGGCGGGATCGCGTCGAAATTTCCGAGGCGGCAAAAGAGCTGCAGCAACGCTCCACTTGGGCCGCCGAGCGGGAAGAGAAAGTGCGCCGGTTGAAGGAACAAATCGACAACAGAACGTATGAGATCGATGCCCGCGCCATTGCGGAGAAACTATACAAGTTCTATAAGGGCGATGGCCAATGAACACAAGGGTAGAAAATCGCCGAACCGATGATGAACAGCGTGCGCCAGCGCTGCAGCTGATGGCGCTCCTTGACCGGCACTTGACGCTGCACCGGCATTTGCTTCAATTGGCCTATCAAAAAACGGACGTATTAAAACGAGGCGATATGGACGGATTAATGCAGCTGATCCAAAAAGAACAAACTGCTATCGCCGCCATCCAGCAGCTCGAGCGCGAGCGGGCACAACTCGTCGCCGCATGGTCCGATGGCGGGCATCCGCTGACATTGGCCGATTGCTTGCCGAAAATGGACGAGGAGGAGCGGCAAAAAGCCGAACAGTTGGCTAGCGAGTTGCTCGACGTGATCAACGAACTCCAGGCAGTCAACGAGCTGAATGGGCAGCTCATCCGCCAGTCGCTGCAATGGGTGACGCTGATGTTGGACCAATTGATGCCGCAGCCGCCCAACGTGAACTATACCGCGCCAAACCAATCAACGAGACAATATGGACATGGACGAAGCCGTTCACTCTTTGATTCCAAAGCATAGCAGCACAAGTCACCGACGGAAAATAAGGAGAGATCGATCCATCCAACAGCCGTCAAAACGAAACAGAGCCGCTAGGCAGAAAACAGCGGACAATCATTAGAAGATGAAAAGGAGGGGCACGATGGGATCAACATTTCACGGGCTGGAAGTCGCCAAGCGCGGCATGGCCGTGCAGCAAATGGCGCTGTACACGACCGGCCATAACATTGCTAACGCCAACACGCCCGGTTATTCCCGTCAGCGTGTCAATTTTGTCCAAAGCGAGCCGTACCCGCCGGCGTCCCTCAACCGCCCGCAAATTCCGGGACAGATGGGGACGGGGGTCGAGGCGGGGTCGATTGAGCGGGTGCGCGACCGCTTTTTTGACTGGCAATACCGCGGCGAGAACAACAAACTGGGCTATTGGCAAGCCCAAGCCGATGCGTTAAAAAAAATGGAGGACATTATGAACGAACCGTCCGACAGCGGTTTATCCAAAACCATGGATCAATTTTGGCAGGCGCTCCAGGATTTAAGTGCAAACCCAGAAAATACAGGGGCCCGCTCGGTCGTGCGCCAGAGCGGACTGGCGGTGGTCGAGACGTTTCATTATTTGGCCGATTCGTTAACCTCTATTCAAAACGATCTCGCCAATGAAATTCAAGTGACCGTCAAATCGATCAACTCGATCGCGGAACAGCTGTATAAAATCAACCAACAAATCGCCGAAGTCGAACCGCACGGCTACTTGCCGAACGATTTGTACGATGAGCGCGACCGACTGCTCGATGAACTGTCTGCGCTCGTCAAAATCGAAGTCGAGCCGAAGCCAAGCGGCGGCAATGCGCTGAAAATAGCGGAGGGGTCTTATGATGTATATATTTTTGATGGCAACGGCCAGCGTCAGCTGCTGGTCAATGGCAACCAAGGATACCAGACGCTGTCCGTATCGCCGAGCGCCAGCTCCTCCCCGGAGATGCCGACCGGTCCGCTTACCGGACTTTCGCTTGGAGGCTCTTCCATCCCGTTTGTCGCCTCCGGCAAGTTGAAAGGGTTGATCGAGGCCTACGGATATGATGACGGAAGCGGTGTCAAAGGCATTTATCCCGATATGTTGAAAAAGCTCGATACGCTCGCGTATTCGTTCGCCAAACGGTTTAACGAAGTGCACCAAACAGGGTATACGCTCAGCCCGAGCAACCCGGGAGGGCTGTTTTTCAGCGATTTGACGCAAGTGGACGGGGCAGCGAAAGCGATCCAATTGTCATCCAATATTGATGATTTAAACAATATCGCCGCTTCATCAGCGCCGAACGAACCGGGGAACGGCTTAAACGCCATTCGTCTCGCCAATGTCAAAAACAGCAATTTTGCCAACCTGCAAAATCCGGCGCCGTCGGTCTCGTATCCGATCACAGCGGGCACGCTGCAGGCGTATTACGAAAGCATGATCGGCCAGCTGGCGGTCGACACCCAACAGGCGAACCGCCTCGTCAACAACTCCGAAGTGCTCCGCCAGTCGGTGGAGGAAAGGCAGCAGTCCGTCAGCGGGGTGTCGCTCGATGAAGAAATGACGAACATGATTCGGTTTCAGCACGCCTACAACGCGGCGGCGCGCACGATTACAACGATTGATGAAATGCTCGATAAAATCATTAACGGCATGGGAATTGTCGGAAGGTAGGTGAGCGATGATGCGCGTCACGCAATCGATGTTGACGCAAAATATGCTGCGTAACTTGAGCCAAAGCTATGAACGGCTCGGCAAAATTCAAGACCAGCTGTCCACCGGCAAAAAAATTGCCCGCCCGTCTGACGACCCGGTCGTGGCCATCAAAGGGATGGCGTACCGGACGAACTTAACTGAGGTGGAACAGTTTAAACGCAATTTCTCCGAAGCCCATAACTGGATCGATGCGTCCGACTCGGCGCTTAACGAAGCGACGCAAGTGCTCCAGCGCATTCGCGAGCTCGTCGTCCAGGCAAGCAACGATACGTATGAGCAATCGCAGCGTGAGCATATCGCGAAAGAGATCGATGAGCTAAAAAACCATTTAGTGTCCATTGCCAACACACAAATTGCGGGCAAATACATTTTCAATGGCACGGATACCCTTCGACCGCCGGTCAACTTGGACGACCCAGTGAACAAAGTGTCGACGAACACAGAACAAGTGAAAATCGAGCTGTTAAAAGGCATCCAGCTCCCGGTCAACGTCAATCCGACGCGCGTCTTTACGTACAGCGCGACTCCAGGACAAGGGCTGTTCAGCGATTTAGAAGCGCTTGTGAATGACTTGGAAGCTGGCAAGAGCGGCCAAGAGCTGAACGGTTATTTATCCTATATTGACAAGCACATCGACAACGTCTTGGCCGAGCGTGCCGAGCTTGGCGCGCGAAGCAACCGCCTTGAGCTGATGGAAGCGCGTGTCGATGAACAGGAAGTGATCGCCCAACAAATTTTGTCGGACAATGAAGACGCCGATATCGAACGGGTCATTACCGATTTGAAAACACAGGAAAGTGTGCACCGCGCCGCCCTTGGCGTCGGCGCCCGCATCATTCAGCCGACGCTGCTCGATTTTTTGCGCTAAGCGGATAAGGGGGAGATGACGATGCAGCTGCCGCAGATCCGCTTGCAGTCAACGATGGCGAAAATCGCCATCGAAACCGTTCCGGCGAAACTAGAAATCCAACAGCCGCCTGCCGAGTTGGAAATCGAGCAATCTCCGGCCCGACTCACGATCCGTACGACGCCGTCCAAGCTAACGATCGATCAGACAAAAGCGTGGGAAGACATGAACTTAGAACATATCTTCCGCCGCATCGAAAGTTTGCTGAACAAGGATACAACGATTGGCTTGACGGGCTGGCCCGCGTCTCTCGCCAAGGCGACGAGCTCATGCGCATTGAGGACGGCGGCAACCCGATCGCCGAGCAGGCGAAAGAAAACAGCGAAACTCCGATGTACGAATTCAACATCGGCTGGGTGCCGTCCCCGTTCAGCGTTCACATATCCTATACTCCGGCGGATGTGGATATTCGCTTTGAGGCACGCAAACCGGTCATCCGCGCCCGCACGCATCCACCGGTCATTCGCTACATGCCGGGCGAGGTGGCGATCCGCCTCGCCCAGCGTCCGTCGCTTCACATTGACGTCGTCATTTGAGGAACATAAGGAGGAGCAAGCATTGAACATCGACACGAAATACCACGGAACGGTGGCGGTGAAGGACGAAGACATCATCCGCTTCCCCCACGGCCTGCCCGGATTTGCGGACGAGAAGCGGTTCATCCTTTTGCCGCTTGCCGACACGCCGTTTGTCATCTTGCAGTCCGTCGAGACGCCCGCGCTTGGGTTTGTGTTGATCGAGCCGTTTTCGTACTTTCCGGCGTACGAATTTGAACTGGATGAAGCGATGGTCGAACAGCTTGACATCGAAACCGAACGCGACGTCGCGGTGTACGTCATCTTGACGGTCGCTGACCCGTTCGACAACACGACGGCGAACTTGCAGGCGCCCGTGGTCATCAACGCCCGAAAACGAATCGGCAAGCAAGTGATCTTATCGAACACCCCGTACAAAACGAAACATCGCCTTTTCCCGGAAAAGATCCATGGGCAATGGTTTGCCCTCCACCCAGGGATGAAAATCCCCCTTTTCTTCCCATAATGAAGAATAGGCGCAAACAGTTTAACAGGACGTTATGCTTAATGGTGGCTTAGACCCTGTACGGAAAAGTGTTTGAATCCACTGGGTGCACCACCCATTGTCCGCCCTTTCCTGTGATAGAGGAAAGGTGACGACGAACGGAAAACTGCCGCATGTCTCCCGTGGATTCACTGTTTGCGCACTCGATCATCGAAAAGGAGGATTTTCATCATGGATGTCATCTATCCTCGCTGCGCAGGATTGGATGTTCATGCCGAAACCATCGTCGCCTGCGCGCTATGGGAAGAAGATGGACACATTCAAAAGGACATTCAAACCTTCTCCACGTTCTCGAAGGGACTTGGCGACCTGCTTGAGTGGCTCGAAGAACATGGCGTCACCCATGTCGCCATGGAATCCACCGGCGTGTATTGGAAACCGGTCTTCGCCTTCCTCGAGGGCTATGTCGACTTGACACTGGCCAATCCGCAGCGGATCAAAAATGTCCCGGGAAGAAAAACCGATGTCTCTGACGCCGAGTGGATCGCCAAGCTGCTCCGCCATGGACTCGTTGAAAAAAGTTTCGTCCCCCCAGCGGATATTCGCGAATTGCGGGATTTTACCCGCCTCCGCAAAAAGTGGGTCGGACAGCTGACTTCGGAGAAAAACCGGATTCAAAAAGTGCTCGAGTCTTCCAATGTCAAACTCGGCTCGGTCCTCTCCGATCTCTTCGGCGTTTCCGGAAAAGACATCCTCGCCCGGCTGCTGGAGAAGGGATACGTGGACAAGGACGAGTTGGATGAATGCCTGCGCGGAAGGCTCAAAAAGAAAAAGCAAGCGGTGTACGATTCGCTGCTCGGCACCTTGACCGAACACGAGCTCCGTCTCCTTCGCCTCTTGTGGAAACACGTTGAGGAATTGGAGCGGCTCATCGAAGAAGTCGACCAACACATCGACCGCCTGCTCGAGCCGTATCGCGAGGAAGTGAACCTGCTGATGACCATGCCCGGAGTGAAAAAACAAACCGCCGCCGTCATCATCGCCGAGATGGGAACCGACATGAGCGTCTTTGAAACGCCGGAACGGGCGGCTTCATGGACTGGATTGTCCCCCGGCAACCATGAAAGCGCCGGAAAGCGAAAGAGCACGCGCACGACAAAAGGCAATCCCCATCTCCGATCGGCGTTATGCGAGGCGGCATGGTCAGCAGCTCGATCCAAGACGCATCCCTTGTCCCGAAAGTTTTGGTCGTTGGCGGCCCGGTGCGGGAAGAAAAAAGCCCTCATCGCCATTGCTCGGCGGATGTTGGTGATCATCTTTTGCATGATCTCCCGCAAAGAGCCGTTCCGCCAACCACAACTTATTTAGTCTAGCCAAAAGGCAGACAGGTTATACGAGATGCCTAAAATCGGGCACCTCTGCTTTCCTATTGCCTTTTTTGGCCATTTTCAGTATACCCTCACGGATCAGGAGCGTATACCGCACTCACCAAGTGGTGGGGATTTTCACGGAAAAAGCGGCGACGTAAAGGAGGCGGGCGAACCATGCTTGTTTTAACGCGCAAACTCAAAGAAGCGATCCAAATCGGCGATGACATCGAAATCACCGTCCTCGCCATCCAAGGCGATCAAGTAAAGCTTGGCATCAACGCGCCAAAACACATCGACATTCACCGCAAAGAAGTGTACCTCGCCATCCAAGCGGAAAACAGTGCCGCCGCCGAAGCACACGAAGCCTCGCTCGCCGAACTGACCGCCAAGCTGAAACAATGGAAACATCCATAACGCCGAAGCGCCCAAACGGCGCTTTTTTCGCTCCATCGAAAAAAATTAAATTTCCCTATTAAACTTCCAAAAAACGCGCCGATATAAAAAGTGAGCGCGGTTTGCGGCGAAAGGCGGCCGACTTTCGCCCTAGCCCCGCCGTTCCACAAGGACGTGGAAAACATCATTTCAAGGAGGAAGAGAACATGAGAATCAACCACAACATCGCGGCGTTGAATACGTATCGGCAGTTGACGTTCAACAACACGCAGGCGGCAAAAAACATTGAAAAGCTATCTTCTGGTCTTCGTATCAATCGCGCTGGTGACGATGCGGCAGGCCTTGCGATCTCCGAAAAAATGAGAGGCCAAATTCGCGGACTAGAAATGGCTGCGAAGAACTCGCAAGACGCGATCTCGTTGATCCAAACAGCGGAAGGAGCTTTAAATGAAACACATGCTATCCTTCAACGTATGCGCGAGTTAGCGGTACAAGGAGCGAACGATACGAACACAACGATTGACCGCGATCAAATCCAAAAAGAGTTGAATCAGTTAATTTCAGAAATTGACCGTATTTCAAATACCACACAATTCAACACGAAAAACTTGCTTGATGGTTCGTTGAACGCAACCTTCCAAGTGGGCGCCAATAGCGGTCAAATTATTAACTTGACGATTGCAACAATGAACTCAACTTCGTTAACAGTTGGTGCAGCTAATATTTCGGTTGCTAACAACTCTCTAGCTAGTTCATCGATTGCTAACATTGATGCTGCGATCAATGCTGTATCGCAAGAGCGCTCAAAACTTGGTGCATTACAAAACCGTTTAGAGTACACAATTAACAACTTATCTACTTCTGCGGAAAACTTAACAGCCGCAGAATCCCGTATCCGCGACGTCGATTATGCCTTAGCCGCGTAAACGGCGACAGGCACAGTCGTCCTGGCTGGAAACGGCTAGGATCACCACCGGGTGAATTGCTGGGAAGCCCTAAGAGCCTTTGGCGCCACAACGGAGCTGGAAACGGCAGACGTGACGGCGGAAAAAGCCAAAGGATTGGGCAATCAGCAGCCAAGCTCCTGTCCCGAAAGGGTGGAGAAGGTTCAACGACTAGGGCATACCGCCTACGGCTTGTGCTATGGCGATGAAGCCCGTAGGGTGGAGAGGATTTCCATCGTCCTCGTTCATCCGAAGCGCCCGGCCCCTACCAGGTGAAGCTGAGGGTGAAGATGTAGTCTTGTCCCGTACCGAAAGGGCGGGTGGCACGATGGCCAAAGAAATGATGGAATTCACGAAAAACAATATCTTAATGCAAGCTGCACAAGCGATGCTCGCTCAGGCGAATCAGCAGCCGCAAGGAGTATTGCAATTGCTTCGCTAATGAAGCGTCAAGAGGCCTTAGGCTATCTAAGGTCTCTTTTTTATAAGTGTATTGAACCGCTCTAACTTATTGTTTATCCTTTATCCTTCACAACCGCTGACCTCCAGCCGATATAAAAAGTGGATTATTGAAACTTATTGGAGAAGGAAGAGCAGGATGAAACCATTTGTATCGTTATGTATGATCGTTAAAGACGAAGAAAAAGTGTTGCAACGTTGTTTAGATTCTGTATACGGCATTGTGGATGAAATTATCATTGTTGACACAGGCTCGACGGATTCAACAAAACAGATTGCACTCAAATATACAAATAAATTATATGATTTTGAATGGACAAACAGCTTTGCTGAGGCCCGCAACTTCGCCCAGCAACAAGCGACAGGGGAATGGATTCTCGTATTAGATGCAGACGAATATGTCGAACGAGCAAATTTACAAGCAATGATTGATGTATTAAAGCAAACAGACGAAAGCGTTGAAGCCTATGATGTTGTCATCTACAACTTCATGGGAGTGTATGGTGAGCGTATTCTTCAACATCGTCATACAAGAATCTATCGTAATTGTCCACATTTACGATATGATCGTGCCATTCATGAACAGTTGCAGAGAGTAAATGGAGAATATGTCCAGGCTAAACAAGGGATTTTAACTGTTTATCATACAGGCTACATGCATCAAGCAGTGGTAGAAAAGAAAAAACACGATCGAAATGCTCCGCTTATTGAGCGTGAAATTCAAGCAGGAGAGAGTGTTGCTTTTGACTATTTCAATTTAGGAAACGAGTATCTTTCCAAAGGTGAAATAGAGAAGGCGCTGGAATCATTTGTTAAAGCATATCAAGAGAAAAAAGATATTCGTCTAAGCTGGGTATCATATTGTCTTGTGCAAATCATTTTATGTTTGAAGTATTTAAAGAGATTTGAAGATGCTTTGCGGGTAATCACGGATGCAGAAACTCTATATAGTGAAACCGCCGATTTTCCATTTTTGCGGGGGGAAATTTACTACTTGCAACATCGTTATGATGATGCGGCAAAGCAGCTAGAATATTTGCTTGAAAATAAAAGTAAATATCCTTATACGATTAAAACGTTTGAATATGTCGAATATGATCCGCATATGTTGCTCGGTCATATCTACAGACACAAAGGAAATTTACAAAAAGCAATGTATCACTACTCTAGTGCATTATCTTTCAATCGCAAAAGTTATGAAGCATTGTATCACGTGTTACAGCTATTAGCGCGTGCTCATCATCAGGAAGAAATGATTCAATTTATCGAAGATAAACAATTAGCGAACGATGAGCTAGCTATTTCTTTGATTTTGCGCATTGCTTCCGTTTTACATTTAGAAAAGGTGATACAATGGTATGCTTTGAAACTAAGCGATGAAACGGCTCGACGTGGTTTCCAAATAAAAGTAAATATATTACAAAAAAATTATGAAAGAGCGTTACAACAAATATTGAAAAGTTCTGTGTCTAACTTGCAAACATACATTCGAACAGGCAGTTTGGACTCGTACGATCTATTAGTGACGGCGTTCAAAACGAATCAACTCGATGTCGTTCGCCTCTTGCTTCATCTTGTTTCTGAGCAAAAAGAAAAAGAGTTTTTATTGTTCATGATGAATGAATATAAGGAAGCATCTGAACCGATGTTTTATTTGCTTTTACTTGAGCGGACGATTCAGTTGAAAGAGTATGAGCTATTTGAACAATTTTTTGCTTTAAGTGATAAATTTCCTGCGAGTGTTCATATTCAAATTGGTCATTTGCTCCATCGTTATGAATTTATGGACGTGGCACTTCAATTGTATCGTTCAGTTGAGAATATGAGCGCTTGGGATGCAGAGTCATTCGTGAATGTGATCGAAGCGCTAACAGTAAAAAATGAAACGATAGAAGCGGTGCAATATGGACTGTTGGCTATCAGTTTCGGTCATCGTGATTTTCGTTTGTACAAATATGTGATTGAGCTGATGAACATATGTGGAATAAGTGAAGAGAGAAAGAAGGTCGTTCAACAAGCTAAACGTATATATCCAGACAGTGAATGGTTAAAGGAGAAAGAAAAATAAAAGGGAGAGCACGATGAAGACAAGTATCGTTATATTAACTCACAATAAGCTAGATTATACAAAACAATGTATTGAAAGCATTCGCCAATATACGAGATCAGGCACATATGAGATTATCGTAGTTGACAACCATTCTACCGATGGAACAGTGGAGTGGTTAAAGAAACAAGCAGACACTCGAACGATTTTTAATGATGAAAACGTTGGTTTTCCGAAAGGATGCAACCAAGGAATACAAATTGCAACAGGGGAAAACATTCTTTTACTAAATAACGATGTAGTCGTTACAAAGCACTGGCTTGATCATTTGTTAGCTTGCTTATATAGCGCTGACGATATTGGAGCGGTCGGACCGGTTACAAATTCTGCAGCTTACTATTCAACGATTCCTGTAAGTTATACATCGATCGATGAAATGCATGTGTTCGCTTCTCAACATAATGTTTTGGATCCGAATAAATGGGAAGAAAGATTAAAACTAATTGGCTTCTGTATGCTAATTAAAAAAGAAGCGATTGATAAAGTAGGGCTGTTGGATGAGCGGTTTACTCCAGGAAATTTTGAGGACGACGATTACTCTGTTCGTTTGAGACAAGCTGGTTATCGTTTAATGCTATGCAAAGATACGTTTATCCATCATTACGGTAGCGTATCATGGAAAGACGATGGTAGCGGTTATTCGAAGTTGTTGCGGGATAATCAAAAAAAGTTCGAAGAAAAATGGAACGTTGATGTTGAGGCGTATAACATTGAACGAGAGATGATTGATCGAATCGAGGTAGATCGTCAATCTCATGTTAGTGTGTTGCACATTGGTTGCGGTGCTGGGGCGACGTTGTTGAAAATCAAACATGAGTATCCATATGCAACGTTGTACGGCATAGAACAAAATGCATTTGCCATGAAGGAAGCGCAACGGTATGCATACGTAGCGAATGACTTAAAAGACGATAAGATAAAAAACCAAATGTTTGATCTTATTTTGTACAGCGATCGCGCGTTTGAGTTGAATGATCATTTCCTTCGTTTTGTCGTTGACCATTTAAAACCAAATGGGCAGTTTTTTGCTCATGTCCAAAATGCGGGGCACTTTCGCGTAATTGAAGAACTGATTGCTGGGCGTAATCCGTTTGCTCGTACGAGGTTGTACAGTCTAGGTCAATTGGATGATTTGTTTAAACGATATCCGCTATCGATATCTGTTACAGGTTTGATGCTCTCAGAGACTGACAACCAACATCGATTCGTCAACCATTTGAAAGTACTTTACGGAGAAGCTATTCAGTCTTTGCTTATGCCACAATCGTTTGTTGTACGGGCCTATAAACAAAATGAGAATATGCGAAAACTAATTGAAGCTTTCGTATCCAAAGAAGATTGTCATCAAGTCTTAGAAAAATTAAATCATTTTCCCATTACCGGAGTTATTGACATGATAAAGAAAATGGATGAAGCAACCAAGCTGCTGAATGAACTTGCGATTGAAAATTTTGCGCGAGGGAATCATGAGCATGTTTTACCATATTTGCAGGCGGCGTTTGAGTTATGTCAAGATGATACAGATACATTATATAATTTAGCATTTGTGTTAAACTCTTATGGCGAGAAAGAGCTAGCAAATCGTTATTTGTCGTTCATTCGTCAACCAGACGATGAGGTGAAGAAACTATTTGAAGAAATTAATGAACACTCATTGAAAAAGGCGCAAGAACTGACATTTTTGTTGCGTCGCCTTGAGTTTGATGTCGATATTGACGAAACAAAGCAGGCACTTGTTGAGAAAATCGCTTGTGGTGAGATTGATGAACCGCTTATTAAGGAAATTATTGATACAAGCATGATCCATAAAGTAAAAGTGCTTCAGGCTATTGCGATTGCATGCTTTGAACAAGGATTGCACGAACATGTATTACCATATTTACAACTTGCGTATGAACAAGAGCCGACAAACGTAGATACGTTATACAATTTAGGCTATGTGCTTATTACTTATGGAGAGCATGCGTTAGCAGAGACATTTTTACAAAAAATTCAACAACCAGATGAACAAGTGCTACAACTGTTGAAGATCGCAAGAGGAGAGTTTTGACTATGAACGACAAAAAAATCGCTTTTATTTATTGCGTCAACAATCGGGAATTATATGAGGAATCTGTCCGTTACGTAAGGTCGCTTTACGTACCAGAAGGATACAAAATCGAAATTATAACAATAGAAGGGGCAAAAAGCATTACTTCTGGATATAACGAAGCGATGAAAAAAACAGATGCAAAGTATAAAGTGTATTTGCATCAAGATGCGTTTATTGTGAATAAAAATTTCTTATATGATATTATTGCTCTCTTTGAAAAGTATCCTAAATTAGGGATGATTGGAGTAGTTGGAGCGAAAACAATTCCGAGAAATGGAATTTGGTGGGAGAGCACGCAACGATTTGGAAAGGTTTATGACAGTCATACTGGAGAAATGAAGTTATTAAGTTTTAAGGAAACAGAACTAGAATATGAACCCGTTCAAGCTATCGATGGGTTAATCATGATTACTCAATACGATATCCCATGGCGAGAAGATTTGTTTACGGGTTGGCATTTTTATGATCTCTCCGAGTGTCAAGAATTTTTATTAGCGGGTTACGATGTAGGGGTTGTGCGCCAAAACGTGCCATGGTGTGTTCATGACTGCGGTATAGCGAGTGCGGAAAACGGATTTGATAATGATCGAAAAAAATTTGTTGATGTTTATGGGGAAAATGTTCAGAGATTAAACAAGACATTTCTTCCCCTTGTAAGCATACTAATTCCTACTTACAATCGTCTGCATTATTTTGAGCTTGCTTTACAAAGCGCTTTAAATCAAACATATGAAAATATTGAAGTTATTGTATGTGATGATAGCATGAACGATGAAATTGAGAGACTTATATCTAAATATACTTGTAAATATGATAACTTAACCTATATTAAAAATCCGGTCAGATTGGGTCAGTTTGAAAATGATGTTAAGCTGTTTAACCTTGCACGAGGAGAATATATTAATTATTTAATGGACGATGATTTATTTCATCCCCAAAAAATTGAAAAAATGATGAATTATTATCTACATGATAAAAATAATGAAATAAAGTTAGTAACATCACATAGACAATTAATTGATAGAAATGGGAATTTTTTAAAGGATATTGTTAGTACGAGACGGCTTTTTGAATCAGATACTATTATAGATGGAAAAATGATGGCAGATTATGTATTAATGTCACTGATTAACTATATTGGTGAGCCTACTACAGTGTTATTCAGGAAGAGTGATTTAGATGAGCCTTTTGGTACTTTCCTTGGAAGGAAATATTTGTGCAATGTTGATCTAGCTTCATGGTTTAATCTTTTGGCTAAAGGAAAAGTTGTTTATATTAGCGAAACACTAAGTTATTTTAGGATTCATGATGATCAGCAATCACAATCAATTGAAATGCAGTTAAATGGAATAATAGATTTTGCTCATTCAATTATAGAGGCTAGAAAAAAAGGTTTTTTACAAAGTGATAGGAACTACGAATTAGCCTTAAAACATTGGTTAGATTATATAAATAGATTCATAGATGA
Source organism: Geobacillus stearothermophilus ATCC 12980 (assembly GCF_030369615.1). Classification (NCBI taxonomy): domain Bacteria; kingdom Bacillati; phylum Bacillota; class Bacilli; order Caryophanales; family Anoxybacillaceae; genus Geobacillus; species Geobacillus stearothermophilus. The sequence continues at coordinate 2,535,548 of NZ_CP128494.1, read as the reverse complement.
AATATTGAATAATTCGGAGATTACAGAAATATTTAATTCAAATATTTCAGATAGAATAGGAGAAATACAAAAATATAAACTATTAATGGAAACAGAGTATCATAAACTTGTTCAACAATTAAAGCGAACTAAATATGATTTTAACATAGATATAAACGCTGAAAACAATTCTCATGCTATGATACTGAGAATGGTTGGAAAAAATAAAAAAGTTTTAGAATTAGGTTGTGCCACTGGATATATGACTAATATATTAACTAATTTATTGGGCTGTGAAGTTAGTTGTGTAGAATATGATGCGGTGGCTGCTGAAAAGGCAAGAAGATATTCTAATAATGTTATTGTAGGCGATCTTAACAATTTCGATTTTAGTCAGCATTTCCAAAAAGGGGAATTCGATGTTATTATCTTTGCGGATGTTTTGGAACATTTATATGATCCTTTGGATGTATTAAAGCGTGTCAAACCCTATCTAAGTGCAAATGGGGAAATTCTTGTATCTATTCCTAACATAGCTCATTGCTCTGTCATAGCAGAGTTATTACAAGGTAGATTCCCTTATAAAGAATTAGGTCTTTTAGATAATACTCATATTAGATTCTTTACTAGATCCGGAGTTATCAAGTTGTTCCAAGACGCTGGATTAACGATTAAAGAAATGAATAGAACAGTGTGTCCACCGGAGCAAACAGAATTTAGAACTAATTTGAATGTATTTCCTCAGCAAGTTGCTGATTATTTGAGATCACTACCTCACGCGGATACTTATCAGTTTATAGTACGCGCAGGGTTAGTTAATTAGTTAAGTAAGGATGAATTTACAGGAGGATTACTTAAATGAAAGGCATCATCCTCGCAGGTGGGACAGGCTCCCGCCTTTATCCTCTTACTAAAGTAACGAATAAACATTTGTTGCCAGTCGGCAAATACCCGATGATTTATCATGCCATTTATAAACTGAAAGAAGCGAATATTACTGATATTTTAATTGTAACTGGACGCGAACATATGGGGGACGTTGTTAATCTTTTAGGCAGCGGCTCTGAATTTGATGTTCAGTTTACATATAAAGTACAGGATCAAGCTGGTGGAATTGCTCAGGCGCTAGGGTTATGTGAATCGTTTGTTGGCAATGATTTAATGACGGTTATTTTAGGGGATAATGTATTTTCTGGCAGCATTGTTCCTTATGTTGAAAACTTTAAACAACAGGCAACAGGGGCGAAAATTTTAATTAAAGAAGTTGAGGACCCTGAGCGATTCGGGGTACCTGAACTCGAAGGTAATCAAATTAAGAGTATTGAAGAAAAGCCAAAAAACCCGAAAAGTCGGTATGCAGTTACGGGAATTTATATGTATGATGCTAAAGTATTTGACATTATTAAAACGTTAAAGCCGTCTGCACGAGGCGAGTTAGAGATTACGGATGTGAATAACGCTTACATTGAACGAAATGAGCTAACGTATGACATTTTGGACGGATGGTGGACGGATGCTGGTACGCATGCATCCTATTTGCGGGCTAATGAGCTTGCTAAAGATGTCGATTTCGGTAGCTTGTTTAATAAGAAAATATGAAATCATTGAAGGATGAATGATATGAGGATTATTCAAACCGAATTGGATGGAGCGGTTATATTTGAGCCTATTGTGTATAAAGATGAGCGCGGTTTTTTTATGGAAAGTTATAATGAACAAATATTTCGTAAATTAGGTTTTGATGTCCGGTTTGTGCAAGATAACCATTCTCTTTCCGTAAAAGCGGGAACGATTCGTGGGTTACACTATCAACTAAATCCAAAAGCCCAAACAAAACTTGTTCGTGTTACTCGCGGTGCTATTTATGATGTGATCGTTGATATTCGGAAAGGATCACCGACGTTTGGGAAATGGAAAGGATTTATTTTGAGTGAGGACAATAAACGACAATTGTTAGTTCCTAAAGGATTTGCACACGGTTTTTGTACATTGGTAGAGAACACAGAAGTTCAATATAAAGTTGACGAATATTATTCACCTGAGCATGATCGAGGAATTCTTTGGAATGATCCAGCGTTAAGCATTGACTGGCCAGTAACGAATCCTATTCTTTCGGAAAAAGATGCAAATCATCCATTGTTAGCGGATGCAGAAATTAATTTTGTGTGGGAGAGAACTCTATGAATCTTTTAGTAACCGGTGGAGCAGGCTTTATCGGTAGCAATTTTGTGCGTTATATGTTGAACAAATATCCTGAATATAAAATCGTTAATTATGACTTATTAACTTATGCTGGGAATTTGGAAAATTTAAAAGATATTCAAGAAAATCCACGGTATGTTTTTGTTAGAGGAGATATCCGAAACTATCAACTCGTTGATTATATTGTAAAGTCTCATCATATTGATGTGATTGTTAATTTCGCTGCTGAATCACATGTGGATCGCAGTATTTCTGACCCAAGTGTTTTCGTTAAAACGAACGTATTGGGGACTCAGGTATTGTTAGATGTCGCGAAGGCGAACAGTATTCAAAAGTATGTCCAAATCTCTACCGATGAAGTGTACGGCAGTTTAGGAGATACAGGGTATTTTACGGAAGAAACGCCGCTTGCTCCAAACAGCCCTTACTCAGCAAGTAAGGCCAGTGCAGATTTACTTGTACGAGCATATCATGAAACATATGGATTAAATGTGAATATTACACGTTGTTCAAATAACTATGGACCATACCATTTTCCTGAAAAGCTAATCCCTTTAATCATAACAAACGCATTAGAAGGGAAAGAGCTTCCTATTTACGGTGATGGTCAACATATTCGTGATTGGCTTTATGTTAAAGACCACTGCGCCGCTATTGATTTAGTTATTCATAAAGGAAAGCCAGGAGAAGTATATAATATCGGCGGGCATAATGAACGGACAAATAACGAGATAGTCCATTTAATTGTTGAAAAACTTGGGGTTTCAAAGTCGTTAATTAAATATGTATCAGATCGTCCAGGGCATGATCGTCGCTATGCAATCGATCCTACGAAAATTATGACAGAACTCGGATGGAAACCACAATATACGTTTGACAAGGGAATTGAGGAAACGATTCAATGGTATATCAATAATAAAGATTGGTGGAAACGTATTAAATCCGGAGAGTACATGGCTTATTATCAAAAGCAATATGGTGAAAGGGAATGAGTAAACACAAAATATTAGTTACTGGTGCGAAAGGACAACTCGGCGCAGAGATGGTCAAATTGTTAAAAGACATGGAATATGAAGTATATGGATATGGACGAGCAGAACTCGATATAACGGATTTTCAGCAAGTGAAAAGTGTTATTGACCATATCCATCCTAATGTTGTTATTCACGCTGCTGCTTATACAAATGTAGATGCAGCAGAGTCCGAACCAGATCAAGCATTTTTCGTGAATGCATACGGAACAAGAAACGTAGTCGTAGCGTCAGAACATATAGGTGCTAAGTTTGTTTATATAAGTACCGATTATGTGTTTGACGGCACCGCCAACGCACCTTATAACGAGTTTGCTTTTACGAGTCCGATAAGCGTATATGGAAAAAGTAAACTAGCCGGTGAACAGTTTGTAAGAGACCTTCACTCTAAATTTTTTATTATTCGAACATCGTGGGTTTACGGGAAACATGGAAATAATTTTGTGAAAACAATGTTAAAACTTGCACAAGAACAAAAAGAATTGTTTGTCGTTGATGATCAAATTGGATGCCCAACTTATACAGTTGATTTAGCTAGCTGCATTTTTCAACTTATTCATACTGAGAAATATGGGGTCTACCATATTTCTAATTCAGGCCATTGCTCTTGGTATGAATTTGCAAAAGCCATTTTCGAAGAGGCTAATGTTAATATAGTAGTTAATCCATGTAAAACAAAAGATTATCCAAGACCTGCTCAACGCCCTCTATATTCTGTATTGGATCATATGGCTCTACGATTAAATGGATTTAAAGAATTAAGGCATTGGCGGGAGGCGTTAAAGGAATTTATTAAAGTTTATGGGGTGAAACCTTGACGACATTAGCATTAGTCATGATTGTAAAAAACGAGGAGCGACATCTTAGCCGTTGTCTGCAAAGTGTCAAAGGTATTGTTGATGAGATGGTTATTGTCGATACAGGATCTACCGATCGTACAAAGGAAATAGCTTATGCATTTGGTGCGAAAGTATTTGATTTTGAATGGGTGAATGATTTTTCCACTGCCCGGAATTATGCACTTGAAAAATCCACAAGTGATTGGAACTTCGTATTAGATGCGGATGAATATATTATGAATGACTGCGGAAGCGTTATACGTAATTTTATAGAAAAAAATGACAAAGTAATTGGGCGGATTAAAAGAATTGATGAGTTCATTCAAGATGGTGAGAAGAGGTATGCGCAGTCTTATCTATCTCGGTTACTGCCTAAAGGAGTAAAATATGTCGGGAGAGTTCATGAACAGGTAAACTCTGATTTACCAAGAGAAAACTTGGATATAGAAGTATACCATGACGGATATGTTTATACAGACAAAACGGATCGAAACCTCAAGTTGTTGTTGCTAGAATTGGAAAGAGATCCTCTTAATGATTATGTTTTGTATCAAGTAGGAAAACAATATAAGTTGCGGCAACAACTGCAACAAGCGGAATCATATTTCGAAAAGAGTTACAATCTTGTCGCATTGAAATCGTGGTACCGCCATAGTCTCATTATTGATTATTTATATACGATTATAGGAAATAAATCGTTCGAAAAAGGCTTAAAATTAATTGAAACCGAGCGGGACCGATTTGCCGATTCTCCAGATTTCCATTTTGCATGCGGTTTATTTTATATGGACTTAATTTTTAGCAATGTCAATAAATATATTCATTTATTTCCGCTCATTGAACAATCTTTTCTTCGATGTTTAGAAATAGGAGATACGGATAAGTATGACAGTGTAAAAGGAACAGGAAGTTTCCTTGCTTCTTACAATTTAGGAGTATTCCATGAGGTTCTTGGCAATACGGATAAAGCCATTTCATTCTATCAACAAGCAGCCAATGAGCAATATGAAAGAGCTATAAAACGTTTAGAACTTCTAAGGTAGTTTTTATAAATGCTATAGCCTCTCCAAAATTGCTGATGTAGATATCTGGCTTAGAAAAGTTCCATGAGCAATTTTTGCTCTCCACCCGGGATGAAAATGGCCACTCCAAAGGCGCGCATTTTCACGGAAAAGATCCATGGGCAATGGTTTGCCCTCCACCCAGGGATGAAAATCCCCCTTTTCTTCCCATAATGAAGAATAGGCGCAAACAGTTTAACAGGACGTTATGCTTAATGGTGGCTTAGACCCTGTACGGAAAAGTGTTTGAATCCACTGGGTGCACCACCCATTGTCCGCCCTTTCCTGTGATAGAGGAAAGGTGACGACGAACGGAAAACTGCCGCATGTCTCCCGTGGATTCACTGTTTGCGCACTCGATCATCGAAAAGGAGGATTTTCATCATGGATGTCATCTATCCTCGCTGCGCAGGATTGGATGTTCATGCCGAAACCATCGTCGCCTGCGCGCTATGGGAAGAAGATGGACACATTCAAAAGGACATTCAAACCTTCTCCACGTTCTCGAAGGGACTTGGCGACCTGCTTGAGTGGCTCGAAGAACATGGCGTCACCCATGTCGCCATGGAATCCACCGGCGTGTATTGGAAACCGGTCTTCGCCTTCCTCGAGGGCTATGTCGACTTGACACTGGCCAATCCGCAGCGGATCAAAAATGTCCCGGGAAGAAAAACCGATGTCTCTGACGCCGAGTGGATCGCCAAGCTGCTCCGCCATGGACTCGTTGAAAAAAGTTTCGTCCCCCCAGCGGATATTCGCGAATTGCGGGATTTTACCCGCCTCCGCAAAAAGTGGGTCGGACAGCTGACTTCGGAGAAAAACCGGATTCAAAAAGTGCTCGAGTCTTCCAATGTCAAACTCGGCTCGGTCCTCTCCGATCTCTTCGGCGTTTCCGGAAAAGACATCCTCGCCCGGCTGCTGGAGAAGGGATACGTGGACAAGGACGAGTTGGATGAATGCCTGCGCGGAAGGCTCAAAAAGAAAAAGCAAGCGGTGTACGATTCGCTGCTCGGCACCTTGACCGAACACGAGCTCCGTCTCCTTCGCCTCTTGTGGAAACACGTTGAGGAATTGGAGCGGCTCATCGAAGAAGTCGACCAACACATCGACCGCCTGCTCGAGCCGTATCGCGAGGAAGTGAACCTGCTGATGACCATGCCCGGAGTGAAAAAACAAACCGCCGCCGTCATCATCGCCGAGATGGGAACCGACATGAGCGTCTTTGAAACGCCGGAACGGGCGGCTTCATGGACTGGATTGTCCCCCGGCAACCATGAAAGCGCCGGAAAGCGAAAGAGCACGCGCACGACAAAAGGCAATCCCCATCTCCGATCGGCGTTATGCGAGGCGGCATGGTCAGCAGCTCGATCCAAGACGCATCCCTTGTCCCGAAAGTTTTGGTCGTTGGCGGCCCGGTGCGGGAAGAAAAAAGCCCTCATCGCCATTGCTCGGCGGATGTTGGTGATCATCTTTTGCATGATCTCCCGCAAAGAGCCGTTCCGCCAACCACAACTTATTTAGTCTAGCCAAAAGGCAGACAGGTTATACGAGATGCCTAAAATCGGGCACCTCTGCTTTCCTATTGCCTTTTTTGGCCATTTTCAGTATACCCTCACGGATCAGGAGCGTATACCGCACTCACCAAGTGGTGGGGATTTTCACGGAAAAGATCCATGGGCAATGGTTTGCCCTCCACCCAGGGATGAAAATCCCCCTTTTCTTCCCATAATGAAGAATAGGCGCAAACAGTTCAACAGGACGTTATGCTTAATGGTGGCTTAGACCCTGTACGGAAAAGTGTTTGAATCCACTGGGTGCACCACCCATTGTCCGCCCTTTCCCGATGCGGAGGAAAGGTGACGACGAACGGAAAACTGCCGCATTTCTCCCGTGGATTCGCTGTTTGCGCACTCGATCATCGAAAAGGAGCATTCCCGTTAGGAGCTTTTCCGGGGACTTGATCAAAAAAAGCCCTCTTGGTATGATGCAGGGGTGTCAACCACATCACTCACCATACCAAGGAGGACTTCAGATGAATTGTACACAAAACTATAAAATTGATCAAGTTACGGAACAAACGCTTGTCGTGGGCATCGATATCGCGAAACGAACCCACTACGCCTGCTTCGTGGATGACCGGGGGCGCGTGCTTCGCAAGTCGTTCCCGATCTTCCAGTCGAAAGAGGGGTTTCAGCAGCTGTATAAAGCGATTCAGGAGGCGATGCAAGCGTTTGGGAAGTCAGAGGTGATCGTCGCGGTGGAGCCGACCGGGCACTACTGGTTGAACCTGGCCTACTTCCTCGAGGAGCACGGGATCCCGTTGGTCATGGTCAACCCGGCGCATGTGTGCCGGTCGAAAGAACTCGATGACAACCTGCCGACGAAACACGACGCCAAAGACGCCCTGGTCATTGCCAGACTGGCAAAAGACGGACGATTCCTCGTTCCCCGGCTGCTGCACGAGATCGAAGCCGATTTGCGCGTGGGAAGCACGCTCAAAGAGAAGCTCCGCAAGGAACAGACGGCGGTGAAAAACGCGATCGTCCGCTGGACGGATCGGTATTTTCCAGAGTTTTGGACCGTGTTTCGTGACTTGGGGAAAACGGCGCTTTCGGTGTTGGAGTGGACGCCGCTTCCGGCTGATATGGCCGGTCGGACCGCCGAGGAGCTCATCGAGGTGTACCGGCAAAGCAAAGGGATGAAATGCCCGCAGAAGGCCAAAATTCAGGCGTTGATCAACACCGCGAAGGACTCGATTGGGGTGACGGAAGGGACAGCGATGGCCCGGTTTGAGATCGCCGCGCTCGTCCGCCGATACCGCCAATTGGAGGCGGAGATCGCTGCACTGGACGCCGAGTTGAAGGCATTGGTTCAAACGACGATGGAGTACCAATGGTTGAAAACGGTCGACGGGTTGGGAGACGCCACGATCATCGATCTGTTGGCGGAGATCGGCAGCTTCGCCCATTATCGGGACCCGCGCCAATTGGTGAAGTTGGCGGGCCTGACGCTCAAGGAGAACTCCTCCGGCCAGCGCAAAGGGCAAAAGCACATCTCCAAACGGGGACGGAAACGGTTGCGCTCGGTGCTGTTTCGGGCGATGATTCCGCTGATTCGGCATAACGAGGCGTTTCGCGAGCTGCATGAGTATTATACGACCCGATCCGTCAATCCGCTGACCGGAAAGCAGTCCATCGTCGCCTTGTGCCGGAAGCTGTTGAATGTGCTGTTTGCGATTTGTACGAAGAAACAAGCGTTTGACGCGGAGCGAATGAAACAGGACGTCTTGTCCCAAGTGCAACGGGCGGCCTAAGGCCTCCCCCTGCGAACGGAAGAATCGTTGGACAACGAGATGACACCGGAGAAGCTGGCGTGATTTCATCCATTCGACCTTGAGTCCCTAAAGGAGCTTGGCCGGCCTCCGCCTGATGACGAGACCGAACGAGGGAATGTTGGCGCGAAGACGCCCGGAGACATGGGAGGGTTCGTCCTCATCAGCGACGCGGAGATCCAAAGGGTGCATCGAATATGCTTCCCCCCCACGGCAGGAAAATATCCCCAGCCGTGGCCGCGAAGCGCACCCTAGGTCTGTAAGATATCCACAAAACTGAAAAAGGATGTAAGGGATTTTGTCGAAAAATATTTTTTGGACACCCCTGAGGGGCCGAAAAGCCTTGATACATCAACATTTCTAGAGGGAGGATTTTCATCATGGATGTCATCTATCCTCGCTGCGCAGGATTGGATGTTCATGCCGAAACCATCGTCGCCTGCGCGCTATGGGAAGAAGATGGACACATTCAAAAGGACATTCAAACCTTCTCCACGTTCTCGAAGGGACTTGGCGACCTGCTTGAGTGGCTCGAAGAACATGGCGTTACCCATGTCGCCATGGAATCCACCGGCGTGTATTGGAAACCGGTCTTCGCCTTCCTCGAGGGCTATGTCGACTTGACTTTGGCCAATCCGCAGCGGATCAAAAATGTCCCGGGAAGAAAAACCGATGTCTCTGACGCCGAGTGGATCGCCAAGCTGCTCCGCCATGGACTCGTTGAAAAAAGTTTCGTCCCCCCAGCGGATATTCGCGAATTGCGGGATTTTACCCGCCTCCGCAAAAAGTGGGTCGGACAGCTGACTTCGGAGAAAAACCGGATTCAAAAAGTGCTCGAGTCTTCCAATGTCAAACTGGGCTCCGTCCTCTCCGATCTCTTCGGCGTTTCCGGAAAAGACATCCTCGCCCGGCTGCTTGAGAAGGGATACGTGGACAAGGACGAGTTGGATCAATGCCTGCGCGGAAGGCTCAAAAAGAAAAAGCAAGCGGTGTACGATTCGCTGCTCGGCACCTTGACCGAACACGAGCTCCGTCTCCTTCGTCTCTTGTGGAAACACGTTGAGGAATTGGAGCAGTTAATCGAAGAAGTCGACCAGCACATCGACCGCCTGCTCGAGCCGTATCGGGAGGAAGTGGACTTACTGATGACCATGCCTGGAATCAAAAAACAAACCGCCGCCGTCATCATAGCCGAGATGGGAACCGACATGAGCGTCTTTGAAACGCCGGAACGGGCGGCTTCATGGACTGGATTGTCCCCCGGCAACCATGAAAGCGCCGGAAAGCGAAAGAGCACGCGCACGACAAAAGGCAATCCCCATCTCCGATCGGCGTTATGCGAGGCGGCATGGTCAGCAGCTCGATCCAAGACGCATCCCTTGTCCCGAAAGTTTTGGTCGTTGGCGGCCCGGTGCGGGAAGAAAAAAGCCCTCATCGCCATTGCTCGGCGGATGTTGGTGATCATCTTTTGCATGATCTCCCGCAAAGAGCCGTTCCGCCAACCACAACTTATTTAGTCTAGCCAAAAGGCAGACAGGTTATACGAGATGCCTAAAATCGGGCACCTCTGCTTTCCTATTGCCTTTTTTGGCCATTTTCAGTATACCCTCACGGATCAGGAGCGTATACCGCACTCACCAAGTGGTGGGGATTTTCACGGAAAAGATCCATGGGCAGCACGCTTTGCCCTCCACCCAGGGATGAAAATCCCCCTTTTCTTCCCATAATGAAGAATAGGCGCAAACAGTTTAACAGGACGTTATGCTTAATGGTGGCTTAGACCCTGTACGGAAAAGTGTTTGAATCCACTGGGTGCACCACCCATTGTCCGCCCTTTCCTGTGATAGAGGAAAGGTGACGACGAACGGAAAACTGCCGCATGTCTCCCGTGGATTCACTGTTTGCGCACTCGATCATCGAAAAGGAGGATTTTCATCATGGATGTCATCTATCCTCGCTGCGCAGGATTGGATGTTCATGCCGAAACCATCGTCGCCTGCGCGCTATGGGAAGAAGATGGACACATTCAAAAGGACATTCAAACCTTCTCCACGTTCTCGAAGGGACTTGGCGACCTGCTTGAGTGGCTCGAAGAACATGGCGTCACCCATGTCGCCATGGAATCCACCGGCGTGTATTGGAAACCGGTCTTCGCCTTCCTCGAGGGCTATGTCGACTTGACACTGGCCAATCCGCAGCGGATCAAAAATGTCCCGGGAAGAAAAACCGATGTCTCGGACGCCGAGTGGATCGCCAAGCTGCTCCGCCATGGACTCGTTGAAAAAAGTTTCGTCCCCCCAGCGGATATTCGCGAATTGCGGGATTTTACCCGCCTCCGCAAAAAGTGGGTCGGACAGCTGACTTCGGAGAAAAACCGGATTCAAAAAGTGCTCGAGTCTTCCAATGTCAAACTCGGCTCGGTCCTCTCCGATCTCTTCGGCGTTTCCGGAAAAGACATCCTCGCCCGGCTGCTGGAGAAGGGATACGTGGACAAGGGCGAGTTGGATGAATGCCTGCGCGGAAGGCTCAAAAAGAAAAAGCAAGCGGTGTACGATTCGCTGCTCGGCACCTTGACCGAACACGAGCTCCGTCTCCTTCGCCTCTTGTGGAAACACGTTGAGGAATTGGAGCGGCTCATCGAAGAAGTCGACCAACACATCGACCGCCTGCTCGAGCCGTATCGCGAGGAAGTGAACCTGCTGATGACCATGCCCGGAGTGAAAAAACAAACCGCCGCCGTCATCATCGCCGAGATGGGAACCGACATGAGCGTCTTTGAAACGCCGGAACGGGCGGCTTCATGGACTGGATTGTCCCCCGGCAACCATGAAAGCGCCGGAAAGCGAAAGAGCACGCGCACGACAAAAGGCAATCCCCATCTCCGATCAGCGTTATGCGAGGCGGCATGGTCAGCAGCTCGATCCAAGACGCATCCCTTGTCCCGAAAGTTTTGGTCGTTGGCGGCCCGGTGCGGGAAGAAAAAAGCCCTCATCGCCATTGCTCGGCGGATGTTGGTGATCATCTTTTGCATGATCTCCCGCAAAGAGCCGTTCCGCCAACCACAACTTATTTAGTCTAGCCAAAAGGCAGACAGGTTATACGAGATGCCTAAAATCGGGCACCTCTGCTTTCCTATTGCCTTTTTTGGCCATTTTCAGTATACCCTCACGGATCAGGAGCGTATACCGCACTCACCAAGTGGTGGGGATTTTCACGGAAAAAATAATAAGTCACATTAGTAGCTTCCTTTCCCTTTTCGGGTGGCAGGAGTACCATGTCGCCTGATCGGTGCCGGCTACATGGAGCCACTGCCGTTTCCCCTGTACCCGAAAGCCCGTTTTATCCACGTGAAGAACTGGAGAAGGCAATAAGGCTTCGTGGAAAAGGAAACGGATGCCGGCAAGGATGCCGCCGGCCTGCCTGTTGATTTCACCAGCGTTCCTTCACTGATCCGATGGCCAAAGATATCTTTCATGAACTCTGTAGTCCGGCGATTAGGGAAGCGGTTGGTATTAGGTAAGATAGAGACAAGCAACGCTTTTACCCTTGGGCCATATTGCACGGAACTGGTCACATATGTGGGAAATTCCGCTTGGTGAAGACGATGACAGTAGGGACAAGATTGATTTCGCATTCGTGTTGAGTCACCTTTATCGGCAACGATGGAAGATCCCATACTTGCCGGGTGTGAGATGCCGAAGAGCAGGAACGTGTTCCAAGGATACCCCGCAGCTTTGGCATGAGTCACCCGATGTACCACGATATGATGAGGGTTGCCGCCTTTTGGAGCATGTGACATCGATGTCCGATCTGTTCCACTTGGACGCTTTCCGGTTTTCTTCCGTAAGGAGGTTCGAGGGCGAAACGAATCCGAAGAAGGAGGCCAATGGCTGTTAGTCCTGTTTTTTTGTGTGTGCTTCCAACTGTTCAACACGTGCCTGTAGCTGATGGATGGTATTTTCTTGTTGTTCGATGCGTCGAAGCAGTTTTTCTACTAATTGTGCGACTGCCTCCGGTCCTTGTTGGTACACCGATAAAATTTGTTCCCGATTCATCGTCTTCACCATCTGTTTGATTAGTAGTAATCCCCCTCGTTTAAACAGGAGATAGGAAGTTTTAAACGCATCTTTCTAACTTTCTCTAGTTGGAGGCTGAATAGTTGCTGGCTCTCTTTATATTTGCAAATAATCGACTAAGTTTTTACATATCGTGTATACTGTTAACAGGTCATATTTCTTCCCTAGCTTTGGTGTCCAGCACCGCCCATGAGCCAACCAATGGCGCAATTGCAGTGCGCCTTTATAATCGCTAATATATTTTTTCGCCTGTGGATATTGCTCTTTCCAGCTTTCGAGAATATCTTCATCGAGAGAAGTGTTAAAGCCGATGATAAAATCCCCAATATAGCCGGAATAAAATTCCCCACTTACAATAGAACCATAGTGTCAACGAGAGGAGCTATGGTTCATGATTACGAGAGGGGAATTTTTTATGATCAAAGAGATGTATGAAAGGGGAATGAGTATTTCCGATATTGCGAGGGAATTGGGGATCGATCGGAAAACCGTCCGAAAATATATTCACTCCCCCAATCCTCCTTCCAAATCCAAGCGAAAACAAAGAAAAAGCAAGTTAGATCCATTTAAGCCGTATCTTCAAAAACGAATGTTAGAAGATGGGGTGTTTAATAGCGAAAAGTTGTTTTTTGAAATTCGACAACAGGGCTATACGGGAGGAAAGACGATTTTAAAAGACTATATGAAACCTTTCCGAGAGACGGCGAAAAAGAAATACACCGTTCGTTATGAAACGCTTCCTGGCGAACAAATGCAAGTCGATTGGAAAGAAGTTGGGGAGGTCGTGATCGAAGGGAAAAAAGTCAAGTTATCGCTATTTGTGGCCACGTTAGGCTATTCGCGGATGAAATACGCGGTATTTACGACCAGCCAGGATCAGGAACACTTAATGGAATGCCTGATTCAGAGCTTCAAGTACTTTGGCGGGGTTCCGAAGAAGGTGTTATTTGACAATATGAAGACCGTTACAGACGGGCGAGAACAAGGAGTGGTGAAATGGAATCAACGATTTTCCGAATTTGCGAGTTACTATGGATTTATTCCAAAAGTATGCCGGCCTTACCGGGCCCAGACAAAGGGAAAAGTCGAACGAGCCATTCAGTATATCATGGATCACTTCTATGTGGGGACAGCGTTTGAAAGCATCGAGGAATTAAATTTCCTTCTCCATCGTTGGCTCGATCAAGTGGCGAATCGGAAGCCAAACGCCACTACCGGTATTTCTCCGCAAGAGCGTTGGGCCGAGGAGTCACTCAAGCCTCTTCCGTTGAAAGATTACGATACGAGCTATCTTTCCTATCGGAAGGTGCATTGGGATGGCAGTTTCTCCTACAAAGGGGAACAATGGCTCTTATCGGCGGAGTATGCGGGCAAAGAAATTCTGGTGAAGGAGCGATTAAATGGAGATATTCGATTGTACTTTCGAGGGGAGGAGATTTCTCACGTGGACCAACAGAAAAAAGTGATTTCATTCGCCGAAAAAATAAAAAAGAAACAAACGGAAATGGCCGCCACCATTTCGCCTGTTTCGGTGGAAGTGGATACTCGTCCATTGTCCGTTTATGACGCATTCCTGCGAGGGGAAAGCTCATGAAAGAACGAATACACGAGTATTGCCACCGACTCCATTTGCCTGTCATGGCGGAACGATGGTCCGCCATGGCAGAATACGCCTCTACTCATAATATATCATATTCAGAGTTTTTATTCCGCTTATTAGAGGCAGAAATCGTCGAAAAACAGGCACGATCGATCCAAACGCTCATCAAGCTGTCCAAACTGCCGTATCGCAAGACGATCGATACGTTTGATTTTACCGCGCAGCCTTCGGTGGATGAGCGCCGGATTCGAGAACTGCTTACGTTGTCCTTTATTGACCGGAAAGAAAATATCCTCTTTCTCGGTCCACCGGGTATTGGGAAGACACATCTGGCAATTTCGATTGGAATGGAGGCGATCGCAAGAGGATATAAAACGTATTTTATTACCGCTCACGATTTGGTCAATCAGTTAAGAAGAGCCGACCAGGAAGGAAAGTTGGAGAAAAAGCTTCGTGTCTTTGTGAAGCCAACCGTTCTCATTATTGATGAAATGGGGTATCTAAAACTGGACCCGAACAGCGCTCATTACTTATTTCAAGTGATCGCCCGGCGGTACGAGCATGCCCCGATTATCCTCACCTCCAACAAAAGCTTTGGGGAATGGGGAGAAATCGTGGGAGACTCGGTTTTGGCGACAGCGATGTTAGATCGATTACTGCATCATTCCATCATTTTCAACCTAAAGGGGGAAAGCTATCGATTACGGGAAAAGAGGCTCCAAGAAGAAAAACAGAAGGATCAATGAAAGGTCCTTCTGGGGAATTTTAAACCGGCGATTTTGGGGAAAAAATAATCGGCCTTGACAAAGCGCGTTCTGCTTTTTCTTTGTAAATATGTCGGAAGATCCTGCTAAGGTTATCTTTTTTACGATTATATACTCTTGTTAAATAGTCCATTCTTAGTTTTGCCTCCACGGCTGCTAGTAAGTCTAAACATATTAGATTTTCCAGTTCTTCGATTTTGTCTTTAAAATGCTGATCTAATTCTTCTGGTGTAAAGCCGATGAATTCTTCGGGTATTTCCAACCCTTTTTTGATATTTTCTTTGTATTTTAAAAGCGCGCTTTTACATAAATTATAAAAACTCACAATATCTTCAAGGTTTCTATTCTCCCCCGAAAATGTGATACGTTTCTTCACTTAGCAACGACCTTTAACAAAGCATCAGAAAAGGAATCTTTGTTCAAGTCAATAAATTTTATGTTTGGGGGAGGAGTTGCGATTTTCCAAACATATTCGGGATTTTTCGTTTCACGAATTTTTTCTAAACCTTTTGCCAGTTCATCGTTGAAATGAACGATAATTTTTGGGGATTCTGCTTCTTTGTCTACTAACAAAAAGGTAATATTTCCATTTTTACCAATCATATCTATCCTCCCCATAGCGCCTATAATATTTTTTCCGATTGGCTCTATGACTACTTTTTGATCAGGAAAGTTTACGTATAATTTGTTTGTTGTATATTCGCCAAGGTATTCTTCATATTTTTTTACTTCTTCCCAATTCAAAGACAGCAGCCCTTTTTCTTGAAGGGGTGCAAGAAATGCTTTAACTTGATTATAAAACTCTGCAATTTCCGCCAGCCACTGCTGTTTTCTCTGTTCCCAATCGATTTTATTCTGTTCGGCGTCTTTCTTTTTTCTTTTCAAAAATTCTTCTAAATTCTCCATTCCCATTTACAAACTCTCCTTTATACAATATTTGTCATTTTTTATTATATCTTATTTGGCGGCTAACGGGTAGATGAGTCAGAAAATAACGATGAAACAAACGATATACGAAACATTTTCCGTGAAAATCCCCACCACTTGGTGAGTGCGGTATACGCTCCTGATCCGTGAGGGTATACTGAAAATGGCCAAAAAAGGCAATAGGAAAGCAGAGGTGCCCGATTTTAGGCATCTCGTATAACCTGTCTGCCTTTTGGCTAGACTAAATAAGTTGTGGTTGGCGGAACGGCTCTTTGCGGGAGATCATGCAAAAGATGATCACCAACATCCGCCGAGCAATGGCGATGAGGGCTTTTTTCTTCCCGCACCGGGCCGCCAACGACCAAAACTTTCGGGACAAGGGATGCGTCTTGGATCGAGCTGCTGACCATGCCGCCTCGCATAACGCCGATCGGAGATGGGGATTGCCTTTTGTCGTGCGCGTGCTCTTTCGCTTTCCGGCGCTTTCATGGTTGCCGGGGGACAATCCAGTCCATGAAGCCGCCCGTTCCGGCGTTTCAAAGACGCTCATGTCGGTTCCCATCTCGGCTATGATGACGGCGGCGGTTTGTTTTTTGATTCCAGGCATGGTCATCAGTAAGTCCACTTCCTCCCGATACGGCTCGAGCAGGCGGTCGATGTGCTGGTCGACTTCTTCGATTAACTGCTCCAATTCCTCAACGTGTTTCCACAAGAGACGAAGGAGACGGAGCTCGTGTTCGGTCAAGGTGCCGAGCAGCGAATCGTACACCGCTTGCTTTTTCTTTTTGAGCCTTCCGCGCAGGCATTGATCCAACTCGTCCTTGTCCACGTATCCCTTCTCAAGCAGCCGGGCGAGGATGTCTTTTCCGGAAACGCCGAAGAGATCGGAGAGGACGGAGCCCAGTTTGACATTGGAAGACTCGAGCACTTTTTGAATCCGGTTTTTCTCCGAAGTCAGCTGTCCGACCCACTTTTTGCGGAGGCGGGTAAAATCCCGCAATTCGCGAATATCCGCTGGGGGGACGAAACTTTTTTCAACGAGTCCATGGCGGAGCAGCTTGGCGATCCACTCGGCGTCAGAGACATCGGTTTTTCTTCCCGGGACATTTTTGATCCGCTGCGGATTGGCCAAAGTCAAGTCGACATAGCCCTCGAGGAAGGCGAAGACCGGTTTCCAATACACGCCGGTGGATTCCATGGCGACATGGGTAACGCCATGTTCTTCGAGCCACTCAAGCAGGTCGCCAAGTCCCTTCGAGAACGTGGAGAAGGTTTGAATGTCCTTTTGAATGTGTCCATCTTCTTCCCATAGCGCGCAGGCGACGATGGTTTCGGCATGAACATCCAATCCTGCGCAGCGAGGATAGATGACATCCATGATGAAACGCCTCCTTTTCGATGATGGAGTGCGCAAACAGCGAATCCACGGGAGACATGCGGCAGTTTTCCGTTCGTCGTCACCTTTCCTCTGTCACAGGAAAGGGCGGACAATGGGTGGTGCACCCAGTGGATTCAAACACTTTTCCGTGAAAATGCGCGCCTTTGGAGTGGCCATTTTCATCCCGGGTGGAGAGCAAAAATTGCTCATGGAACTTTTCTGTAAATTGTATTCAGATGGTAGCAAGGACATGAAAATTTACTTATTACTGTGGATATTAGTCAAAAATTTTTGCTCGATATCGAATAGGGTCCCGATTGAAAAAGCAGAGGACAAGCAAACTCCCTTAGTATAGTTTGTTTCTATCGATATGATGTTAGACGTTGGCATTAAATTGTACTCATACTGCTTGCCACGCTTAAAATATATGTAAGGTGATTAGTGATAAAATGTAATAAAAAGAGATGGAGGCAAACAAATGAAATGGTCAGAGTTACGTAAGCAATATCCGAATCAATTTGTGTTGGTGGAGGCTATTTCGGCTTGTTCACAAAATGGCAAACGTATCATTAAGGAAATGGCAGTGATCGATCGGTATCATAGTGTGTCTGATGCATGGAATGGTTATAAACAGCAGCACAAAACTTTTCCGGAGAAAGAATTATATATTTTTCACACAAGTAAGGAGCAAATAGAGGTAGAAGAACAATATTTTATAGGGATTCGGGGGAGAGTATGAATATAAGAATAGAAAATGGATTACCTATTGTTTCTGTCGAAATAAAGTGTGGTGAAAAAACTGTTCTTTTAACAGACGTGTTGTTGGACACAGGTTGTGCTACGACCATTTTTGATACGGATGCACTCGCACAAATTGGTATCGAATTAGATATTATTAATGGAAGAACAAAACGAATGTACGGAGTAGGCGGATACAGCGAGATTTGTTATGAACAAATCGTAAACAACGTTATAATTGATGGAAAGGAGCTAGCATCATTTTTATTACAACTGGGAATGACTAAAGAAATATATGGTTTTGACGGAATTTTAGGCGTAGACTTTATGGAGAGAACGGGAATGATTATTGATTTTAAAAATTTCATTATTAAATATGGATAAAAGCAATGTTTGAGTTTTGCCAAGAATGTTTTGTGCTTATATTCCTCATCTTGTTTTTTTGTTTTAATGTGATTTTACTCTTTTATATTCCCCTTTTAAGTTTCTACTTCCCCCTCGTTAGTTTTTGCTTATGATACCCCCGCTATTTTCAATACTGTAGATGAGCAAAATCACTAACATAAATTTACATCGAAACAAAAAAGGAGACATGAACCCGATTCCTTGGTTAGAATAGATGTGCTACCAAACCATTCACAAGGAGGTTCATGTCTCATGAATAGATTAGCACATCATCAAGGAATTCACAAGTTTTTCACGATGTTGGGGTTGGCCCTTTATTTTTCAAAACCTGTTATGAAGCATCTCGTTCATATCGTGGATGCGATGATCACGAAGGGCTTTTCGGGAACATTGACCGATCTTCATCATGGGAGCTTTCATCCGAACCACCGCACGACACTCAGCCATTTTTTCACGAAAAGTCCGTGGGAGGAAGAGACACTGCTTCGCAAACTCCAGCAGTGGATCCTTCGTCGTGTCGAACGCATCACCAAACAGGAGAATCAACCCTTGTTTGTTTCGATCGATGATACGATTTGCAAAAAAACCAAGCCTTCGTCACGGGCAACACACGCGATTCAGGGATGTGATTGGCACTACTCTCACTCAGAGAAAAAATCGATTTGGGGCCATTCTCTTGTTTGGTTCATGGTTCATACTGCAACCCAGGCGTTTCCCTTTGCCTTCCGCCTTTACGACAAGACGGCGGGAAAAAGCAAAGGGGAACTCGCGATCGAGATGCTTTCTTCGTTGGATGTACGCCGTCCCGTTTATGTGCTGATGGATTCGTGGTATCCATCGAAAGCGCTCGTGGAAGCTTGTCTGAAAAAAGGATTCCACGTCATCGCGATGCTCAAGACGAACCGGATTCTCTATCCGAACGGCGTTGCCGTCCAAGCGAAGCAGTTGGCCCGCTCCATCGAACCGAATGACACACACCTCGTCACGGTGGGAGAAGAGCATTATCGCGTCTATCGTTACGAAGGAGCGCTCAACGGTCTCGACCATGCGGTGGTGCTGCTCGCTTGGAAAGCCAATCAGCCGATGACATCGGAACATCTTCACTGCGTCTTGAGCACCGACCGGGAGCTAAACGATGAAGAGATCTTGCGCTACTATGCCCAGCGTTGGTCGATCGAATGCTTTTTTCGACAAGCGAAAGACCAGCTGAAGCTCGATGGGTACCGTGTTCGTCAGGTTCGGGCGGTGAAACGCTACTGGATCTTGGTGCAGCTTGCTTACGTGTACAGCCTATTCGAGTCGAACAGCGATTTTTCTGATGGGCTCGATCTCTTGCGCAAGAGAAAAGGACATAGCCTCGTGGAGTTCATTTACTGTGCAGCGAAACAAAATATTCCCATTGATACCGTGAAAAAACAGCTCCATGTGGCATAAGGGGTACCCTGTTTGTTTCTTTTTACATGGTAATTATTGTTATGAAAATTGCTCATCTACAGTTCAATAATTGACAAGTATTATACACAAGAAATGAAATTATCATCATCTCCTGATTTTTATATGGATTGCATTTATTGTTCCCTCCCCCTTCACAATTCTCCATCTTTATCCGATATAAAACATAGATAGTGTTCATGCAAAGGAGCGGGCGTTATGTCGGTGGAAAGGGTCTCTTCGCATTCTCCTTCTTATTTGTATGAAAGTGTTCGCAATGAAAAGGCAAGCAGCGTGATCGAGTCGCAAAAGCAGAATCATGCTAGCACTTCGGAAGCACCGCAGCAAAACATTCCAAAAGAAAAACTAGAAGAAGTAGTGAAAGGCTTAAACGAATTCCTTCAGCCAAGCCATACGTCGTTAAAGTTTGAACTGCATGACGAGCTGCAGGAATATTACGTACAAATCATTGATGAGCGAACGGATGAGGTCATTCGAGAAATCCCGCCGAAAAAGCTGTTGGATATGTACGCGGCGATGATGGAGTTTGTCGGGCTTTTGGTGGATAAAAAAATTTAACGGTGGTGAGTCGACATGGCGAATACGTTGCGCATCAGCGGCCTCGCGAGCGGGATGGATATTGACAAAATCGTGAGCGATTTGATGAAAGCAGAGCGGATGCCGCTTGATAAATTGAAGCAGAAAAAGCAGCTGCTCGAGTGGCAGCGTGATGATTATCGAGAGATGAATAAGCTGCTCAGCGAGTTAGATACATCGATCTTTGATGGAATCTATCGGCAGGCGACGTTTACGAAGCAGACGGTTATCAGTTCGAATGAAGCGGCTGTTTCTGTTCGAAACATTAGCTCTACTTCCCAATTGACATCAACTATCAAAGTGACACAACTGGCAGAGAATGCTTATATGTATGGAGCTGTTGCCGTAGGCAATGCCAATTTCGATCCATCCCAAACGTTGCTTAGTCAAGATAGCAACATCACGAAAAATAACGGCTACACGTTGAGCAGCGGGACAAAGGAGATTCGCATTAAGGCGATTAAGAGCGATGGCACGATGCCGACCGAGTGGACAACGATTCAATTTGATCCGAGTGTTGATTCATTAAACTCGTTGATTAATAAAATTAATAGCTCACAGGCCGGGGTAGTGGCTTTTTACGATAGCCGAACGGGCAGAGTGTCATTGACGGCGAAAAATACAGGCGATGCGTCAGAAGGTGCTGAAATTGTAATTGATGGTACAGCTGACAGGTTTTTGATTGACGTGTTAAAGCTACCTCAAGACAGTGATATTGCTGCTGCGACACAGGATCCGAGCAATAATACGATCATGTTGGGGAGAAAAGGAAAGAACGCTCAGTTTACAATTAACGGTTTACCAACGGAACGTCCAACGAATGTGTTTCAGATTAACGGGTATGAGTACACATTAAAGCAAACAACCGCAAGCGAAGTAACCGTGACTGCCTCGACGGACGTTGATGCCATTTTCAATTCGATCAAGTCATTCGTCGACAAATACAACGAAACGATCGCCAAAATCAACGCCGAGTTGAAAGAAGAGCGCTATCGCGACTATCCGCCGCTCACCGATGAGCAAAAAGAAGCGATGACGGAAAAACAAGTGGAGCTGTGGGAAGAAAAGGCGCGCAGCGGGATGCTTCGCGGCGATTCGATTTTGTCGAGCGCCTTAAGCCAAATGCGGATGAATGTGTACACGAAAGTGGAAGGGGCGAACATCCCGAGCGGGTTTTCCCAGCTGGCGCAGCTTGGCATCTCGACGTCGTCGAACTACCTCGATGGCGGGAAGTTGATCATTGACGAGACGAAGCTGCGGGAGAAAATCAAGGAAAACCCGGATGCCGTCTATCAACTGTTTAACCAAGACGGGGCGACGGATGCGGAAAAAGGGATCGCCCGCCGCCTGCGTGATACGATCAAAGCGACGATCGGGAAGATTGAGCAAAAAGCGGGGAAGACGATTTGGACGAACCAGCAGTTTGCGATCGGGCGCGATTTAATCGAAATCAATGACCAAATTGACCGCTTCGAAGACCGTTTGAAACAAATTGAAGACCGCTACTATCGCCAATTCACGGCGATGGAAGAGGCGATTCAGCGCGCCAACCAGCAAAGCATGTACTTGATGAACGCCTTTGGCGGCATGCAAAGATAACGATCAGCGGCTGTGGCATGCAGGCGTCCGTTGGCGCTTGGCCATCATCGGAAAGCGATCCGCTTCCTGATGATGGAGGTTTTAGGCTGAGACAACTGAAAAGGCGCGACGCCTCTTGAAAGGGGCGGTTTGGCTGAAAAAAACGTTCTTGCTTCAGTCTTGAAACGTGTGCAGCACTTGACGTGGAAGAGGAGTGATCGGGATGGCAACGAACAATCCGTATCAACACTACCAAGCGAACGCTGTGCAGACGGCGTCGCCTGGGGAGTTGACATTGATGCTGTATAACGGCTGCTTGAAGTTTATCAAGCTCGCGCGCCAGGCGATCGAGAAAGGGGACATTGCGGCGCGCAATGAAAATTTGATTAAGGCGCAAAACATCATTTTGGAACTCATGAAGACATTGAAGATGGAGTATGAAGTCGCGAAATCCATGATGACCATGTATGACTACATCTACCGCCGCCTGGTTGAGGCGAATGTGAAAAGCGATGCGGCGATTTTGGATGAAGTGGAAGGGTATGTCGTCGAGTTTCGCGATACGTGGAAGCAAGTGATTCAGCTCCATCGGCAGCGCCAATACGCGGAAGGCGGGCAGGCGTAATGGGCGTGGTGCATGATGTATGGCGGGTGACGAAGGAGCTGCTGGAGGCGACGGCGTTGCCGTGGCCGTCCGAGGATCGGGAAGAGCGGCTTCGGACGGTTGATCGATTGCTTCAGGAGCGCCAGGAGCTCCTTTGGAAGCTGCGTCCGCCGTACAGCGAGGAAGAGCAGCGGCTTGGCCGCGAGATCATCGCTTGGAATGAAGAAATTGAGAGGCGGCTTCACCGCGTGGGTGATGAGATTCGAAACGATTTGCGCATGGTGGGGGCGAAGCGGCAGGCGAACGCCTGCTACGTTCATCCGTACGAGCAGCCGCTTTCGATTGACGGGATGTTTTACGACAAACGGCGATAGGTGGGATTCAGGATGGCGGAATTGACAAGCGAGGCGCTGAATATCATCCGCCAATACGCGGCGCTGCTTGAGACGGTCGAAGAAGGGCTCGATTATGTGGAGGCGAGTTTTTCTGACCCGCGGCGGATGCATGCGGATGTGTTGCTGGCGGATCTTTTATTGGCGCTTGGGAAAATCGGTGAGACGAACGTTTATTTATGCCAGCTGTTCGCTGACGAGAGCGATTTGATCGGCCATATCGAACGGTTTGCGGATGTGCTGGAAGCGGCAGCGGCGCTTGACGGGCAATTTTCCGATGCGGCGGCGAAAGAGCGCATTGTCTGTGGACGGTTGTCGCCGGCGTTTCAGGCGTGGAAGAGTGCGATGGAGAGCGGTCTGCGGCGGTATGTTGTGCAGTGAAGAATGAACGGCGGTGCTTTGCCAGCCGTGCAAGCGAAAGCGGGTGTCCTCTTGCTGGAATCGAGGGCACCCGCTTTTGTGCGGCAGGGCGAATGAAACCGGCATTCGTTCGCCTGTTTTTGCCGTGAGCGGCAAAAGAGTCAAACGGCCTTGACAATGGTGATGTTCATCTCTTTCCGCAAGTCAATCTCATACGGGCTTTTCAGCTCCTCGCCCGCGGGATTTTTGATGACGCGGACGATGGGGCGGAGCGGGAAACCCGGAAACACTTGCGAGACGACGCCGACTTCCCCGGTGTTGAGCTTAACGGTCGTGGCGACCGGGTAGACGGCGATGTAGGAAAGAAAGAGCTTAATGAGTTCGTAGTCCAGCATGCCGCCGGCGGCGGATAGGTATTCGGCTGCTTCGTGCGGCGAGTATTGTCTTCGATGGTAGCGCGCCGATGTCAAGGCGTCAAAGACGTCGGCGATGGCGACGATGCGGGCGTATTCGTGAATGTCATCGCCTGATAAGGCGCGCGGGTAGCCGCTGCCGTCGCACCGCTCGTGGTGCTGCAAGGCGCAGTGGGCGGAAAAGAGCGAGATGTTGCGCTGGCGCCGCAGCAGTTCAAAGCCGAGATATGTATGACGGCGGACGATTTCCTTTTCCTCTTCCGTCAAGGCTCTTTTTTTTCGCCAAAGTCCGTCAGGCAGCTGGGTCATGCCGATGTCAAACAGCAGCGCGCCGATGCCAAGGTCAAGCAGCTGTTGGGGGCGATACCCTTTGGCGATGCCGATGACGCCCGCGATCGTGGCGACGTTGACCGAATGGTGGAAAAAGTAGTCGTTTGAGATGACCAAATCCGACAAGTTGATGAGCAAATCTTCTTGTTTGAGCAAATAGTCCAAAATGTCTTTGAAAACGTTTTCGTGCTCTTTTCCTAAATCGAGGGAAGACACGCGGCTGAGCAGCTTTTTTGCTCGATCAAGGCCGTCATCGTCTCGTACACTTTTTTCACCGCCTGCTGGCGCACGGTCGGGCTGATGAGCGAGCGCGGGCGGATGTCATAGGTTTGTTTGTCGTCAATATAAATGTATTGAACCCCTTTTTGCGCCAACGAGCGGATGTAGCCGTTTGTCAGCCGCACGCCGCGCGAGAGCAACACGCTGCCGTTGGCGGCGAATAAGTCGACAGCGAGCACGTCACCGCTTTTCGCATGGGAAATATGGATTTTTCGCATCGTTTCCACACTCCGTACTTTCCACACCAATTAAGAAAAAACACCCATGCCTGTTTTACCATATTTTTCTATATTTTTCACAAAATCTTCGAAAATATTTTTGATTGAAGCAGGGGTTTGATGGGTAATGAAAGAATGTAGGGATCTATAGTTTGAAAATAAGGAGTGGTCAGCGATGATGTATTACATTCGCGGGGAAAACATTGAAGTCACGCCAGCGCTGCGCGAGTACGTGGAGAAAAAAATCGGCAAGTTGGAGCGCTATTTCGACCGCACCGATGACGTGAATGTCCATGTCAATTTAAAAGTCTACAACGATGGACAAGGGAAAATCGAAGTGACCATTCCGATGCCGCATTTGTCGCTTCGGGCGGAAGAGCGCCATAACGATATGTATGCGGCGATCGATTTAGTGACGGATAAACTGGAGCGGCAAATCCGCAAACATAAAACGAAAGTCAATCGGAAGCTGCGCGACCGCGAGAAAGAAGCGAAGCTGGCCGCCCCTGTGCCAAGCGGCGCTGCTGCGGCGGAGAACGACGAGGAATTTGAAATCGTGCGCACGAAACACTTCAGCTTGAAGCCGATGGACAGCGAAGAGGCGATTTTACAGATGAATTTGTTGGGGCACAACTTCTTCATTTTTACGAATGCCGAGACGAACCGGACGAACATCGTCTACCGCCGCAAAGACGGAAAATACGGATTGATCGAGGCGAATTAAACGGTTGCCTCTTGTGCGCATCCCCTGCTTTTTTGGGCAGGGGATGTTATAATATGCATGAGAAAAATCAAAATGGGGGAGAGCAATGGAGGAATTGTTGCGTCAAATTTTGTCCAAGTTGGACAACATGGAAAAAGGGTTTTTGGTGTTCCAAGAAGAAACTCGCCAACGGTTTGAGCAGATGGATGGCCGTTTGACGGAGATGAACGGGCGCCTCGTCGGCCTCGAACGGGAAATGGGCGCGGTGAAAGAGCGGTTAGACCGTGTGGAAACGCGGTTGAAAGGCGTAGAGGCCCGATTGGACGGCGTAGAGGCCCGGTTGGATGGTGTAGAGTTCCGATTGGACGGCGTGGAAACGCGGTTGAATGGCGTGGAGACTCGGTTAGACGGCATGGAAACGCGATTGGGCGGCGTAGAGACCCGATTGGACGGCGTGGAAACTGAATTGATGGAAGTGAAAGAAACGCTTTATCGCGTCGAAACGCAGCTTGTGGATGATGTGCAAATCTTGCTTCGCAAAATTCACGAAAAAGTGGAGGAGAAAAGTTTTGAAATGGATGCGCTGAATCGGCGGCTTCACCATGCGGAAGCGGCGATTGAGCAACTTCAGTCCAAGTGTGATCCCCTCTCTTGGACATGCCCCCTCTTGAAGCCTGTGCAACAGTTGTCACTGATCCCTGTATAATGATATGATGAAGAAGTGAGTCCATGAAAAATAAGGAGCGTTTCCTATGCTTGGAGTCTTAAAAAAAGTATTTGACCCGAACAAGCGTCATTTGGCAAGGCTTGAGAAAATTGCCGATCAAGTCGACGCGCTCGGTCCGGAGATGGCCCGACTGTCCGATGAACAGTTGCGGCAAAAAACCGAGGAATTCAAAGCCCGCTACCAACAAGGCGAATCGCTCGATGATTTGCTTGTCGAGGCGTTTGCCGTTGTGCGCGAAGGGGCGAAGCGCGTCCTCGGTTTGTACCCATATAAAGTGCAAATTATGGGCGGCGTCGTTTTGCATGAGGGCGACATCGCCGAGATGAAAACGGGTGAAGGGAAAACGTTGACGGCGACGATGCCCGTCTATTTGAACGCCTTGACGGGGCGCGGCGTGCATGTCGTGACGGTCAACGAATACTTGGCGACGCGCGATGCGACGGAAATGGGCAAACTGTATGAGTTTTTAGGCATGACTGTCGGGTTGAACTTAAGCGGCATGTCGCGCGAGGAGAAGCAAGCGGCGTACAACGCCGACATTACGTACGGGACGAACAACGAGTTTGGCTTTGACTATTTGCGCGACAACATGGTGCTTTATAAGGAGCATATGGTGCAGCGGCCGCTGCATTTTGCCGTGATCGACGAGGTTGACTCGATTTTGATCGATGAAGCGCGGACGCCGCTCATCATTTCAGGGACGGCGCAGAAGTCGACCAAGCTGTATGTGCAGGCGAACGCGTTTGTCCGCACGCTGCGCAAAGATGTCGATTACACATACGATGAAAAATCGAAAAGCGTCCAGCTGACGGAAGAAGGAATGAACAAAGCCGAGCGGGCGTTTGGCATCGACAACTTGTTTGATTTGAAGCACGTGACGCTCAACCACCATATTCAGCTGGCGCTGCGGGCGCATGTTGTGATGCAGCGCGATGTCGACTACGTCGTGCAAGACGGAAAAGTGATCATCGTCGACCCGTTCACCGGGCGCTTGATGCATGGCCGCCGCTACAGCGATGGGCTTCATCAAGCCATTGAGGCGAAGGAAGGGCTCGAGATTCAAAACGAGTCGATGACGTTGGCCACGATTACGTTCCAAAACTATTTCCGCATGTATGAAAAACTCGCGGGGATGACGGGGACGGCGAAAACAGAAGAGGAAGAGTTCCGCAACATTTACAACATGCGCGTCGTCGTCATTCCGACGAACCGCCCGGTGATCCGGGAGGACCGTCCGGATTTGATTTATCGGACGATGGAAGGGAAGTTCCGCGCCGTGGTTGAGGACATCGCCGCCCGCCATGCGAAAGGGCAGCCGGTGTTGGTCGGCACGGTGGCGATCGAGACGTCGGAGCTGTTGTCGGAGATGTTGAAAAAACGCGGCATCCCGCACAACGTCTTAAACGCGAAAAACCATGCGAAAGAGGCGGAGATCATCGCCCAAGCAGGACAAAAAGGCGCGGTGACGATCGCGACGAACATGGCCGGGCGCGGGACGGACATTAAGCTTGGCGAAGGGGTCAAGGAGCTTGGCGGATTGGCCGTCATCGGCACGGAGCGTCACGAAAGCCGGCGGATTGACAACCAGCTGCGCGGCCGCTCGGGACGCCAAGGCGATCCGGGGGTGTCGCAGTTCTATTTGTCGCTTGAGGATGAGTTGATGCGCCGCTTCGGTTCCGAGAGCTTGATGGCGATGATGGACCGCCTGGGGATGGACGATTCGCAGCCGATCCAAAGCAAAATGGTGACACGGGCCGTTGAGTCGGCGCAAAAACGGGTCGAAGGCAACAACTTCGACGCCCGCAAGCAACTGCTTCAATATGACGATGTCCTGCGCGAACAGCGGGAAATCATTTACCGCCAGCGCTATGAAGTGCTTGATTCCGACAACTTGCGCGGCATTATCGAAAAGATGATCCAATCGGTGATCGAGCGCGTCGTCAACGCTCATACGCCGAAAGAAGAGGTTCCGGAAGAATGGAATTTGAAAGGGCTCGTTGAGTATCTCAACGCCCATCTGCTTCCGGAAGGGGATGTAACGGAAGCTGACTTGCGCGGCAAAGAGCCCGAAGAGATGATCGAGCTCATTTGGTCGAAAGTGAAGGCGCGCTATGATGAGAAAGAAGCGCAAATCCCGCCTGAACAGATGCGCGAGTTTGAACGCGTCGTCGTCTTGCGCGCTGTCGATATGAAATGGATGAACCATATCGACGCGATGGAGCAGCTCCGCCAAGGCATCCATTTGCGCGCCTACGGGCAAGTTGACCCGCTGCGCGAATACCAAATGGAAGGCTATGTGATGTTTGAAAACATGATTGCCGCGATTGAAGAGGAAGTCGCCACCTATATCATGAAGGCGGAAATCCACCATAACCTTGAGCGCCAAGAGGTGGCCAAAGGCGAAGCGGTTCACCCGAAAGAAGACGGCGAAGAGCCGAAGAAAAAACCGGTCCGCAAGGCGGTGCGCGTCGGCCGCAACGACCCGTGCCCGTGCGGGAGCGGGAAGAAATATAAACATTGTTGCGGAAGAACGGTGTAACGGTTTATAAATAATAGGGGGGCGCTGCCTCCCTTTTGAATGGCAGATATGAACCATTGACATACTATATTCATGATGAGGTGAGGACAACATGATCGATTTGGTGGAAATTAAGCAAGAGCTTGAGAAAATGGCTAAGCGATTAGCGGAAATTAGGGGGTCTCTTTGACCTCGAAGCGAAGCAGGCGCGCATTCGCGAATTAGAGGAGCAAATGGCCGCGCCCAACTTTTGGGATGATCAAAAGGCGGCGCAGGCGGTTATTTCGGAAGCGAATGCGCTTAAAGATCTCGTTGAGGAATTTTCTTCACTGGAAGAACGGTTTGACAACTTGGAAGTGACGTACGAATTGCTCAAGGAGGAGCCGGATGACGAGCTCCAAGCTGAGCTGGTCGAGGAAGCGAAAAAGCTGACAAAAGACTTCAGCGAGTTTGAGTTGCAGCTGCTGCTCAATGAGCCGTACGATCAAAACAACGCTATTTTGGAGCTCCACCCGGGCGCGGGCGGCACGGAGTCGCAAGACTGGGCGTCGATGTTGTTGCGCATGTACACGCGCTGGGCGGAGAAAAAAGGGTTCAAAGTCGAGACGCTCGACTACCTCCCGGGCGAGGAAGCGGGGATTAAAAGCGTCACGCTGCTCATTAAAGGGCATAACGCTTACGGCTACTTAAAAGCGGAAAAAGGGGTGCACCGCCTTGTGCGCATCTCCCCGTTTGATGCCTCGGGCCGCCGCCATACGTCGTTCGTCTCGTGCGAAGTCGTGCCGGAGATGGATGATAACATTGAAATTGAGATCCGGCCGGAAGAGCTGAAAATCGACACGTACCGCTCGAGCGGAGCGGGCGGGCAGCACGTCAACACGACCGACTCGGCCGTGCGCATCACTCACTTGCCGACTGGCATTGTCGTGACGTGTCAGTCGGAGCGGTCGCAAATTAAAAACCGCGAAAAAGCAATGAACATGTTGAAGGCGAAGTTGTACCAAAAGAAACTCGAGGAACAGCAGGCCGAACTCGCTGAGCTGCGCGGCGAGCAAAAAGAAATCGGCTGGGGCAACCAAATTCGTTCGTACGTCTTCCATCCGTATTCGCTTGTCAAAGACCATCGGACGAACGTCGAGGTCGGCAATGTGCAAGCGGTGATGGATGGGGAAATTGATGTGTTTATTGACGCGTATTTGCGTGCGAAGTTGAAGTAAAGGGCGATCATCGGATCGTCCTTTTTTTTCGCTTCAAAATCGTGTTTTGGCCTTTTGACGCATCTATGCTTTCGTGATACGCTGAAGGTAATGATAAGGAAAAAGGAGGGCGATGGCTTTGGCTGTGCGCAAACAATTGCTTTACGAACTGATTGACCGGTTGGATGAAACGGATCATCAAACCGCGTACGATTTTTTGATGTACTTGCTTGATCGATCCAGAAAGGAACGAATGGTATGGGAGCGGATTGACGAAACAGATGAAGAAGCGTTGACGGAAGAAGAGCGCCAGCAGCTGCAAAGCGATGAAGGATATATCACCGGGGGAGAAGCCAAGCGTGAATTCGGACTACAAGTTGATTTACCGTAAGGCTGCGGTCAAATTCATCGCTAGGCAAGAAAAAGAGGTTCAAGAACGGTTGGCCTCTGGGTTGCAAGGTCTGCTTGCGATCCCACCACAGGGGGATATTAAAAAGTTGAAGGGGCAGGATGGATTATATCGGCTGCGAATCGGAACATATCGTGTTTTGTTTCGCATCGATCATGATGAACGAATCATCTATATTGAGGCGATCGGCAACCGTGGCGATGTGTATTGAGGCTTGTATTTTTTGGCTAGGGCGATCATCGGATCGTCCTTTTTTCCTTTATCATAGCAGACCGTTATCGCGTTAACCGGCTGTCATTTACTTGCCAAAACGGGCATGCTATACTCACAGAGGAAGGTGGGGAAGCATGCGGAAGCGAAGAGAGAAGACCATGCCTCCGGCGTTGGAGGGAGCTTTGGAGTATGTGTATGTTCTGGTCGGCGCGGCAGTTGTAGCGGTGGCGTTTAACGTGTTTTTGCTGCCGAATCGGATCGCCTCGGGCGGGGTAAGCGGCGTGAGCACGATTATGCACGCGCTGTTTGGCATTGAGCCTGCCTACGTCCAATGGGCGCTCAACATTCCGCTCTTTATCGCTGGCGTTGTGCTGCTAGGCCGGCAGTTTGGCGTCAAGACGTTTGTCGGGACGGTGTTTTTGCCGCTGGTCGTCTACATGACGAAAGGGATGGAGCCGGCGACGACGAATCCGCTTCTTGGCGCGATCTTTGGCGGTATCGGTGTCGGGCTCGGCCTTGGCATGGTATTTCGCGGCCGCGCTTCGACGGGTGGCACCGATTTGGCGGCGCAAATCATCCATAAATATACCGGGCTGTCGCTCGGCATGTGTGTGATTTTGATTGACGGCTTGATCGTGTTGACCGCGGCGTTTGTCTTTGACATTGAGCGAGCGCTCTACGCGCTGATCGCCTTGTATGTGACGAGCAAAACGATCGACCTCGTCCAAGTCGGGCTTGGCTATTCGAAAATTGCCTTGATTATTACCAATGAAGAGGAAAAAGTGCGCCGCGCCATTTTGCACGAAATCGATCGCGGG
Source organism: Geobacillus stearothermophilus ATCC 12980 (assembly GCF_030369615.1). Taxonomy (NCBI): domain Bacteria; kingdom Bacillati; phylum Bacillota; class Bacilli; order Caryophanales; family Anoxybacillaceae; genus Geobacillus; species Geobacillus stearothermophilus. The sequence goes on along the minus strand of NZ_CP128494.1, from coordinate 2,504,431 downwards.
GTGACGCGGCTGCCGGCGTACGGTGGTTACACCGAACACGAACGGCCGGTACTGATGTGCGTCGTCGCGCAATCCGAGTTCACGAAATTGAAACAATTGGTCCGAACCATTGATCCGACAGCGTTTGTCGTCGTGGCCAACGCCGTCGAAGTGCTTGGAGAGGGATTTCAACGTACGTAAAACGGAAAAAATCAGTTATAATAAAAGAGAATGAAATTTTTGTTTTCTGGGGGAGTTCGCCATGAAGTGGAAGTTGGCTGCGATGTTCCTTGGCGTTTCGCTCGCGCTTGCCGCGTGCGGCGGTGGCGGGGACAACGCTGGAAACAACAACGGCAACAATGGTGGAGGGGATACCGCCGCGTCCGCCGAGCAAATTTTTAAACAAAACTGTGCGTCCTGTCATGGACAAGACTTGTCGGGTGGGGTCGGCCCGAACTTGCAAAAGGTTGGAAGCAAGTACTCCAAAGAGCAGATCAAAGAGATCATTGCCAACGGCCGCGGCGCCATGCCGGCCGGAATCATTAAAGGGGAAGACGCTGATAAAGTGGCGGAATGGCTCGCTTCGAAAAAATGAAAAGGATCACCGCATGTGCACCGTCTGGTTGAACCGAAAACCAGACGGTGTTTTTTTGGGCTGTTTTTCCTACTCTTGCTTTTGTTGGCCATTTGAAATATAAATGTAAAATTCGACAATAGAAAATCGTGTTATAATAATCTTTGCGGAATTTTGCAAGATTCATTCGAAACAGCTCGAGAAAGGGCAACAGGAAAGTCGAAAATAGGTGATGATGATGATTGAAATGCAAGATGTATACAAAACGTATCCAAACGGCGTTGTGGCGTTAAACGGCATCAACGTTCGCATCAAGCAAGGAGAATTCGTCTATGTCGTTGGACCCAGCGGAGCTGGAAAGTCGACGTTTATTAAGATGATGTACCGCGAGGAAAAGCCGACGAGCGGCAAAATCATCGTCAATGGCGTGAACCTCGCTAAAATCAAAGACAGCAAAGTCCCGTTGCTGCGCCGCAACATCGGCGTTGTGTTTCAAGATTTCAAGCTGCTTCCGAAGCTCAATGTCTATGAAAATGTGGCGTTTGCGTTGGAAGTCATTGAAGAATCGCCGAAAGCGATCCGCAAAAAAGTGATGGAAGTACTCGACTTAGTCGGCCTCAAACATAAAGTCCGCTCTTACCCGAACGAACTGTCCGGGGGCGAACAGCAGCGCGTTTCGATTGCCCGCTCGATTGTCAATTCCCCCAAAATCGTCATTGCCGATGAACCAACAGGGAACTTGGATCCAGAAACGTCATGGGGCATTATGGAGTTGTTTAAGAAAATCAACGACCGGGGCACAACGATTGTGATGGCGACACACAACAAAGAGATCGTCAACGCGACTCGTCGGCGCGTCATCGCCATCGAAAACGGAAAAATTGTCCGTGACGAGGCGAAGGGGGAATACGGTTATGACGCTTAATACGTTCAAGCGCCACGTTCGGGAGAGCATGAAAAGCCTCGGCCGCAACGGTTGGATGACATTTGCGTCCGCGAGCGCCGTCACGGTGACGTTGTTGCTTGTCGGTGTCTTTTTTGTCGTCATGTTTAACATCAACCATTTCGCCAAAAAAGTCGAAAACGATGTCGAAATTCGCGTCCATATCGAGCTGACCGCTGACAGCCGGCAAAAAGACGCCTTGCGCCGGCAAATTGAAGCCATTCCAAACGTGAAGGAAGTGCGCTATTCATCAAAGGACGAAGAGCTGAAGCGGCTGATCAAAAGCATGGGGGAGGAAGGCTCGTCGTTCCGCTTATTTGAACAGGACAACCCACTAAGCGATGTATACGTCGTGAAAGCGGCCCATCCGCAAGATACAGTGAAAATCGCCAAACAAATCGAAACATTGCCGTTCGTTCATAAAGTCAATTATGGCCAAGGGACGGTCGAGAAGCTGTTTGACGCGCTGAAAGTGGCGCGCAACGTTGGGCTCGTACTCATTCTCGGATTGTTGTTTACGGCGATGTTTCTCATTTCCAACACGATCAAAATTACGATTTTCGCCCGCCGCCGCGAGATTGAAATCATGCGGCTCGTGGGCGCGACGAACGGGTTTATCCGCTGGCCGTTTTTTTTGGAAGGGCTATGGCTTGGAATGCTCGGCGCTCTCTTCCCGATCGCGGCGCTTTCGATCGTGTACTACAACGTGTATCAGGTGTATGAACAGTGGGTTTCCTTGCCGTTTTTTGAACTTCTTCCGTTTTCGCCGTTTATGTGGCAGTTAAGCGGGCTGCTGCTAGTGATTGGCGCCGGCATCGGCGTCTGGGGAAGCGTTATGTCTGTGCGCAAGTTTTTAAAAGTATAAATGATAGAAAGGGAGAGGGGAAAGATGAAAAAGAAACGCATGTTGGCGCTCGCTGTTGCCGGGGCGCTTGGGCTGGGCATTCTCCCGCCGGCAGCGAACGCCGTCAGTACGCGCGACATCGAGCAGAAGCGGGATGAAATGAATTCGCTGCGTTCGAAGCGGTCCGATGTCGAGCAAAAAATCAATGAGGCGCAAAAAACGATCGAATCGCTTCGCTCGCAACAGCGCCAAGTTGCCAATGACATTCAAAAACTCAACGTGGCGATTGACGAAACGAGCGGTAAAATCCGCAACGTCAGCAAAGATATTGATGAAACCGAGCAGGCGATCGAGACACTGAAACAAGAGATTGCCGAAATTCAAGAGCGGATTGAAAAGCGGAACGAAATTTTAAAAGGGCGGATGCGTTCGCTTCAGGAAAGCGGCGGGGCGATCAGCTACTTGCAAGTATTGCTTGGCGCCCAAAGCTTCAGCGACTTCATCGACCGGATGAGCGCTGTCACCACGATTATGGAAGCGGACCAGCAAATCATCCGTGAACAGGAAGCGGACAAAGCGCTGAAAGAAAAAAAGGAAACAGAATTGACCGAAAAGCGGAACAAGCTGCAGGCGGATTTGCAAGAATTGAAGCAGCTGCAGGCTGAACTGGCTGGCCAGCTGGAACAAAAAAATCGCCTGATGGCCGATTTGAAGCAAAAAGAGGAAGAAGAGCATGATCATAAGATGGCGCTTGAAGAAGAAAAAGAACTGATCGCCAAACAAGAAGCGGCGGTGAAAGAGCAGCTTGCCGAACTCGAACGGCAAAAACGGGCCGAAGAAGAAGCGAAACAGAAGGGACGTACATATACCGCGCCAAACGATGGAGGATCGTCATCAGAAGAAGCGCCATCGGGCGGCAGCACACCGCCTGTGTCGAGCGGGGCCTTCACCCGTCCAGCCAACGGTCCGATCACCTCGGGCTTTGGCTACCGGTTTGGCGGCACGGACTTCCATCCCGGGGTCGACATTGGCAAGCGAGCTCCTGTTGTGCCGGTTGTCGCGGCAGCGGACGGCATTGTGTTCCGCTCCTACTATTCTAGCAGCTACGGCAACGTCATTTTCGTCAGCCATGTGATTAATGGGCAAACCTATACGACCGTGTATGCTCATTTAGAAGCGCGTCTTGTCGGCGAAGGGCAGCACGTTCGCAAAGGACAAGTCATCGGTTATATGGGTAATACTGGAAATTCGACCGGTCCGCACCTTCATTTTGAACTGCACCGCGGCGGCTGGAACCCAGGAAAAACGAATGCGGTCGATCCGCGTAATTACATCGCTTTCTAAATTCTGCTATACGCAACTTGTCTGTCTATGAGGCGGACAAGTTGCGTATTTTTTTGATTGATTGGACATCAAGGAAAATGGTTTGGCTGCACCACATCCCCCCTTGACTCTGTACCTTAGTACACTGTTTATCTTAATTAGGCGAGAAGACTCCCACTTCAACGAAGCGAAGCGGAGTAAGTGGGAGATGAATCGCCTTAACTATATTTTGCTGAAAATAGGATAGATTCAGTAAAATATAGTATAATATAGTTAGATGGGAGGTGAAAAAATGTATTTTTGTATCAAACAACAGCTAAATGGTTTGACCAAAGAAGAATACTTGACTCTTCGAGAACTGTGCCATATTGCCAAGAACATGTACAACGTCGGATTGTACAATGTCAGACAATACTATTTTAAACACAAGGAATTTCTTAATTATGAGAAAAACTATCATCTTGCAAAAACTAACGAAAACTATAAGCTGTTAAACAGCAACATGGCACAGCAAATTTTAAAAAAGGTCAATGAAGCCTTTAAATCTTTCTTTGGTTTGATCAGTCTTGCCAAACAAGGAAAATATGACCACAAGGCTATCAGTATTCCAAAATATCTTAAAAAAGATGGCTTTCATTCACTGATCATTGGCCAGATTCGTATAGACGGCAACAAATTCACGATACCGTATTCTCGCCTATTTAAAAAGACTCACAAGCCTATCACGATAACGATTCCGCCTGTGTTACTGGACAAAAAGATTAAGCAGATTGAAATCATTCCTAAGCATCATGCCAGGTTCTTTGAGATTCAGTACAAATATGAAATGCCTGAAGAGCAAAGAGAATTAAATGACCAAAAAGCACTGGCAATTGATTTAGGATTAAACAATGTTGCCACTTGTGTCACATCAGACGGCAGATCATTCATCATTGATGGGCGGAGATTAAAAAGTATAAATCAATGGTTTAACAAAGAAAATGCCAGACTTCAAAGCATAAAAGATAAGCAAAAAATCAAAGGCACCACTCGTAAACAGGCTTTGCTTGCTATGAATCGCAATAATAAAGTGAATGATTATATCAACAAGACTTGCCGTTACATCATTAACTACTGTATTGAAAATCAAATTGGCAAACTTGTCATTGGCTATGCGGAAACATGGCAACGCAATATTAATCTAGGAAAAAAGACAAATCAAAACTTTGTCAATATTCCTCTCGGTAACATAAAAGAAAAACTAGAATATCTTTGTGAATTTTACGGCATTGAATTCTTGAAACAGGAAGAATCATATACGTCTCAAGCCAGCTTTTTTGACGGCGATGAGATTCCTGAATATAATGCCGACAATCCAAAAGAATATAAGTTCAGCGGCAAACGTATTAAGCGCGGCTTGTATCGAACAAAGTCTGGCAAACTAATTAATGCTGATGTCAATGGCGCATTAAACATCTTAAAGAAAAGTAAAGCTGTAGACCTGAGTGTCTTATGCTCTAGCGGCGAAGTGGACACGCCTCAAAGAATAAGGATTGCTTGAAGCAGTCAAACTTCTTTGGAAGCCCCCACTTCAAATTTTCGCTAGAAAATTAAGTGGGGGTAGTTCACAATGGTACACAACAATGGAAATCTTCCCGTTGTCGAAAGGAGAATGAGTGATATAGGGTTCATGATCGAGGATCTGAACAAATTAAGAAAGAGACATTTCTGGATAGGAGTGATTTTTACCATGAAAACATACCGAATGACCGTCCGAGGCATGACATGCACCGGCTGTGAACAACATGTCGCCAGAGCGCTGGAGGCGATTGGGGCCAAGCTGATGGATGTCAGCTTCCAGCGCGGTGAAGCGGTATTCGCGTTGCCTGAGGACACGGACGTTGACATGGCGAGACAAGCGGTCAAAAACGCCCATTACGAGCCGGGGGACATTTTTCGCCTGTTTTTAGGTTGACAGGCGAACGGAAGTTTTATATAATTATCTCGAATTCAAGATTTATTGAATAAAGATAAATGGTTGCGCCTAACGAGGATGAGACAAGAAAAAACGGGAATCAATAGCGTAGGCGTTGGTGGTTATGGCACTTGCGGATTCGGAACAGCAAGCGCTTGATGGCCCATCATTTCTTGCAATGAAGGAGTGGAAAAGATGATCCGCATCGACCGGGCTTCATCCCGTTATTACGCCGATTACGGGTGGCTGAAAACATATCATAGTTTTTCGTTTGGCGAGTATTACGACCCGGACAACATTCAATTCGGGCCGCTGAGGGTGTTAAACGACGATTTCGTCGCGCCGCTTGCGGGGTTTGGCGCCCATCCGCACCGGGAGATGGAAATTGTGTCGATCGTGCTGAAAGGCTATTTGCAACATGAAGACAGCACCGGACATAAGGCGGTGACAACGTTCGGCGGCGTGCAGCGGATGTCGGCCGGCACCGGCATCGTCCATTCGGAAGTGAACCCGTCGGCGACGGAAGAGGTGAACTTTTTGCAACTTTGGTTTTTGCCGGAACAATACGGGTTGCCGCCGTCGTACGAGCGGATCGAGTTTCCGGTCGACAAGATGAAAAACGCCTTGCTGCCGATTGTCACGAAACACCCGTCTTCCCCGGGGATTGCTCACATTCATCAAGATTTGACGATTTATCTTTCCGATTTGGAAGCCGGGCATGAGCTGACGTTTACCCAGCCGGAAGGGCGGAACATCTTTGTCTTTGTCATTGAGGGGGATTTGGCGTTAAACGGTGAGGCCCATCTCGAACGGCGCGATGCGGCCCGTATTACGGACACGCCGGCGCTTCGCTTGGTGACGAACGAAGGAGCGCAGTTCATGCTCATTGATTTGCCCAAAGAGGAGTAAGAGCATTTCGTTTTTGTGCGGTTCATTCGTTTGACGGCCACTTCGGATGCGGCTAAGAAGACGAATCAAAAAGAGGCATCGTTCGCCAAAATGGCGGGGGGTGCCTCTTTTTTCCGCGCCCGTATGAGTTGAGAAATCAAAACGCAGCGTGTAAACTAGTAAAGGATAGACAACGAATGAGCATACTCGGTACAAGCCTAACATATGATGGAGATAAAGGCATGGCACGGCGTTTGGGCGGTGCTTTTCCTTTTCTCATTGGCGTTAGAGGCATCCGCTTGTTTCGCCGAAGGAGAACGAAGAGACCCCCTTTCCCTTCCGTTGCAGGCAATGGAAAGGGCAGGTTTAGGGTGAGGAGGAAACAACGTGAAGAAAACGACAACGGCCGCACTCATGGCCATCTCGATGCTCATCGGGGCCGGCGGAACGTATGCCGGTTTGCAGCTGGCTGGCGGAGCAGAAGACGGGCCGATGCCGGAGGCCATTTCTGAGGAACTGTCCAAGACGGCCAGCGATCATGACGAAATGAAAAAAATCCGCCAGGCGTACGAACTCATTAAAAACCGGTATGTGGAAAAAGTGGATGAAGAAACATTAACGGAAGGCGCCATTCAAGGGATGATCGACACGCTCCATGATCCGTATTCCGTCTACATGGATGCGGAAACGACGGAGCAGTTCAATGAGTCGCTCGACTCGTCGTTTGAAGGAATCGGCGCCGAAGTGAGCATGATCGACGGCAAGGTGACGATCGTCGCTCCGATCAAAAATTCGCCGGCGGAAAAAGCGGGGCTGAAGCCGAACGACCAAATTTTGCGAGTGAACGGGGAAAGCCTAGAGGGGCTTGACTTGTATGAAGCGGTGCTGAAAATCCGCGGCAAAAAAGGGACGACAGTGGAGCTTGACATTTTGCGCCCGGGCGTCAAAAACGTGATGAAAGTCAAAGTCGTCCGCGACGAAATTCCGATTCAGACGGTGTATGAGTCGGTCAAAACGTATGAAGGCAAAAAGGCCGGCTATTTGCAAATTACATCATTCTCGGAAAACACGGCCGCCGATTTTAAAAAGAAACTGGCGAAGCTTGAGGCCGAACATATTGATGGCTTGATCATCGATGTGCGCGGCAACCCGGGCGGCTATTTGCAAAGCGTTGAGGAAATTTTGAAGCAACTCATCCCGAAAGGCAAACCATATGTGCAAATTGAAGAACGCGATGGCGATCGGCAAAAGTTTTATTCCGATTTAACGGCGAAAAAGCCATACCCGATCGTCGTGCTCATCGACAAAGGAAGCGCATCGGCGTCAGAGATTTTGGCCGGAGCGATGAAGGAAGCGGGCGGCTACAAGCTGGTCGGCGAGGCAACGTTCGGCAAAGGGACGGTGCAGCAGGCGATCCCGATGGGCGACGGCAGCAACATCAAATTGACGCTGTACAAATGGCTGACGCCAGACGGGCATTGGATCCATAAAAAAGGGATCAAGCCGGATGTCGCGGTGGCGCAGCCGGATTATTTCCACGTCGCTCCGCTTCATGTCGAAAAACCGCTTCGGTATGACATGAACGACGAGCAAATCGCCAATGCGCAAAAAATGCTCAAAGGGCTTGGCTTCAACCCGGGCCGCACGGACGGCTACTTCAGCAAAGACACCGAGCAAGCCGTCCAAGCGTTCCAAAAAGCGAATCAGCTCCCGGTTACGGGGCGAATCGATGAGACGACGGCGGATGTGTTGCAAACGAAAATCATGGAAGCCGTCCGCGATCCGAAGCATGATGTGCAGTTGAAAAAAGCGCTTGGCGTGTTGTTTCCGTCGCGCGCGAGCCAATGATGACGAGTAAAGAGAAAAGGGTGCCTCTGACAACGCAGAGGCACCCTTTTCTTTGTGACTGATTTGCCTGTGGACTATCGCTGGCTTCCTACAAATGGGCTGGTGTTTTCTCCTTTTCTGATGGAAGCGGCAGCTGCACGGTTTTTTCGACCGCAAACCGGGGCCGCCGTTTCACCTCTTGATACATTTTGCCGATGTATTCCCCGATGAGGCCGAGGCTCATGAGCACCAGCCCGCCGATGAACCAAATGGAGATCATGAGCGACGTCCAGCCTGATTCGGCGTGCCCGAGAAGTTTGCTGATGAGGGCGTACAGCCCGGATGCACCGCTCGCGAGAAAGGCCAAAAAACCGATGAGCGTAATGGCGCGAATCGGTGCGACGCTCAAGGACGTGATGCCGTCAAAGGCGAAGGCAAGCATCTTTTTGAGCGGGTATTTCGACTGTCCAGCCCACCGCTCATGCCGGTCGTAAAAGACGCACGTCGAGCGGAAGCCGACGAGCGGAACCAACCCGCGCAAAAAGAGATTGACTTCCGTATAACGGCTCAGTTCATCGAGCGCCCGCTTGCTCATCAGCCGGAAGTCGGCATGGTTGTAAATCAGCTCGATTCCGATGGCCCTCATGAACCGATAAAAGGCTTGGGCGGTCGTACGCTTGAACCACGTGTCTGTCTTTCGGCTCCGCCGCACGCCATACACGATGTCATATCCTTCGCGGTATTTTTGCACAAATTCGCGGATCGCCTCCACATCGTCTTGCAAATCGGCGTCAATGGATACGGCGCAATCGGCGTACGCGCGAACCGTTTCGAGTCCAGCGAGCAGCGCCCGCTGATGGCCGACGTTGCGCGCGAGCTTGATGCCCGCCACGAAAGGATTTCGCTCGCTTTCTTCTTCAATGAGCGCCCATGTCCGGTCGCGGCTGCCGTCGTCGACAAACACGATATGGCTGCCGATGGCGACTGCTCCTTCTTCGAGCAGCTGCTCAAGCAAAGCGGTCAGCCGCCGGGCCGTTTCTGGCAGCACTTCTTCTTCGTTGTAGCAGGGGACGACGATGGCTAACAATGGTTTGTCCACCATGTTTCTTACCTCCCTTTCACTCCACTTCGTACACATAAATTTTCCAGACTGACTGTCGATCAGTGAACGCCCGCAAGAAGCGGAGATGGATGTCGCGGGCGTTTTCGATCGGAACGGAGGAAAAAATGTACTTGCCACCAAGCTGTTTGAACGCCTTTGTGTCGATCTCGAAATGACGGATGACCTTATGCGAGCGTTTCGTGAACATGTAATGTTTCCCGAGCTCTGCCGAAAACAAATAGACGCGGTTGCCCCAATGGTCGAAATAGTCTTTCAGCACGGGGCTTTTGTCTAATTCTTTGGCAATGATGCGGCGGAACTTCCGCTTATACGATAACGGGTAAAAATTGTTGTACGTATCGAGCGTATAAAACCCGTTGTATTGGGCGATGGCCGGGTGAAGTCCAACGCTGGCGACGCGGTAGGACGATACCGGCTTGCCGATGTATTGCTTGATTTTGGTAAATAAATGTTCGGAATAAAACTGCTCGAACGATGGGGTGCCAGCGAGGCGATAGCGGATTTCTTCATTAAACCCGCCAAGCAAAAGCAGCTGCAGCGCCAAGGCGATCGGCACGAGGCGCCGCCATGCGGTCCGTTCCTTGGCTAAGATTTGCAAGGCCAAGGCAAAATCGATGTAAATGACCATCGGCCGCAAAAAATGGAAGCGGGCGAAATTGAACGTATTCAAAAGGGAAATTCGTTCTTTCAGCGGCTGCCACCCTTTGTAAAACCAAAACGCATACCAAGCCGATAAGGCGATGTTCAACCAAAACAACAAAAGGAAGCGTCGCTCCAATGGCCCGCGCTGATGGCGGCGCAAAACGAGAAAAAACGCTGCCCAAAGCACCGGCAAGATGATCGGCCCATGGACGGTCATCACATGCGTATGGCCGAGCACATAATTTTTCAACGTTAAACGAAGGCAATGGACGAAGCTGAGCCGCGAGGAGAGGAACTCGTTCCGGCTCGTCGGTTCGCCGCTGAAGACAAGCGAGTACACGAGGCGGTACTCGATGGCCAAAAAGATGCCAGTCATGAGGGCGATCGCGGCGAAAAACCGCTTGTTCCATTGCTTGCGGACAACGCCGTCAAACAGCCACACCGCCGTCATCGCGGCGAGGAAAAAGAAAAATCCGAGCACAAAGCTGGCGTAAAACGGAAGCAAGATGATCGCCAGCCATTCTTTCCATGTCGCTTCTCCGTTGCGGATCGACAGAAACGCCCAAAGCGCCAGCGGCATGCCGAGCGTGCTTAACATGCCGGACGGCCAAAACGGTGTCAGCGCAAAAGCAAGCGCCGCCCCGACGCGAATGAGCCATGATTCCGGTGAAGACAAAAAGTGGCGCCTGAGCAGCCAATACATGCCTAAAAAGGCGAATACCCTCGTGATCGTTTGGCTGATGGCGTACGCCACCATGGAGGGAAACAAAGCGTGCAGCCACACGATGCCGCTGAATTCAGTGCCGAAGGCGTTGCGCGGCAACCCGTTGATCACTTGCGGAATCACGGCGTCAAGCGGGCCAAACAATTGTCCACTTCGGGCAAGCACGCGGTACCAGGCGATGTTTGAGTCCATATTGTCATGGACACGAATGTGAGCATGCTCGCCGAGAAGGTAAAGCGGGGAAAGATAGAGCGCTAAGATAAGAAAGGAAGCGGCGATGGCCCTGCGTTCAATCTGTTTCACTTGTTGCTCCCCCTTTTTGGACAGGTGTAGCATTGGCAACACGGGACATTATACATTATAAACTGTAGATGAGCATTTTTCATTACAATAATTTCCATGGTTAGAGAGACAAACAGGGTACCCCTTACGCGATACGGAGCTGTTTTTTGATCACATCAATGGGAATATCTTGCTTTGCGGCGTCATAAATGAACTCGACGACGCTGTGGTCTTTCCGCGACCGAAGAAGCTCCAGCCCGGTGGAGAGGTTTTGTCGGGATTCGGCGATGCTGTACACGCAGGCCAAGAGCACCACCGCCCAATACCGTTTCACCGCCCGAATGTGGCGAACGCGGTATCCATCCAGCTTCAGTTGATCTTTCGCCTGCCGGAAAAAGCACTCGATCGTCCAGCGCTGGGCGTAGTAACGCAAGATGTCTTCGTCCCCGAGTTCCCGGTCGGTGCTCAAGATGCAATGAAGATGTTCCGGCGCCATCGGCTGATCCGCCTTCCAAGCCAGCAGCACCACCGCGTCATCGAGGCCATGGATGGCCCCCTCATAGCGATACACGCGATAACGCTCCTGCCCCACCGTGACGAGGCGGGTGTCTTTGGACTCGATATAGCGGGCAAACTGCTTGGCTTGGATGGCGATGCCTTTCGGGTAGAGAATCCGGTTCGTCTTGAGCATCGCGATGACATGGAATCCCTGTTTCAGACAGGCTTCGATGAGCTTTTTGGACGGATACCACGAATCCATGAGCACATACACCGGCTGAGCCCGCTTCACCTTGAGCGAGGAAAGCATCTCGATCGCCAGGTCGATCTTGCTTTTTCCCGCTTTCTTGTCATACAGGCGGAACGCAAATGGGAACGCCTGCGTGAAGGTGTGCACCATCAGCCAAACGAGCGAATGCCCCCAGACCGATTGATGATCTTTATGCGAGTAGTGCCAGTCGCACCCTTGAATGGCGTGCACAGCCCGTGACGAAGGCTTTGTTTTTTGGCAAATCGTATCATCAATCGAAACAAAAAGGGGTTGATTCTTCCGTTTGGCCAGTCGTTCGACCTGGGAAAGGATCTACTCTTGAAGCTTCCCAAGCAGCCTTTCCTCGTTCCAAGGGCTTTTCGTGAAAAAGTGACGGAGCGTCGTTCGATGATTCTGATGAAAGCTCCAGTAATGAATATCAGTCAATGTTCCCGAGAATCCCTTGGTGGTCAAGGCATCGACAATATGAATGAGATGCTTGATGACCGGTTTGGAAAGCTGCAGCGTCAACCCCAGCGTGAAGAAAAACTTGTGGATTCCTTGGTGATGTGCTAATCTATTCATGAGACATGAACCTCCTTGTGGATAGTTGGTGGTACATCTATTCTAACCAAGGAATCCGGTTCATGTCTCCTTTTTTGTTTAGTTGTCAATTTATGTCAGTGAATTTGCTCATCTACAGATTATAAAGAACGATGATTAAAAAAGAATGAAAAAAGAGTAAAGAAGCAGTGAAGAGAAGGAAAAGGACGGATCATAAGGAAGGACAGAAAAAACGCCCTGCCTAAGGCAGAGCGCACGATAAACTCGTTGCCTGTTTGGTGGGGCTGATTGTGCCTTTGCACGGTTAGACAAACAAGTTCATCACCCGCCCGAGGCCGCGCCGTTTCCGCTTCGGTTCTTCGGACGGATTGTGCGGGGCGGGCGGCTGGTGATTCAGCTGTTGCTCGAGGCGGGCAACGAGCTGTTCCAAGGCGGTCAGGCGGGCGGTGATTTCTTCCATCTCCCGTCGGTGGTGCAGCAATTGAACGGAAACGACGTCATCCGCTTTTTGTTCCAGTTGCTGCTCGAGTTGATCAAGGCGCAGGGAGACGCGGCTGATTTCCGGTCCGACATATTCTTGAAACAGGGCATGAATAGGAACGTTCGGCGGCGATGTTGAAGGACGGCTAGGGGCCGGCGGTGTTTTCGGTTCTGCTTTCGGCTGCGTTTCCAGCGCGGCGCCTTGTTCAAATTTGACCCGCTCAAGCAGGGCGATCGTTTTTTCGTCAAACAAGTAGTGGCCGGCTTCATTTTTTTGCAGCGGAATGTTGTATTTCCGCACCCAGCGCTGGATCGTTTTTGGCGACACTCCGAGACGGGCGGCAACGTCGGGTGTTTTTAACTCCATCGTTCCACTCCTCCTTTTTTGTCTTCTTCTATATCCCTTTTTTCATTGGCATAAGAAATCCTGCCCGGGCGACAAAACTAGTGTCCATTCGGCAAAGAAAGTGGAAAACAGCGCAAATTCGCCATTCAGGCAAAAAAGATGGCGGCAGGCATGGGATTTGTCCCAGTCATTTGGTAGAATAGAAGATAAAGAATGGGGAACGAAGCGAGGGGGAAGGCGGATGGCAACTTGGGGATTGGAATGGTTGGAAGGCGTCGCCGATGTGTGGCGGCAGCCGCTCTTGTATTACGGCCTGCTGTTGGCCTGGGGTGCCGGCTGGCGGCGGGTGAAGCGGGAGCGCCGCGATTTTCATGTGCGCGTCTATCGGCTGGGGCAAGAATGGCGTGGGCTTTGGACGTGGGGATGGGTTGCGGGCGCTGTGCTGTCTGTCATTGCGTCCGGCATCGGGCTCGCGTTGCCGCCGGATGCGGTGTGGGCGGTGACGGGGTTGACGATCCTGCTTGGCCTGACGATGGAGGCGCGCCTCCTTTCACCGGCTTATACAGTGGGCGGAGCGCTCGTCTTGCTCGGCTTGGCGGGGCCAAGCGGACTTGCCGCTCATCTGTTGTCAGACGGTGCGGCGGATGGAGGGGCGCTTGCCGCCCTGCTTGTGTTGTTGCTGTTGGCGGAAGGATGGCTGATTCTCCGCTCGCGAAATGGGGCGGCCTCGCCGCAGCTTGCGAGAAGCAAACGTGGAATGATTGTCGGCATGCAGTGGACGCAACGGTTTTGGTTTGTGCCGGTCGTGCTGCCGATATCCGACGGCGCGTTGCCGTCGGTTTCGTGGTGGCCGCTCATTCCAGCTGGGGACGGCTATTCGTTTTGGCTTGTGCCGTTTCTTCTCGGCTTTTCGCAGCGCCGGCAGCACGTGCTGCCGGCGGAAGCAGCTCGTGAAGAAGGGCGGCGCGTGCTTCGCCTCGCTTGGCTTGTCGCCGTGCTGGCCGTCTTCGGATTATGGCATCCGTTGCTAGGGGCTGCCGCAGGAGCTGCAGCCATCATTGGGCGGGAGTGGATTGCCTTTTCCGGTCACCGCGCCGACCGCGCCCGCCCGCCCCGGTTTGCCCGCCATCCGCAAGGCGTGGTGATCGTCGGGGTGCTCCCGAATTCCAAAGCGGAACAAATGGGGTTAAGCATTGGTGAAGTGATTGTAAAAGCGAACGGCGTTCCAGTGCAGACTGAGGCCGAGTTTTACGAGGCGCTCCAGCGCAACCGCGCGTTTTGCAAGCTGGAAGTCATCAGCCATAACGGCGAGATCCGCTTCGTTCAAGGAGCGGTGTATGAAGACGGCCACCACGAACTTGGTCTGCTGTTCGTTCATCAACGAGGCTCTTCGGCGTCCGAAGCTGTGTCGTAAAGGAGACTAGACGTATGTGGTTTCTCGCGGCCCTTATCATCCCGTGCCTTTTGTTGCTGCTGTTTGCGCGGGTGACGTACAACCGTTACATTGCGTTGTTGTTGACCGTTGCCTTGCTTGTCGCCTCGTATGCCAAAGGGTATACGGACGAGCTGCACGAAATCGTCGCCGACATCGCCTCGACGATTGCCGGTTTTCTGTTGGCGGGGCGAATGTTGGACAACTTAAAGAAATGACAGAGAAGCGGACCCATCTGCAGCGGTCCGCTTTTTTATCTATGCAGCTGGAAGCGGCCTGACGGAATGGAAATCGCTGTGCAGGTTGGAACGAATACCAGTTCGCATTTTTTGTGCATCTGCGCAGAGGATATGATACAATGGGGAAAGATGGATTGAAGAAGGAGGCGAAACGGTGGAGGGCCGTTTTCAATTAGTGTCGCCGTACGAACCGCAAGGCGATCAGCCGCAGGCGATCGCCAAGCTTGTGGACGGCTTGCAGCGGGGTGTGAAACATCAAACGCTCCTTGGGGCGACGGGGACGGGCAAAACGTTTACGATCTCGAACGTGATCGCCCAAGTCAACAAGCCGACGCTTGTCATCGCCCACAACAAAACGCTCGCCGGTCAATTGTACAGCGAGCTGAAAGAGTTTTTCCCACACAACGCCGTCGAATATTTTGTCAGCTATTACGATTATTATCAGCCGGAAGCGTACGTGCCGCAGACGGATACGTACATTGAAAAAGATGCGAAAATCAACGATGAAATCGACAAATTGCGGCACTCGGCAACGTCGGCGTTGTTTGAGCGCCGGGATGTCATCATCGTGGCCAGCGTCTCATGCATTTACGGCTTAGGGTCGCCGGAAGAATACCGCGAGCTTGTCGTTTCATTGCGCGTGGGGATGGAAATCGAGCGCAACGTGCTGCTGCGGCGGCTCGTTGACATCCAATACGACCGCAATGATATCGACTTTCGGCGCGGCACGTTCCGCGTCCGCGGCGATGTGGTCGAAATTTTCCCCGCGTCGCGCGATGAACATTGCATTCGCGTCGAATTTTTTGGCGATGAAATCGAGCGCATCCGCGAGGTGGACGCCTTGACGGGCGAAGTGCTCGGCGAGCGCGAGCATGTCGCCATTTTCCCGGCGTCGCACTTCGTCACGCGCGAGGAGAAAATGCGGCTCGCCATTCAAAACATCGAACAAGAGCTTGAGGAGCGGCTCGCCGAACTGCGCGCCCAAGGAAAGCTGTTGGAGGCGCAGCGGCTGGAGCAACGGACGCGCTATGATTTGGAAATGATGCGCGAGATGGGCTTTTGTTCCGGCATCGAAAACTACTCGCGCCATTTGGCGCTGCGGCCGCCGGGATCGACGCCGTATACATTGCTTGACTATTTTCCGGACGATTTTTTGATTATCGTCGATGAGTCACACGTCACCTTGCCGCAGCTGCGCGGCATGTACAACGGCGACCGGGCGCGCAAGCAAGTGCTCGTCGACCACGGCTTCCGTCTGCCGTCGGCGCTCGACAACCGACCGCTCACGTTTGAAGAGTTCGAGCAAAAAATCCATCAAATTATTTACGTCTCGGCGACGCCGGGGCCGTACGAGCTCGAGCACAGCCCGGGCGTTGTCGAACAAATCATTCGCCCGACCGGGCTTCTTGACCCAACGATCGACGTCCGTCCGACAAAAGGACAAATCGACGATTTGATCGGCGAAATTCATGAGCGCGTCGAGCGGAATGAACGGACGCTCGTGACGACGCTGACGAAAAAAATGGCGGAGGATTTGACCGATTATTTAAAAGAAGCGGGGATCAAGGTGGCGTATTTGCATTCGGAAATTAAGACGCTCGAGCGCATTGAAATCATCCGCGATTTGCGGCTCGGCAAATACGATGTACTGGTCGGCATCAACTTGCTGCGGGAAGGATTGGACATTCCGGAAGTGTCGCTTGTCGCCATTTTGGACGCCGACAAAGAAGGGTTTTTGCGTTCGGAGCGCTCGCTCATCCAGACGATCGGCCGGGCGGCGCGCAACGCGAACGGCCATGTGATCATGTACGCCGATACAGTGACGAAATCGATGGAAATCGCTATTCAAGAGACGAAGCGGCGCCGCGCGATTCAAGAAGAGTACAACCGAAAGCACGGCATCGTGCCGCGCACGGTGAAAAAGGAGATTCGCGACGTCATCCGCGCGACGTATGCGGCGGAAGAGACGGAGATGTACGAGGCGAAGCCGGCGGCAGCGATGACGAAACAAGAGCGGGAAGAGCTGATTCGAACGCTCGAGACGGAGATGAAAGAGGCGGCCAAAGCGCTCGACTTCGAGCGGGCCGCCCAGCTGCGCGACGTCATTTTCGAATTGAAAGCGGAAGGATGATGGCCGGGTGAACGGAATGGAGAAAATCATTGTCAAAGGGGCGCGCGCCCACAACTTGAAAAACATTGACGTTGAAATCCCGCGCGGCAAGCTCGTCGTCTTGACCGGGCTGTCCGGGTCGGGGAAGTCGTCGCTGGCGTTTGATACGATTTACGCGGAAGGTCAGCGACGCTACGTCGAATCGCTGTCGGCGTACGCCCGCCAGTTTTTAGGGCAGATGGAAAAACCGGACGTCGATGCGATTGAAGGATTGTCGCCGGCCATTTCGATCGACCAAAAAACGACGAGCCGCAACCCGCGCTCAACCGTCGGCACGGTGACAGAAATTTACGATTACTTGCGGCTTCTATTCGCCCGCATCGGCCGCCCTGTTTGTCCGACGCACGGCATTGAAATCCAATCGCAGACGATCGAGCAAATGGTCGACCGGCTGCTTGCTTACCCGGAGCGGACGAAAATGCAAATTTTGGCGCCGATCGTCTCGGGAAAAAAAGGGACGCACGCCAAGACATTGGAGGATATTCGCAAACAAGGGTATGTGCGCGTTCGCATTGACGGTGAGATGCGCGAGTTGACGGAGGACATTGAGCTGGAAAAAAACAAAAAACATTCGATTGATGTCGTCGTCGACCGGGTTGTCATCAAGGACGGCATCGCATCAAGGCTTGCCGATTCGTTGGAGACGGCGCTGAAGCTCGCCGACGGCAAAGTGGTCGTTGACGTGATCGGCGAGGGGGAGCTCTTGTTCAGTGAAAAGCACGCTTGTCCGTACTGCGGCTTTTCGATCGGGGAGCTTGAACCGCGCCTCTTTTCGTTCAACAGTCCGTTCGGCGCCTGCCCGGACTGCGACGGGCTCGGGGTGAAGCTCGAAGTGGATCTCGATTTGGTCATCCCGAACGATGAGCTGACGTTAAAAGAACACGCCATCGCTCCGTGGGAGCCGCAAAGCTCGCAATACTACCCGCAGCTGCTCGAAGCTGTGTGCCGCCACTACGGCATCCCGATGGACGTGCCGGTGAAGGAGTTGCCGAAAGAGCAGCTCGCGAAAATTTTGTACGGCAGCGGCGGTGAGCCGATTTATTTCCGCTATACGAACGATTTTGGCCAAGTGCGTGAACAATACATCGCATTTGAAGGCGTCGTTCGCAACATCGAGCGCCGCTACCGGGAGACAAGCTCCGATTACATTCGCGAGCAGATGGAAAAGTATATGGCGGAACAACCGTGTCCGACATGCCAAGGCTACCGGCTGAAAAAAGAAAGCCTGGCCGTCCTTGTCGGCGGCAAGCATATCGGCGAGGTCACCGCCATGTCGGTGACCGAGGCGCTCGCCTTTTTTGACGGGCTCGAGCTGACCGAAAAAGAGGCGCAAATCGCCCGCCTTATTTTGCGTGAAATTCGCGACCGGCTCGGCTTTTTGCAAAACGTCGGCCTCGACTATTTGACGCTCAGCCGTTCAGCCGGCACGCTCTCCGGCGGCGAGGCGCAGCGCATCCGCTTGGCGACGCAAATCGGCTCGCGGCTGACGGGGGTGCTGTACGTCCTCGACGAGCCGTCGATCGGGCTTCATCAGCGCGACAACGATCGCTTGATCGCGACGTTGAAAAGCATGCGCGACCTCGGCAATACGCTCATTGTCGTGGAGCACGACGAGGATACGATGCTAGCCGCGGACTATTTGATTGACATCGGCCCGGGGGCGGGCATCCACGGCGGCGAGGTCGTCGCCGCCGGCACGCCGGAAGAGGTGATGGACAATCCGAACTCGCTCACCGGCCAGTATTTGTCAGGAAAAAAATTCATCCCGATTCCGGCCGAGCGGCGCCGTCCGGACGGACGTTGGCTTGAGGTGGTCGGCGCGCGCGAGCATAACTTGAAAAACGTATCGGTGAACATCCCGCTCGGCACGTTTGTCGCTGTCACCGGGGTGTCGGGCTCGGGCAAAAGCACGCTTGTCAACGAAGTGTTGTATAAGGCGCTGGCGCAAAAGCTCAACCGGGCGAAAGCCAAGCCGGGCGAGCATCGCGACATCCGCGGGCTGGAGCATCTCGACAAAGTGATTGACATCGACCAGTCGCCGATCGGCCGCACGCCACGGTCGAACCCGGCGACGTACACCGGGGTGTTTGACGACATCCGCGACGTGTTTGCCTCAACGAACGAAGCGAAAGTGCGCGGCTACAAAAAAGGGCGGTTCAGCTTCAATGTCAAAGGCGGGCGCTGCGAGGCGTGCCATGGCGATGGGATCATCAAAATTGAGATGCACTTTTTGCCGGACGTGTACGTCCCGTGCGAAGTGTGCCACGGCAAACGGTACAATCGTGAAACGCTCGAGGTGACGTATAAAGGGAAAAACATCGCCGATGTCTTGGACATGACGGTCGAAGATGCGCTCGACTTTTTCGCCTCGATCCCGAAAATCAAACGCAAGCTCGAGACGCTCTATGACGTCGGGCTTGGGTATATGAAGCTCGGTCAGCCGGCGACAACGCTCTCGGGCGGCGAGGCGCAGCGCGTCAAGCTCGCCGCTGAGCTTCACCGCCGCTCCAACGGCCGGACGCTCTACATTTTGGACGAGCCGACGACCGGGCTTCATGTCGATGACATCGCCCGGCTGCTTGACGTGCTCCATCGGCTCGTCGACAACGGTGATACCGTGCTTGTCATCGAGCATAATTTGGACGTCATCAAAACCGCGGACTATATTATTGATTTAGGCCCAGAGGGCGGCGACCGCGGCGGGCAAATCGTGGCCGTCGGCACGCCGGAAGAGGTGGCCGAGGTCGAGGCATCGCACACCGGCCGCTACTTAAAACCGATTCTCGAACGCGACCGGGCGCGCATGCAGGCGCAATATGAAGCGGCGAAGGCGTAAAGGCCTTTGCGGCTTTGTCCGCCGCTTGGGACACCGGCGGCCTCCGCCTTTTTTTGCCGTCGGCAGGAAACTTTTCCTAGCGGCCGTCGTATATACAGGTAAAGGAAACTTGGAAAGGGGATTGCCGATTGTCGACGAACAAAGTGTTATCCGCGCTTTGTTATTTCAGCGTCTTTTTTGCGCCGTTCATTTTGCCGATTGTCGTCTATTTTGTTGTCGAAGATCTTGAAGTCAAACGCCATGCGAAGCGGTCGCTCGTGTCGCATTTGATTCCGGCCGTTACGATCCTCTTGTTCATTGCGTTGGCCGCGTCGCCGGTGCTGTTCGGCCATTGGGGCGAGGAATCGCTTCTTTTTGGCGGCGGGCTCGTCTGGCTTGGGTTCCTCGTTGCTGGGGCGGTGAATCTTGTTGTCATTGTTTGGAATGTCATAAAAGGGATTCAAGTGTTAAAATAAGAGAAAGCGCCCGTTTGCCGGCGAATGCCGTGGCCCCGTTTCTTTGGGACTGTAACAAGGTGTGGCCGGCGGGCGCGAGACTCGAATAAAGATGGTGATGAAATGCTCAATTGGCTGATCGGTGTGTTGATCAATACGGTGTTGCTCATGGCGATTGACGGCTATTTTGACGATATTCACTTCAGCGGCATCGGCGCGGCGTTTTTGGCGAGCGTGATTTTGGCGGTGCTCAACGCCGTCGTTCGCCCGGTGCTCATCTTGTTGACGCTGCCGGTGACCGTGTTGACGCTCGGTTTGTTTTTGTTTGTCATTAACGCCATCACGCTCATGATGACTGCAGGGCTGATGGGCGATGCGTTTCAAATCGGCGGCTTTGGCACGGCGCTGCTTGCGTCGATCGTCTTGTCGTTTTTCCATTTGCTTGTGCAAAAAGCGGTGATCGAGCCGCTCCACAACCGGTCGTAACGGGGCGTGATCCATTGGAAGGCCGGTGGCGCCATGGTTTTTCCGTGATCGTGTGAAAAGATGGCGAATGCGGCAAGAGGTTGCAATGGGAGAAACGATGCGGTGAAGATCGTTTCGGTTTGATGTGTTTGGCTTGATCGGGACGGGGTGAGCCGTCCCTGTTTTGTTTTCCCCGATGTTTTCCATTCAAGGGCGGAACGAAACGTGTTACAATGGAAGAAAGATGAAGAAAGGGGAGAAAGGCGACGTATGCCAAAAGTGCGGACGAAAGACATCATTGAACAGTTCCAGCTCGAGCTCGTCAGCGGCGCGGAGGGCATTTACCGCCCGATTACGACAAGCGATTTGTCGCGGCCGGGGATTGAAATGGCCGGCTATTTCGCCTATTACCCGGCGGAGCGTCTGCAGTTGCTCGGACGGAAGGAGCTGTCGTTTTATGAAATGTTGACGCCGGAAGAAAAAAAGTCGCGGATGGAACGGCTTTGCACGGACATTACGCCAGGGATCATCGTCTCGCGTGGACTTGAGGTTCCGCCGGAGCTGATCGAAGCGTCTGAGCGCCAGTCGGTGCCGGTCATGCGCTCGACGATGAAAACGACCCGCCTGTCAAGCCGATTGACAAACTATTTGGAAAGCAAGCTCGCCCCCACCACCGCGGTGCACGGGGTGTTGGTCGATGTGTACGGCATCGGGGTGTTGATCACGGGCAAAAGCGGCGTCGGCAAAAGCGAAACGGCGCTGGAGCTCGTCAAACGCGGCCATCGGTTGGTCGTCGACGACTGTGTGGAAATCCGCCAAGAAGATGAAGATACGCTCGTCGGCAGCGCGCCCGAGTTGATTGAACATTTGCTCGAAATTCGCGGACTTGGCATCATCAACATGATGACTCTGTTCGGCGCCGGGGCGGTGCGGACGCATAAGCGCATTTCGCTCGTCATCGATTTGGAGTTGTGGGACCCGGACAAACAGTACGACCGGCTTGGGTTGAAAGAAGAGAAAGTGAAAATTTTGGACACGGAATTGCCGAAATTGACGATTCCGGTCCGCCCAGGGCGCAACTTGGCGGTCATCGTCGAAGTGGCGGCGATGAATTTCCGTCTGAAGCGGCTCGGGGTCAACGCGGCTGAGGAGTTTTCGGCGCGATTGAGCGACGCCATCGAAGACGGCGCGCACGATTACGACTGATCGTCGGCGTTTCTTGCGTCAAAGGAATGGATCTCGTTTGGGCATGGAGCATAGGAGGTGGAAACGATGGAATCGACGATTCAGCCGCTTGACCGCGTGTTTTTGCACCTTGGCCCTATTACGATTTATTGGTATGGGGTCATTATCGGCACCGGTGTGTTGATTGGGCTATGGCTCGCGACGCGCGAAGCGGTGCGGCTCGGCTTGCCGAAAGAGACGTTTGTCGATTTAGTGCTGTTTGCCGTGCCGATCGCCATTGTCTGCGCGCGGGCGTATTACGTGTTGTTTGAATGGCACTATTATTCAAAGCATTTGTCAGAGATTCCAAAAGTTTGGAAAGGCGGCCTCGCCATTCACGGCGGTTTGATCGGGGCGGTGGCGACGGGCGTGGTGTTCGCCCGCGCGCGCGGGCTGTCGTTTTGGAAGCTCGCCGATATTGCCGCACCAAGCATCATTTTAGGCCAGGCGATCGGGCGCTGGGGCAATTTTATGAACCAAGAGGCGCATGGCGGCCCTGTGTCGCGCCAGTTTCTTGAAAATTTGCATTTGCCGGATTGGATCATCAACCAAATGTACATTGACGGGCGCTATTGGCATCCGACGTTTTTGTACGAATCGCTTTGGAATTTGGCCGGTTTTTGTCTTTTGCTTTGGCTTCGGCGCGTCAACTTGCGGCGCGGAGAGCTGTTTTTGTCGTATTTGATTTGGTACTCGATCGGCCGCTTTTGGATTGAAGGGATGCGCACCGACAGCTTGATGCTCGCCGGCAGCCTGCGCGCGGCGCAAGTCGTGTCCGTGACGCTCATCGTTTTGTCCGTCGCGCTTTGGATCGTGCGCCGGACAAAAGGCTGGGCGGACGCGCGCTATCGGGATGAATAGCCGTTTGAGGCGGCGAAACGTTGCGGACTTGTTCGGTTTTCGGGAAACCGCGATGAATGCAGCCCCTTCGCCGCCGCGCTTCGCAGCGGGAACAATCTTGTCGGGGAGCTGCATTCCCGCTTTTTTCGGTTAGGTGCGGACGGATGAACAAGATGCGGTGCGCGGCATCCAGAGAATCAAGGTTTCACCGCATCGCGGTGATCAAGGCAAGCAAAGGAGAGAGGAGACCATGACAGGAACGTTGCAGCGCGGTGTGCTCGCCGGGCTGAAGACATCGTGGGCGCTGGGGAAAATCATTTTCCCCGTGACGCTCCTGTTGGCGTTGCTGCAGCCGACGCCGCTTTTTTCATGGATCATTGATGGGGTTACGCCGCTGATGAAATGGTTCGGCTTATCCGGCGATGCGGCTGTGCCGCTTGTGCTCGGCAATTTGCTTGGATTGTACGCGGCGATCGGGGCGATGCTGACGATCGAGTTGACGGTGAAGGAAGTGTTCATTCTCGCGGTCATGCTTTCCTTTTCCCATAACTTGATCGTCGAGTCATCCGTCGCCTCGCGCACCGGCATGAGCGTCTGGCTGATGATCGTCGTGCGCGTCGGGCTCGCTGTCGTGTCAGGTTTGTTGATCGCCCATCTATGGGACGGGGGGGCAGGAGATCGCCCAATACGGGTTTGTCACGCATGAAGCCGCCCCGCCGTCCGGCTGGGGAGAGATCATCTTGGCGGCGCTGAAAAAAGCGGCCGCCGGCATTGTGCAGCTTGTCGCGATCGTCATTCCGCTCATGACGGTCATTCAAATTTTAAAAGAACGCCATTGGATCGAAGCCGTTTCGCGCTGGATGGCGCCGGCGACGAAGATGCTGGGCATGAGCGCGAACACATCGCTCACGCTCGCTGCCGGGTTTGTGTTCGGCTTGGCGTACGGGGCGGGGGTGATGATTCAGGCGGCGAAAGAAGACGGCGTCTCGAAGCGCGACTTGACGCTGGCGTTCATTTTTCTCGTATCTTGCCATGCGGTCGTCGAAGATACGCTCATTTTCGTCCCGCTTGGCATCTCTGTTTGGCCGCTGCTTTTCATCCGCTTGGTGACGGCCGTATTGCTGACAATGGCGGTGGCGTTCGTTTGGCGCCGCTTTGAACAACCGACTAGAAAGGAAGCCGCTTCATGACGATTCGCACCATTTTGTTTGATCTTGACGGCACATTGATTGATACGAACGAGCTCATCATCCAGTCGTTTTTGCATACGTTGGAGAAGTACTATCCAGGCCGTTACAAACGTGAGGACGTCCTGCCGTTCATCGGCCCGTCGCTCTATGAAACGTTCGGCTCGCTCGATCCGGAACGGGTCGAGGAGATGGTGAAGACGTACCGCACGTTCAACCACGCCCATCATGACGAACTGATTCGCGAGTTTGACACCGTGTATGAAACGATCGAAACGCTCCACCGCCATGGCTTCCGCCTTGGCGTTGTGACGACGAAAATGCACGACACCGCCCTAATGGGGTTAAGAAAAACGCGGCTGGCGCCGTTTTTCTCGTGCGTCATCGGCCTCGATGACGTCACGAGGCCAAAGCCGGACCCCGAGCCGATTTACAAGGCGCTTGAGGTGCTGCAGTCAACACCGGACGAAGCGCTCATGGTCGGCGACAACTACCACGACATGTTGGCCGGCAAAAACGCCGGCGTCAAAACAGCCGGCGTCGCGTGGGCGATTAAAGGGCGCCAATATTTGGAACAATATAAACCGGACTATATGCTCGAGAAAATGAGCGACTTGCTCGCCATTGTCGGCATCAACGAATGAAAGGAGGAATCATCCTCCCGGTGAGACGAACGACCAAATACCCTGTCCAAGGAGCGAACTCGCTCTGGCAATTGTACCGCACCGTATCGTTTTGGAAAGTGCTGAAAAACGTCATCATCATTCAAATCGGGCGCTACACGCCGTTTTTGCCGCTAAAACGCTGGCTGTACCGCACGTTTCTCGGCATGAACATCGGCGAGCAAACGGCGCTCGCCTTTATGGTCATGCCGGACATTCTCTTCCCAGAAAAAATTCACATCGGCCGCAACTGCGTCATCGGCTACAACACGACGATTCTCGCCCACGAATATTTGGTTGACGAATACCGCCTCGGCGATGTCGTGATCGGCGATGAGGTGATGATCGGCGCGAACTCGACCATTTTGCCCGGCGTGGTGATCGGCGACCGCGCCGTCGTCGCCGCCGGCACGGTCGTTCATCAAGACGTCCCGCCCGGAGCGATGGTCGCCGGCTGCCCGATGCGCATCGTTCGCCGGAGTGAACCGCCTTCCGATTGAACGGGGGCGGTTTTCCATGTTGGAATAGGAAAAAAGGAAAGAAACAAAAAAGGAGAATTGGGGATTTTGGCAAGATGGATCGCCGCTATTTTCATTAGAGTGCAGATCACTGCCTATGCCGTGTGGAACGAAACGGACAAGCGCTTCTAGTTTTTTGAAGCGATCTTGTCCGTTTTGTTATTGGCAAAGCGTTTTCCCCTTGACGCTGTGGCCGCAAAGGAGTAAACTACTAATAACTTCACTTCTCTACCATATTAGCAAACTAAAGTATTTCCTGAAGTATTTCGATAAAGGGCGTGGGGACATGGCAAAAAAGCTGTTCATGTTTGAAAAACCGTTGGGCATGCGCGATACGCTGCCGTTTTTATATGAGTTGAAAAAGCAAGTGCGCTCGGTGATGGCGGAAGAAATTGAGCGCTGGGGGTACGAGTTTATCGAAACGCCGACGCTTGAGTATTATGAAACGGTCGGGGCGGCGTCGGCGATTGCCGATCATCGGCTGTTTAAGCTCCTCGATCAGCAAGGGCATACGCTCGTGCTTCGGCCCGATATGACGGCGCCGATCGCCCGGGTGGCGGCGTCAAGGCTTTATGACGACGGCAATCCGCTCCGGTTGGCGTACAACGCCAACGTGTTCCGCGCCCAGCAGCGCGAGGGCGGTCGGCCGGCGGAGTTTGAGCAGATCGGCGTCGAGCTGATCGGCGACGGCACGGTGGCCGCCGACGCCGAAGTCATCAGCTTAATGGTCGCGTTGTTGAAGCGCGTGGGGTTGGGCCGCTTTTCGGTGGCCATCGGCCATATCGGGTATGTCAATGCGCTGTTTTTGGAGATTTTAGGGAATGAGGAGCGGGCGAGTGTATTGCGCCGTTTTTTATATGAGAAAAATTACGTCGGTTACCGCGAACATGTGAAGTCGTGGCCGCTTTCGTCGATCGATCAAAAGCGGCTGTTGGATCTTCTTTCCTTGCGCGGCGGAACGGACGTGATCGAACAGGCGAAAACGCTCGTCACAAGCGAGGAGGGGCGGCGGGCGTCTGACGAGCTGGCGGCGCTCATGGCAGCGCTTCGGACGTATGGGGTGGCCGAGGCGGTGAAGCTCGATATGGCGCTTGTCAGCCATATGAGCTATTACACCGGCATTTTATTTGACGTGTACGCCGAGCAAGTCGGATTCCCGATCGGCAACGGCGGGCGGTATGATGATTTGCTGGCGAAGTTCTCGCGCCCGGCGCCGGCGACGGGGGTTGGGTTGCGCGTCGATCGGTTGATTGAGGCGATTGGGGAAACGGATGTGCGCGGCGACATCGAGTGCATCGTCTTTAGCCAAGAGCGGCTGGCGGAAGCGGTGGAGCTCGCCGAGGCGAAACGGGCGGAAGGCAAGCGCGTCGTCTTGCAGCATATTGCCGGCATTCGTGATATTGACGCCTACAGCCAGCGCTACCGGTCGATCGTCTATTTGCTTGGCCGCAGCGGGCAATGAATGCCGCAAAAAGAGGAGAACGTCTCGAACAGGAACGACTGGAACGGCTGTCGATGAGGCGGGAGATGGAACGGCTAAAGCCACGAGGGTGTCCGGCTGCGCTAGTTCGGCGAGAGGGAGAGTTTGGCGGAAAAGCGCCGCGTTTGCACATGACGACGAGCAGGGAGGAAGAGTGATGCTGACGATTGCGATGCCAAAAGGGCGCATTTTTGATGAGGCGGTCGAGCTGCTGCGGCGGGCGGATTATGTGCTGCCGCCGGAATTTGACGAGTCGCGCAAGCTTGTCATTGACGTGCCGGAGGAGCAGATGCGCTTTATTTTGGCGAAACCGATGGATGTCGTCACCTATGTCGAACATGGGGTGGCGGATTTGGGCATAGCGGGAAAAGATGTCTTAATGGAGGAAGAACGGAACGTCTATGAGCTGCTCGATTTGCACATCAGCCGCTGCCATTTGGCGGTCGCCGGGCTGCCCGGTGCCAAGATGAATGAAATCGCGCCAAGGGTGGCGACGAAATATCCAAACATCGCGTCGACGTATTTTCGCGAACAAGGTGAGCAAGTTGAGATCATCCGCCTAAACGGCTCGATCGAGCTCGCCCCGCTGATCGGCCTTGCCGACCGGATCGTCGATATCGTTTCGACCGGACGGACATTGAAAGAAAACGGGCTTGTCGAGCTGGAACGAATCGCCGAGGTGACGTCGCGCCTGATTGTCAACCCGGCGAGCTACCGGCTAAACGGCGGGGACATTGAGCGGTTGGTCGACCGATTGGCGGCGGTGATTCCACAACCATAGAAAAAGATGGAAACGGGCGGTTGTCCACAGAGAGCTTGATGGAGGCTCGGCGCGGCGTTGGCGGAACGGCGTCCGCGGCGCTGATGGGGGCTTGGTGGAGGAAAACGGATCGATGCTATAGAAAGGGGAGCGAACGATGAAAATCGAACGGATCCGAGGTGGCGTGTCGCTAAGGCGGACGATTGAAAGCGGAACGGAGGAGCAGCGGCGTGCGGTGCTCGATATCATCGCCGCTGTGCGCACCCGCGGCGACGAAGCGCTGAAAGAATACACGGAACGGTTTGACGGCGTCCGCTTGGATTCGCTCAAGGTGACGGAAGCGGAAATGAAGCGCGCGCATGCGGCGATGGACGCGGAGATGCTGGAGATCATTCGCCAAGCGGCGGCGAACATTCGCGACTACCATGAGCGGCAAAAGCGCGAATCATGGTGGATGACGAAAGAAGACGGCACCATTCTCGGACAAAAGGTGACGCCGCTCGATGCGGTCGGGTTGTACGTGCCAGGCGGGACGGCCGCTTATCCGTCGTCTGTGCTGATGAACGTTATTCCCGCACAAGTGGCGGGGGTGAAACGGATTGTCATCACCTCGCCGCCAAACAAAGATGGCACGCTCCCGGCTGGGGTGCTGGCCGCCGCCTATGAACTCGGCGTGACGGAAATTTACAAAGTCGGCGGCGCGCAGGCGATCGCCGCGCTTGCTTACGGGACGGAAACGATCCGGCCGGTTGACAAAATTTTCGGGCCGGGCAATATTTATGTGGCATTGGCGAAGCGGGAAGTGTTTGGGCATGTGGCGATCGACATGATCGCCGGGCCGAGCGAAATTGTCGTGCTCGCCGATGAGACGGCGCATGCGGATGAGATTGCGGCCGATTTGTTGTCGCAAGCCGAGCATGACGTGCGGGCGTCGGCCATTTTGGTGACGCCGTCGATGAAATTGGCGCTGGCGGTGGCGAGCGAAGTCGAACGGCAGCTGGAAACGCTGCCGCGCCGCGACATTGCCCAAGCGGCGCTCGAGAACTATGGCACCATTTACGTCACTGAGACGCTTGAGGAAGCGGTGGATGTCGTGAACGAACTGGCCCCGGAGCATTTGGAAGTGATGACGGCAGAACCGCTCGCGCTTTTCGGCCGGCTCCGCCATGCGGGAGCGATGTTTTTCGGCCGCTTCAGCTCCGAGCCGGTCGGCGACTATTTCGCCGGGCCGAACCACGTGCTGCCAACCAACGGCACGGCCAGATTCTCAAGCGGCTTGAGCGTTGACGAGTTTGTGAAAAAATCAAGCGTGATTGTTTACAGTGAAACCGCATTGAAACAACATGGCGACAAAATCGCCGCCTTTGCCCGCCTCGAGGGGCTAGAGGCGCACGCGCGCGCCATTGAGGTGCGGCTCGAGAAAGGGGAATGAATGATGGCAAGGGAAGCGATGATCGCAAGAACGACGAACGAGACGAGCATTGAGCTGCGTTTGGCGATTGACGGCGAAGGAAAAGCCGAACTGGAAACGGGCGTGCCGTTTTTAACCCATATGCTCGATTTGTTCGCCAAGCACGGCCAGTTCGATTTGCGCATTGACGCGAAAGGCGACACGCATATTGACGACCACCATACGACGGAAGACATCGGCATTTGCCTCGGGCAGGCGATCAAGGAAGCGCTTGGCGACAAAAAAGGAATCAAGCGGTACGGCAACGCGTTTGTGCCGATGGATGACGCCTTGGCGCAAGTTGTGATCGACTTGAGCAATCGCCCGCATTTTGAGTTTCGCGGCGAGTTTCCGGCAGCGAAAGTCGGCGCGTTTGATGTCGAGCTCGTGCATGAGTTTTTATGGAAACTGGCGCTTGAAGCGCGGATGAACTTGCATGTCATCGTCCATTACGGGCGCAATACGCACCATATGGTCGAAGCGGTGTTTAAGGCGCTCGGGCGGGCGCTCGATGAAGCAACGATGATCGACCCGCGCGTCAAAGGCGTTCCGTCGACAAAAGGGATGCTGTAGCCGATGGAGTGGGGCGCCCCCCGTGGGGAAAGAGTTCCGCAGGCGCAGGAAAGGCGGTCGGATCGAGGCAGCGCTTCCTGCGGGAAAAGCTCCATGGATGCAGGAAAGGCGACCGGATGCCAAGGAGAGGTTTGCACATGGAAGGAGCGCCGTAAAAAAGCATGCCGCCATACCGTTGTTCATTGAACAAGGGGATGGGCATGGATCAGGGAAGAAAGGAATGGGATGACGATGATCGGGATCATCGATTATGGCATGGGCAACTTATACAGCGTCCGCAAAGCGCTCGAGCGGCTCGGCTGCCCGTATATCGTGAGCGGCGACAAAGAGGAGCTCGAGCAGGCGCGCGGGCTGATTTTGCCCGGTGTCGGCTCGTTTCGCGATGCGATGCACATTTTAAATGAGACAGGCCTAGCTGCTTTCATCCGTTCGGCGGTTGAAAACGGCACGCCGCTGCTCGGCATTTGTTTAGGGATGCAGCTGTTGTTTGACGAAAGCGAAGAAAACGGGCCGACAAAAGGGCTTGGCTTGCTTCGCGGCCGCGTCGTCCGTTTTCCGGGCGTCACGAAAACCGGCGAGCCATACAAAGTGCCGCACATGGGCTGGAACCGGCTCCGCTTTCATCGTCCGTCGCCGCTCCTTCGTGGCGTCGAGGAAGGGCATGTGTATTTTGTCCATTCGTATTATGTCATTCCAGGGGATGAGGACGTCGTGCTCGCGAGCAGTGAATATGACGTTGATGTTCCGGCGGTCGTCGGGCGCGGCTGTGTGTTTGGCACACAGTTTCATCCGGAAAAAAGCGGTGCGGTCGGCATGAGCATCTTGAACAATTATGTCGGCATCGCCACGGGAAGGGGGAACGGCTGATGGCGGCGTTTACGATTTATCCGGCGATCGATATGCGCGGCGGCAAGTGCGTCCGCCTGCTGCAAGGCGATTACAACAAAGAAACGGTGTACGGCGATTCGCCGGTCGCGATGGCCGAGCAATTCGCGGCCCAAGGGGCGGAGTGGATTCATATGGTCGATTTGGACGGGGCGAAAGAAGGGCGGCGCGTCAACGACCGGTTTGTCATTGAAGCGGCCCGCCTGGGCGTCAACGTGCAAGTCGGCGGCGGCATCCGGACGGAAGAGGATATCGTGTATTATTTAGAAAATGGGGTCGCCCGCGTCATTTTAGGAAGCGCCGCCATTGCCGATCCGCCGTTTGTGAAAAAGATGCTCCAAACATACGGCCGCCGCATCGTGATTGGCATTGACGCCCGCGACGGCTTCGTGGCGACGGAAGGGTGGCTGGCGACGTCCAACGTGAAAGCGGAAGAACTCGGGCGGATGCTCGCCGAGGCGGGGGTGGAGACGTTTATCTTTACGGACATTGCAACGGACGGCACGCTGTCGGGCCCGAACATCGCCGCCGCGGTCCGGTTGGCCGAGGCGACGGGAAAAGAAGTGATTGCTTCTGGCGGCGTCAGCTCGCTTGACGATTTGCGCGCGCTCTGCCAATATGCTGGACAAGGCATCGGCGGTGCGATCGTCGGCAAGGCGCTTTATACGAATCAGTTTACGCTAGCGGAAGCGTTAAAGGCGGTGAGCGAGCGATGATCACGAAACGCATCATCCCGTGCCTCGATGTGAAAGACGGCCGCGTCGTCAAAGGAGTGCAATTTGTCCAGCTGCGCGATGCCGGCGACCCGGTGGAGCTGGCGAAGGCGTACGATGAGCAAGGGGCGGACGAGCTCGTCTTTTTGGACATCTCCGCTTCCCATGAAGGCCGGAAAACGATGGTCGATGTCGTCGAGCGCGTCGCTGCCGAGCTCGCCATTCCGTTTACGGTCGGCGGGGGGATTCATTCGCTTGACGATATGAAGCGGATGCTGCGCGCCGGGGCCGACAAAGTATCGCTCAACACCGCCGCGGTGCTCCATCCGGCCTTGATCGCAGAAGGGGCGGACTTTTTCGGCTCGCAATGCATCGTCGTTGCCATTGACGCGAAATACGATGAAACGCTTGGTTCATGGCGCGTCTATACGCACGGCGGCCGCAACGCGACCGAATGGGAAGTGGTCGCGTGGGCGCAGGAAGCGGTCCGTCTTGGCGCCGGGGAGATTTTGCTGACGAGCATGGATGCCGATGGCGGCAAAAACGGTTTTGATATTGCCTTGACGCGGCGGGTGAGCGAAGCGGTCAGCGTTCCGGTCATTGCGTCCGGCGGCGCCGGCAAGGCCGAGCATTTCCTCGAAGCGTTCGAAAAAGGGAAAGCGGACGCGGCGCTGGCGGCATCGATTTTCCATTACAAAGAAACGTCGGTCGGACAAGTGAAAGCGTACTTGAAAGAAAGAGGGGTGAACGTGCGATGACGGCAGACATTCGCTTTGATGAAAAAGGGCTGGTGCCCGCGATCGTCCAAGATGCGCAAAGCAAGGAAGTGCTCACGCTCGCCTATATGAACAAAGAGTCGCTCGAAAAAACGATCGAGACCGGAGAAACATGGTTTTACAGCCGCTCGCGCCAAGAGTTGTGGCATAAAGGGGCGACATCTGGAAACGTGCAGCGCGTTGTCGACATCCGCTACGACTGCGACGCCGATGCGTTGCTCGTGCTCATCGAGCCGGCGGGTCCGGCGTGCCATACGGGCGCGTATTCGTGCTTTTCCCGCTCGCTGGACGGCGCGGCGCGCGCGCCGCAGGCCGACCGGTTCGCCATTTTGAACGAGCTCGAACAGATCATCGCCAAGCGCGACGCCGAACGGCCAGAAGGGTCGTACACGACGTATTTGTTTGAAAAAGGCGTCGATAAGATTTTGAAAAAAGTCGGCGAAGAAGCGGCCGAAGTGATTATTGCGGCGAAAAACCGGAGTCATGACGAGCTGAAATGGGAAGCGGCTGATTTGTTGTACCATTTGCTTGTGCTGTTGCGGGAACAAAAGTTGCCGCTTGACGCCGTGCTGGCAACGCTTGCCGAGCGGCACGCACAAAAAACGGAAGCAGCGGAACAAACCTAATCGTAAGCCGATGGTTGGCGAAGGCTTGTTCACGGGAACGATTGGAAACGGAGGAATGGAAAAACGGGATGCCCGCCACTCAGACTGCCGGGCTCATGGCTCGCGTGAGCGAACCGCGGAGGCAGCCGGAGGGCGGGGCATCCTTTTTTGACGTCTCCGCCGTTTGGCGGACGGCAATGGCGCTGCTGCCATGTTTTTGAGCTGAGTTTTGTTGTTTGTTTCAGCGGCCAATATGATATACTGTTGCTCGACGAATTTTACGGACAACGGAGGACAGAATGGGAAAACAACTGAAGCAGTCATCACGAAAAGCGACGATTGTGCCGTTTATCCAGAACGGAGAGTATTTTTTCAAAAAAGGAATGAAAGCATACGATCGGGGCGATTTGCATAAGGCGAGGAAGTATTTCGAGCGCGCCGTCCGTTTGGATGAGCGCGATGCGTCGTTTGCCCTGCAGCTGGCGCTAGTATTGTCTGAACTTGGTGAATACCAGTTTTCAAACCAATGGCTGTTCAAAATTATTCATGATCTCGATGAAACGATGGACGACTGTTTGTATTTTTTGGCGAACAATTTCGCCTGCCTCGGCTTGTTCCGCGAGGCTCGGCAATACGCTGAACAGTACTTGGCGAATGAGCCGGACGGGGAGTTTGCCGACGATGCCGCCGACTTGCTTGAGCTGCTTCGGCTCGATGGCTCAGAATGGACGGAAGAAGAGGAGCAACTGATGGTGCTGGAGGATCGGGCCCGCCGTTTGCTTGAGGAGGAGCGGTTTGCGGAAGCGATTGAGGCGCTCGAGGCGATTGTCGTCCGCTATCCGGACGTGTGGGCGGCGCACAACAACCTGGCGCTTGCTTATTTTTACAGCGGCGATGTCGACAAAGCGAAACAGAAAGTGCGTGAAGTGCTCAAACGCGATCCCGGCAATTTGCATGCGCTTTGCAATGCGCTCGTTTTCGCGTATTACTTGCATGATCAGGAGCAAGTCTCTTCCCTTTGCCGGACGCTCGCCGGGCTTTATCCGTTTTTCCATGAGCATCAATACAAGCTCGGGGCGACGTTCGCGCTTGTCGGGCGGTTCGATTTGGCGTTCCGCTGGCTGCACCGCCTGTACAAAAGCGGCTTTCGCGGCGACGGGCCGTTTTACTACTGGCTCGCCTGCACCGCCTACCATACGGGGCATGAATCGCTCGCTCGGAACATGTGGGAAGAGTTTCTCGTGTTTCATCCGGAAAAGCGCGGCGAGGAGCCGTGGGCTGTTCCGTCGTTCGACGAAGCGTTTGCCCGCATCATCCGCTGGATTGAGCAGGAAGGATTGGCTGACCAGTTGTACGGCTTATATTTGTTCAGCCGCTCGAAGCAAGCGGAGGAAACGGCCATGTCGCTGGCGATCTGCCGCTTGTTGCCGGCCGACCCGCGCTTGCGTCCATTCATCGACTCGTTTTTATTTGGCTTGACCGACGGCTCGTCCGCCCGGGCGGGGAACGTCGGCCGTATGGTCGATGCGCTTTCGGCAAATAATGAAGAAAAGGAAGCACTCTGCCGCTTTGCGTTTGCGATTGCCGTCCATCCGCTGGCCGATGGCGAACGGTTTGCGAACGGAGCGGCGTGGGCGGCGGCGATTGAATACATGTGGCGTCGTCAGCAAGGAGAGCGTGTGACGCAAAGAGAGATGGCGGCCAAATACGGCGTTTCGGCGTCGACGGTGCAAAAATACGTGCAAAAAGCGCGCCGTCTCTATACATGAGCAAATCAATAGACAGGGCGAATCGACTTTTATACGATGAAAATGGAATGATTCTCAAGCGAGGGAGTGGACGGTGTGGCAGACGAAAAAATTTACGATGTCATTATTGCCGGAGCCGGGCCGGCTGGGCTGACGGCGGCTGTCTATACATCGCGCGCCAATTTGTCGACGCTGATGATCGAGCGTGGCGTCCCGGGCGGGCAGATGGTCAACACTGAGGAAGTCGAGAACTATCCTGGCTTTGAAACGATTTTAGGCCCGGAATTGGCGACGAAAATGTTTGAGCATGCGAAAAAATTCGGCGCGGAGTACGCATACGGCGATGTGAAAGAAATCATCGATGGCGAGGCGTACAAAACGGTCATCGTCGGCGACAAAGAGTACAAGGCCCGCGCGGTCATCATCGCCACCGGAGCGGAATATAAAAAACTCGGCGTACCGGGTGAAGCGGAGCTCGGCGGCCGCGGCGTTTCGTACTGTGCGGTGTGCGACGGGGCGTTTTTCAAAGGGAAAGATTTGGTTGTCGTGGGCGGGGGCGACTCAGCGGTCGAAGAGGGCGTCTATTTGACGCGGTTTGCCAATAAAGTGACGATCGTTCACCGCCGCGACAAGCTGCGGGCGCAAAAAATTTTGCAAGACCGGGCGTTCGCCAATGAAAAAATTGATTTCATCTGGAACCATACGGTGAAACAAATCAACGAAAAGGACGGAAAAGTCGGCAGCGTGACGCTTGTGCATACGCAAACGGGCGAGGAGCGCGAATTTCCGTGCGACGGCGTTTTCATTTACATCGGGATGGTGCCGCTCTCGAAGCCGTTTGCCAATCTTGGCATCACGAATGAAAACGGCTATATCGTCACGAACGAAAAGATGGAGACGAAAGTGCCGGGCATTTTCGCCGCCGGTGATGTGCGGGAAAAAACGCTCCGGCAAATCGTGACGGCTACCGGCGACGGCAGCATCGCCGCGCAAAGCGCCCAGCATTACGTTGAGGAACTGAAAGAAAAGCTCCATAAGCAAGGGGTCAGCTGATCCGGTAACCAAATCGCAATCAAATCGTAATGGTTATTTAACCCAGATGTAACACGGGCGCAACACATTTGTCGTATGCTATAAGTAAGTAATTGACCCCCTTTTATATAGATCCTTTTTGGCGCGGGCGTTTGTCCGCGTCTCTTTTTTTGCCGGGCGCTTGCATCCTGCCGTTTCGCTTGAAACGGCGGGGATGGCGTCTTTCGGCTGGAAGCGGAATGTTGGGCCCCGAGGTTTTTGCAGACGGGAAGCGGACGGTTTCCAGCGGTTTGAAGGTGGAGCGGCCTAACTATTTATGGTAAAATAAAGATGATTATGTGCGTGTTTGCGGATGGTTGGGGTGGACGAATTGCAACGGGTGACAAACTGCGTATTATATAAAGACGGCCAAGTGCTGCTGTTGCAAAAGCCGAGGCGCGGCTGGTGGGTCGCTCCGGGCGGGAAAATGGAGCCCGGTGAGACGGTGCGCGAAGCATGCATTCGTGAATACCGGGAAGAGACGGGCATTTATTTGAAAAATCCAGAGCTGAAAGGCGTCTTTACGATCGTGATGAAAAACGGGAATGAAACGGTATCGGAGTGGATGATGTTTACGTTTTTCGCCGACGACTTCATCGGCGAAAACGTGCCGTCTTCCGAAGAAGGGACGCTCGCTTGGCATAAGGTTGAAGCGCTGTCCACGTTGCCGATGGCCCCAGGAGACTACCATATTTTAGAATACGCTGTCAAAGGCAAAGGGGTCATGTACGGAACGTTTGTATATACGGAGGAGTTTGAGCTGCTTTCATATCGTCTTGATCCAAGTTAGCGGAAGGGGAGCAGAAAAATGGGGAAACACGGGGCGCAGCAACCGATTCAACTCGTTATCATCACCGGCATGTCCGGGGCAGGCAAAACGGTGGCGATCCAAAGCTTTGAAGACCTCGGCTTTTTTTGCGTCGACAACTTGCCGCCGACGCTGTTGCCGAAGTTTTTGGAGCTTGTGAAAGAGTCCGGGAATAAAATGAATAAAGTCGCGCTCGTCATGGATTTGCGCAGCCGCGACTTTTTCGACCACTTGTTTGCCGCGCTCGATGAGTTGGCCGGGCAGGCGTGGATTATGCCGCAAATTTTGTTTTTGGATGCGCAAGACTCGACGCTTGTGGCCCGCTATAAAGAAACGCGGCGGACGCATCCGCTCGCGCCGAATGAGCCGCCGCTTGAAGGCATCCGCCTGGAGCGGAAACTGCTTGAGGAGCTCAAAGGGCGGGCGCAAATCGTTTATGACACGACTGGGCTCAAGCCGCGCGAACTGCGGGAGAAAATCGTCCGCCAGTTTTCATCGCACGCCCAGTCCGGCTTTATGGTCAACGTTATGTCGTTTGGATTTAAATACGGCATCCCGATTGACGCTGACTTGGTGTTTGATGTCCGCTTTTTGCCGAACCCGCACTACATTGAGCATATGCGGCCGAAAACCGGGCTCGATGAGGAAGTGGCGTCATATGTGCTCAAATGGGGAGAAACGCAAAAGTTTTTGGAAAAGCTGATTGATTTGCTGGCGTTTATGCTGCCGTATTACCAGCGCGAAGGAAAAAGCCAGCTGGTGATCGCCATCGGCTGCACGGGCGGTCAGCATCGTTCCGTGGCGCTCGCTGAGCATATCGCCCGCCATTTTTCCGCCAATTATAAAACGGTTGTCTCGCACCGGGACATGGAGAGGAGAAAGGAAGCGCATCGATGAGAGACAAACGAGCAGCGAAGATCGTCGTCATCGGCGGCGGCACTGGGCTTCCCGTCCTGCTTCGGGGTCTGAAACAGCACGATCTTGACTTGACGGCTATCGTCACCGTCGCCGATGACGGGGGGAGTTCCGGGCGGCTCCGGGACGAACTGCACATCCCGCCGCCTGGGGATGTGCGCAACGTGCTCGCCGCGCTGTCTGATGTCGAACCGCTTATTGTTGAGCTGTTTCAACACCGTTTTCAAAACGGCAACGGCTTATCGGGACACTCGCTCGGCAATTTGATTTTGGCGGCGCTTACATCGATCACCGGCGATTTTGTGAAGGCGATCCGCGAAATGAGCAAAGTGTTGAACGTACGCGGCCAAGTGTTGCCGGCGGCGAACAAAAGCGTCGTGTTGCACGCGGAAATGGAAGATGGTACCATTATTTCGGGCGAGTCGAAAATTCCTGGCGCGGGGAAAAAAATTAAGAGGGTGTTTTTAACCCCGGAAGATATTGAACCGTTGCCGGAGACGACCGCCGCCATCCGCGGCGCCGACTTGATTGTCATCGGCCCGGGGAGTCTGTACACAAGCATTTTGCCGAACTTGCTCGTGCCGAAAATCGGGCAGGAAGTGTGCAAGGCGAAGGCGAAAAAAGTCTATATATGCAACATTATGACCCAGGCCGGCGAGACGCCGCACTATACGGTGAGCGACCATGTGAAGGCGCTTCATGACCATCTTGGCGTCCCGTTTTTGGATGCCGTCATCGTCAACAGCGGGGCGATTCCGGAATCCATCCGCCGCCGGTATGAAGAGGAGCGGGCCGAGCCGGTGCATGATGACAGCGGCACGCTCGGCGTGCAGGTGATCCGTGACGATATTGTTACGTACGATGATGGGGTCATTCGCCATAATACAGGGAAAGTCGCCGCCCTCCTTCTCGGGCTGCTTCCCCGCTGCTAGACGGCGGGCGCTGTGTGCCTGATCCGCATACGCATAGGCCAAGGAGACGGGGCGCGAGGGGCGGCGGCCGCATGGCCGCGCCGAGAGTTGGGCACCTCCAACCGGCCGGTACGGGAGCGAATGGAGGTGGAACGATCATGTCTTTTGCGTCCGAAACGAAGAAGGAGCTGACGAATTTAGAGGTCAAGCGCTGCTGCTTGCGGGCCGAGCTGTCGGCGCTGTTGCGCATGAACGGCTCACTGTCGTTTTCCGGCGGGCGGATGGCGGTCGATGTCCAAACGGAAAATGCGGCGATCGCCCGGCGCATTTATACGCTGTTGAAAAAAGGGTATGACGTCGCGGTTGAGCTGTTTGTCCGCAAAAAAATGCGTTTAAAGAAAAATAACGTGTATATCGTCCGCATTACCGACGGCGCCGCCCCGCTGCTCCGTGATCTTTGCATTTGGAACGGCGATTTTTCGTTCATTCATGACATCGATCCGGAACTTGTCAAGAAAAAATGCTGTAAGCGCTCGTATTTGCGTGGTGCGTTTTTGGCCGGCGGCTCGGTCAACAATCCGGAGACGTCCTCGTATCACTTGGAGATTTTTTCTTTGTACGAGGATCATAACCGCTCTTTATGTGAACTGATGAACAGCCACTTTTTTTTAAATGCGAAAATGTTGGAACGGAAAAAGGGGTTTATTACGTATTTAAAAGAGGCAGAGAAAATTGCCGAGTTTTTGAACATCATCGGCGCTCACCAGGCGCTGCTCCGCTTTGAAGACATCCGCATCGTCCGCGATATGCGCAACTCGGTCAACCGGCTTGTCAATTGCGAGACGGCCAATTTGAACAAAACGATCGGCGCTGCGCTTCGCCAGGTGGAAAACATCCGCTACATCGACGAGACGATCGGCCTCGACGCCTTGCCAGCGAAGCTGCGGGAAATCGCGAAGCTTCGCATCGAGCATCAAGACGTGACGCTGAAAGAGCTTGGCGAGATGGTCGCCGGCGGCAAAATCAGCAAATCCGGCATCAACCACCGGCTACGCAAAATTGATGAGATCGCGGAGCGGCTGCGGGCTGGAAAGCCGATCGATTTCCATAAATCGCTGTAAAGGGGAGATGGAGAATGGTGGAAAAACAAGTGAAAGTAAAATTAGAAACCGGGCTGCAGGCGCGCCCGGCGGCGTTGTTTGTCCAAGAAGCGAACCGTTTTTCCGCTGATGTGTTTTTGGAAAAAGATGGAAAACAGGTGAACGCGAAAAGCATTATGGGCTTGATGAGCCTCGCCATCGGCCATGGAGCGGTGATCACGCTCATTGCCGACGGTCCGGATGAGCAAGAAGCGATCGAAAAGCTCGCCGCCTATGTGCAAAAGGAAAAGTAAAGCAGCGTGTGGGGCTGGCGGGGAAAGGAATGGAAAAGGCTGCTCCGTTTTTGTCGGAAGCAGCCTTTTTTCGTCAATGTCGGTGCAGGCGCAGCTCTATAGCGGTTCTACCAACGTGTGCATGCCTTATTTTTCATCAGCGCGCGTCAGCACCCGGTCGATAATGCCGTATTCCATCGCTTTTTGCGCTGTCATGAAGTTGTCGCGGTCCGTATCGCGTTCGATCACTTCGATCGGCTGGCCGGTGTTTTCCGCCAAAATGCGGTTCAATTTGTCGCGCAAGAACAAAATGCGCTTCGCTGCGATTTCGATTTCCGTCGCCTGCCCTTGGGCGCCGCCGAGCGGTTGGTGGATCATGATTTCACTGTTTGGCAAGGCGAACCGTTTCCCTTTCGCACCGGCGGCAAGCAAAAACGCCCCCATGGAAGCGGCCATGCCGATGCAAATTGTCGATACGTCCGGTTTGATGAACTGCATCGTGTCGTAAATCGCCAGGCCAGCTGTGATCGAGCCGCCCGGGCTGTTGATGTACAAGGAAATATCTTTGTCCGGGTCTTCCGCCGCCAAAAACAACAGCTGCGACACGATCGAGTTGGCCACTTGGTCGTCGATCGGGCTGCCAAGGAACACGATTCGGTCTTTCAATAAGCGCGAATAAATGTCGTACGCCCGCTCCCCGCGGTTCGTCTGTTCGATGACAGTCGGAATCAAATACATCCCAAAACGCCTCCTTTTCCATCCTAATGGATCAATATGTACGCCTTCATCATACACGAATGGTCAATGAAGGTCAAACAAAACGACCTTCCCCATTCTTTATAACATATTCGCGGCTAGCGGGAACATCCCTCTTTTCATCATAACCGCTTTTTTATTTTTTTAACCAGTTGCCTGTGGCGGTGGCATTGATGTGGAAGGAACAAAGGCCTGATTTTTCCTGTTTTTTTATTGCATTTTCCCCTTGCATTTTTGCACGATCCTGCTATAATAGAACATGCAACGGAACGAAATAGAGAAATCATGAACTTCCATGCCCTCGTAGTGTAGTGGATAGCACGAGAGATTCCGGTTCTCTTAGCGTGGGTTCGAATCCTGCCGAGGGCGTTCCAACGATCTGACAAGTTCGGATTGAGATTCCCAACCCCCTTGATACGACCGCGTTTGCGGTCGTTTTTCATTGCTTGCCGAGCTGGCGGCGCGGTTTTCCGCATCGGAACAAGAGATGGAACGGGGGCTGCGCCTTGTGCAGTCGCTCGACCCGCCGGGAGTCGGCGCCCGCGATTTGGCGGAATGCCTCTTGCTGCAGCTTGAACGTCTTCCTGAGCGCGACGAGCTGGCGGAAACGATCGAGGTGGCTTTCCTCCGCTCAAGTGAAAGCGATCATCCAAGAGCTGATCGCGGCGGAAGACCGACAGACGCCGCTTTCTGGCCAACAGCTTGCTGATTTGCTTCATGGCCGATACGGCATCGCCATTTCGCTCCGCACGGTCGCCAAATACCGCGAGCAGCTGCGCATTCCTTCTTCGGCGAAACGAAAGCAATACACCGGAGCTTGATGCGACCGGTGAAAGAAAGGAAGAACGCGATGCACATCCGGTTGTACACGAAGACGAACTGTCCGCTTTGCGACAAAGCGAAAGCGGTTTTGACGGAGCTGCAGGCAGACTATCGGTTTACGATGGAAGAGATCGATATTTATGAAGACGACGCGCTTCTCGAGAAATATCAGTTGATGATTCCGGTCGTCGAGCTTGACGGGGAAGAAATCGGGTATGGGATGATTGAAAAAGAAACGGTGAGAAAACGGTTGCGGCGGGCAAAAAATAGTTGAACTGCTATCGTCCTCCTGCTATAATGAAAATAGCGCGGGAGGAATTTTTTATCGATTGGCGGGACATAATATGTCATACCGGGACAAAAAACGTCCCTATGTTCTGCTAAGGGAAAGGATCGATGCAACCGTTAGTAGAGGCATTAAAAAAATTATCGCCCGACTTGCTTGACGTTATGCAAAAACGATATCAAATTTTGTACTCTATTTCGCTTATGGCGCCGATCGGGCGGCGGGCGCTGGCGGCGAGCCTCGGCATGAGCGAGCGGGTTCTCCGGTCGGAAACAGAATTTTTGAAAGGACAAAACTTGCTTTCCACCGATGTGTCGGGCATGCGGTTGACGGAGGAAGGCCAGGCGCTCCTTCATACGCTCAATGATTTGATGCGGGAAGCGCTCGGACTCAAAGAGCTGGAAGCCGCGCTGCAGGAACAGCTCGGCATTCCGCGGGTGATTGTCGTTGCCGGGGATAGCGACCGTTCCCCTTGGGTAAAAAAAGAAATGGGTAGAGCGTGTGTCGCCTGCATGAAGGAGCTGCTTGAGCCCGGGGACATCGTCGCCGTGGCCGGCGGAACGACGATGGCGGCGGTCGCGGAGATGATGACGCCGGATTCGAAGCTTCGTGATGTGTTGTTCGTGCCGGCGCGCGGCGGCCTTGGCGAAGATGTCGAGAATCAGGCGAACACGATTTGTGCGAAAATGGCGGAAAAAGCGATGGGCCGCTATCGGTTGCTGCACGTGCCTGACCAGCTGAGCGATGAAGCGTACGCGTCGCTTGTCGAAGAGCCGGCGGTGAAAGAAGTGCTTGAGCTCATCCAATCATGCCGCATGGTCGTCCATGGCATCGGTGAAGCGGTGACGATGGCCAAGCGGCGGAAGACGCCGCCTGTAGAGATGGAGAACATCATCGCCCGCCATGCGGCCGCCGAGGCGTTCGGCTACTATTTCAACGAGTACGGCGACGTCGTCCATAAAGTGAAAACAGTCGGCATTCAACTTGAACACCTCCCGCATGTCGAGCATGTCATCGCCGTCGCCGGAGGGGCGTCGAAGGCGAAAGCCATTCGCGCGTACATGAAACGGGCGCCGCACTCGATATTGGTGACGGACGAAGGAGCCGCAAAAGCGTTCGTAGGGGAGTAATCTCCCTTGCTGATACAATCCAATCGCAAGGAGGAAAATAAGATGGCAGTCAAAGTGGGAATCAACGGATTTGGCCGCATCGGACGCAACGTCTTCCGCGCGGCATTGAAAAACCCGGACATTGAAGTGGTGGCGGTGAACGATTTAACCGATGCGAATACGCTTGCTCATTTGTTGAAGTACGACTCTGTCCATGGCCGTTTGGATGCCGAAGTGTCAGTGAACGGCAACAACTTGGTCGTCAACGGCAAAGAAATCATCGTCAAGGCGGAACGCGATCCGGAGAACTTGGCGTGGGGCGAGATCGGCGTTGACATCGTCGTTGAGTCGACCGGCCGCTTCACGAAACGCGAAGACGCCGCCAAACATTTGGAAGCGGGTGCGAAAAAAGTGATCATTTCCGCCCCGGCGAAAAACGAAGACATTACGATCGTCATGGGCGTCAACCAAGACAAATACGATCCGAAAGCCCATCATGTCATCTCGAACGCGTCGTGCACGACGAACTGCTTGGCGCCGTTTGCCAAAGTGCTGCATGAACAATTCGGCATCGTCCGCGGCATGATGACGACCGTTCACTCGTACACAAACGACCAACGAATTTTGGACTTGCCGCATAAAGATTTGCGCCGGGCTCGCGCCGCGGCCGAATCGATCATTCCGACGACGACCGGGGCGGCGAAAGCGGTCGCGCTCGTTTTGCCGGAATTGAAAGGAAAGTTGAACGGCATGGCGATGCGCGTGCCGACGCCGAACGTATCCGTTGTCGACTTGGTGGCGGAATTGGAAAAAGAAGTGACGGTCGAAGAAGTGAATGCCGCGTTGAAAGCAGCAGCTGAAGGCGAGCTGAAAGGCATTTTGGCCTACAGCGAAGAACCGCTCGTGTCGCGCGACTACAATGGCAGCACCGTTTCGTCGACGATCGACGCGTTGTCGACAATGGTCATTGATGGCAAAATGGTGAAAGTCGTTTCGTGGTATGACAACGAAACGGGCTATTCGCACCGCGTCGTCGACTTGGCTGCCTACATCGCCTCGAAAGGGCTGTAAAACCAGCTTGGCGCTGAGTTTTCCGCCTGTTCAAGTCTATAATAGGAAAATGGAGGGGAGCGGGGAAATGATCCCCACTCCTTTTCCTTGTCCAAACTGTAGCCAAAAGGGGGCACGAACGATGAACAAGAAGACGATCCGCGACGTTGATGTGAGGGGAAAGCGCGTCTTTTGCCGCGTCGATTTCA
The DNA here is from genome assembly GCF_030369615.1 of Geobacillus stearothermophilus ATCC 12980. Classification (NCBI taxonomy): domain Bacteria; kingdom Bacillati; phylum Bacillota; class Bacilli; order Caryophanales; family Anoxybacillaceae; genus Geobacillus; species Geobacillus stearothermophilus. Next base: position 2,460,884 of record NZ_CP128494.1, on the reverse strand, counting down.
ACGTTCCGATGGAGCAAGGCGCTATCACCGATGACACGCGCATTCGCGCCGCACTCCCGACGATCCGCTATTTGATCGAGCACGGGGCGAAAGTCATTTTGGCGAGCCACCTCGGCCGCCCGAAAGGAAAAGTGGTCGAAGAATTGCGTTTGGATGCCGTTGCGAAGCGGCTCGGCGAGCTGCTTGAACGGCCGGTTGCCAAAACGAATGAAGCGGTCGGCGATGAGGTGAAAGCGGCGGTCGACCGTTTGAACGAAGGCGATGTGCTCTTGCTTGAGAACGTCCGTTTTTACCCTGGCGAAGAGAAAAATGATCCCGAGCTCGCCAAAGCGTTTGCGGAGCTTGCGGATCTATATGTCAACGATGCGTTCGGCGCCGCCCATCGCGCTCATGCGTCGACGGAAGGCATCGCCCATTACTTGCCGGCGGTGGCCGGATTTTTGATGGAAAAAGAACTTGAAGTGCTTGGCAAGGCGCTTTCGAATCCGGACCGCCCGTTTACAGCGATCATCGGCGGGGCGAAAGTGAAAGACAAAATCGGCGTCATCGACAATTTGCTTGAAAAAGTCGACAACTTGATCATCGGCGGCGGACTGGCGTATACGTTCGTCAAAGCGCTCGGCCATGACGTCGGCAAGTCGCTGCTTGAGGAGGACAAAATCGAACTCGCCAAATCGTTTATGGAAAAGGCGAAAGAAAAAGGCGTCCGTTTTTATATGCCGGTGGACGTGGTCGTCGCCGACCGGTTTGCGAACGACGCCAACACGAAAGTCGTGCCGATTGACGCGATTCCAGCCGATTGGTCGGCGCTTGACATCGGCCCGAAAACGCGCGAATTGTACCGCGATGTCATTCGCGAGTCGAAGCTCGTTGTCTGGAACGGCCCGATGGGCGTCTTTGAAATGGACGCGTTCGCCCACGGGACAAAAGCGATCGCCGAAGCACTGGCGGAAGCGCTCGACACCTATTCGGTCATCGGCGGCGGGGATTCGGCGGCGGCGGTTGAGAAATTCGGCTTGGCCGACAAAATGGATCATATCTCCACCGGCGGCGGCGCTTCGCTCGAGTTTATGGAAGGAAAACAGCTGCCGGGTGTCGTCGCACTCGAAGACAAATGACCCACGGCGCCGGATTTGGCGCATGGCGGCTGACTCCGCCCATTGAAAGGAAGGGTGAACGATGAGAAAACCGATCATTGCAGGCAACTGGAAAATGCATAAAACATTAGCGGAAGCGGTTCAATTTGTCGAGGACGTAAAAGGGCACGTGCCGCCGGCCGACGAAGTCGATTCCGTCGTTTGCGCGCCGTTTCTCTTTTTGGATCGGTTGGTGCAAGCGGCAGACGGCACGGATTTAAAAATCGGGGCGCAAACGATGCACTTTGCCGATCAAGGGGCGTACACAGGCGAAGTGAGCCCGGTCATGCTGAAAGACCTCGGCGTCACGTACGTCATCCTCGGCCATTCGGAGCGCCGGCAAATGTTCGCCGAAACAGATGAGACCGTGAACAAAAAAGTGTTGGCCGCCTTCACCCGCGGGCTTATACCGATTATTTGCTGCGGTGAATCGCTTGAGGAGCGGGAAGCGGGGCAGACGAACGCGGTTGTCGCCTCGCAAGTGGAAAAAGCGCTCGCCGGCTTGACGCCGGAACAAGTGAAGCAAGCGGTCATCGCTTACGAGCCGATTTGGGCGATCGGGACGGGCAAATCATCAACACCGGAAGACGCCAACAGCGTCTGCGGCCATATCCGTTCGGTTGTTTCGCGCCTGTTTGGCCCGGAGGCGGCGGAAGCGATCCGCATTCAATACGGCGGCAGCGTCAAACCAGACAACATCCGCGACTTCTTGGCGCAACAACAGATCGACGGCGCCTTAGTCGGCGGGGCGAGCCTCGAGCCGGCTTCATTCTTGCAATTGGTGGAGGCGGGGCGTCATGAGTAAAAAACCGGTTGCGCTCATCATTTTAGACGGATTTGCGCTGCGCGACGAAACGTACGGCAATGCGGTCGCTCAGGCGAACAAACCGAACTTTGACCGCTATTGGAACGAATACCCGCACACAACGCTCAAGGCGTGCGGCGAGGCGGTCGGGCTTCCGGAAGGGCAGATGGGCAACTCGGAAGTCGGCCATCTCAACATCGGCGCCGGGCGCATTGTGTACCAAAGCTTAACGCGAATCAACATTGCCATTCGCGAAGGCGAGTTTGACCGAAATGAAACGTTTTTGGCGGCGATGAACCATGTGAAACAACACGGGACAAGTTTGCATTTGTTCGGCTTGCTTTCCGACGGCGGGGTGCACAGCCATATTCACCATTTGTACGCCCTCTTGCGCTTGGCGGCGAAAGAAGGCGTGAAGCGCGTGTACATCCACGGCTTTTTGGACGGCCGCGACGTCGGCCCACAAACAGCGCCGCAATACATTAAAGAACTGCAGGAAAAAATCAAGGAATATGGCGTCGGCGAAATCGCGACGTTATCGGGCCGCTACTACTCGATGGACCGCGACAAGCGGTGGGACCGCGTCGAAAAGGCGTATCGGGCGATGGTGTACGGGGAAGGGCCGACGTACCGCGATCCGCTCGAGTGCATCGAGGACTCGTACAAACACGGCATTTACGACGAATTCGTCCTGCCGTCGGTCATCGTCCGCGAAGACGGCCGGCCGGTGGCGACGATTCAAGACAATGACGCGATTATCTTCTATAATTTCCGCCCTGACCGGGCGATCCAAATTTCAAACACGTTTACGAACGAAGATTTCCGCGAGTTTGACCGCGGCCCGAAACATCCGAAGCATTTGTTCTTTGTCTGCTTGACCCATTTCAGCGAAACGGTGAAAGGGTACGTGGCGTTCAAGCCGACGAACTTGGACAACACGATCGGGGAAGTGCTGTCGCAGCACGGACTGCGCCAGCTGCGCATCGCCGAGACCGAAAAATATCCGCACGTGACGTTTTTTATGAGCGGCGGCCGCGAAGAGAAATTTCCAGGCGAAGACCGGATTTTGATCAACTCGCCGAAAGTGCCGACGTATGACTTGAAGCCGGAAATGAGCGCCTATGAAGTGACCGATGCGCTGCTCAAGGAAATTGAAGCCGATAAGTACGATGCGATCATTTTGAACTACGCCAACCCGGATATGGTCGGCCATTCGGGCAAGCTCGAACCGACGATCAAGGCGGTGGAGGCAGTGGACGAATGCCTCGGCAAAGTCGTCGATGCCATTTTGGCCAAAGGCGGCATCGCCATCATCACCGCCGACCACGGCAACGCCGATGAAGTATTGACGCCGGACGGCAAGCCGCAAACGGCTCATACGACGAATCCGGTGCCGGTCATCGTGACGAAAAAAGGCATCAAGCTTAGAGACGGCGGCATCTTAGGCGATTTGGCGCCGACGATGCTCGATTTGCTCGGCTTGCCGCAGCCGAAAGAAATGACGGGGAAATCGTTGATTGTCAAATAATGATGATCTTGAGAAAACGATACGAAAAGGAGTGTGTTCCCATGTCTGCCATTATCGATGTCTACGCTCGCGAAGTGCTCGATTCGCGCGGCAACCCAACCGTAGAAGTGGAAGTGTATACAGAAGAAGGCGGTTTCGGCCGCGCCCTGGTGCCAAGCGGCGCCTCGACTGGGGAATATGAAGCAGTCGAACTGCGCGACGGCGACAAAAACCGCTACCTCGGCAAAGGGGTGTTAAAAGCGGTCGAAAACGTCAACGAAATCATCGCGCCGGAAATCATCGGCCTTGAAGTGACCGACCAAGTGGCGATCGACCGCGCGTTGATTGAGCTTGACGGCACGGAAAACAAAAGCAAACTTGGCGCCAACGCCATTTTGGGCGTTTCGCTTGCCGTGGCCCGCGCGGCGGCGGACGAGCTTGGTTTGCCGCTGTACCACTACTTAGGCGGCTTTAACGCCAAAACGCTGCCGGTGCCGATGATGAACATTTTAAACGGCGGCGCGCATGCGGACAACAACGTCGACATTCAAGAATTTATGATCATGCCAGTCGGGGCGGAAAGCTTCCGCGAAGCGCTGCGCATGGGGGCGGAAATTTTCCACAGCTTAAAAGCGGTGCTGAAATCGAAAGGCTACAACACCGCGGTCGGCGATGAAGGCGGCTTCGCCCCGAACTTGAAATCGAACGAAGAAGCGCTGCAAACGATCATCGAAGCGATCGAAAAAGCCGGCTACAAACCGGGCGAACAAGTGATGCTCGCCATGGACGTTGCTTCATCCGAGCTGTACAACAAAGAAGACGGCAAATATCATCTTGAAGGCGAAGGCGTTGTGAAAACGTCGGAAGAAATGGTCGCTTGGTATGAAGAGCTTGTATCGAAATATCCGATCATCTCGATCGAAGACGGGCTCGATGAAAACGACTGGGAAGGCCATAAACTGCTGACCGAGCGACTCGGCAAAAAAGTGCAGCTTGTCGGTGACGACTTGTTCGTCACGAACACGAAAAAACTGGCCGAAGGCATTGAAAAAGGCGTCGGCAACTCGATTTTGATCAAAGTGAACCAAATCGGCACGCTCACCGAAACGTTTGACGCCATCGAAATGGCGAAACGCGCCGGCTACACGGCTGTCGTCTCGCACCGCTCCGGCGAAACGGAAGACAGCACGATCGCCGACATCGCCGTCGCCACCAACGCCGGCCAAATCAAAACAGGCGCGCCGTCGCGCACCGACCGCGTCGCGAAATACAACCAGCTGCTCCGCATTGAGGATGAACTCGGCCATACGGCTATTTACCAAGGCATTCGTTCGTTTTACAATTTGAAAAAATAACCGATAACAGAATCATTACAGGCACCTTTCGGCTGTTTGCCAAGAAAGGTGCCTTTTTTTGCGGCGGGCGAGGATAGCAAAGGGTCGCGTCAAAAGCGCGTTATGAAGACTCCACATAGACCATCCCCTTGAGTATCGGAGGGATGTTCAAGGATGGAGTCGCCCTTGACCAACACCCGACAAAGGTGGGAAAGAATCGTCAAGGGCGGTGGAGACAAAAAGAAGGCAATCGTTTTCCCATATTACACCCATTACATACACAGTGATTGAATATTGGGTCTTAGGGATTTCAAACAAATCGGCGAATCATTTGGGCAACAAGCTTGTCACTTCTTTGTTCTGGTAAAGTTCTTTTTCATCTTCCGTACAACAATCAATACACTTAACTATTTTGAGAAGATCAATTTTGATTTGATTATATTTTTTAATTTTCTTGCAAATATTTCCCATGATTTCACTCTCATACTTAAACAATCACATCTTTGTCTCTAGAAGGCCGGTGAAAAACGAGGATACTTGAGAAATCGACGAAGCTGAATGAGAAACAAAAGCACGTTTTATCAAGGTTTCTGAATTTGAGAAAATATAGGTTTTACCTCGTTGCTAAGTAAATCACCGGGCTCCTAGAGATAAGTTGAAATTCCTTTTGAAGCTTCTTACTTCTTGTTTGTAGAAGAGCTTAAAAAACCAATGGGGACTGATAAAATAATGGAAGGTGAAATCGCACCCGAAGCCTGGTATGAGGGATGCTTAGTTTCCTATGGTTCTGGTAATGAAAAATATTGTTACCAAAATTACTTTGGAGCTAAGTGTAGAAGTGGAACACCAATTAACGCATTAGACCGATGCTGCCAAGCTCACGATCGTTGTTGGGCTAATTTTGGGAAAGGAGACGATGGTTGCGATTACGAATGATATCTCTGTGCATACGCTACTTATGATCCGGACTGGTGGATGGTTGCCGAGTTTGGATTATTGTGCTCGCAAGGAAAATTAGGTAGCATTTTCTAAATGTTTTTATGAAAAGAGAAGGTCTATTCCAACCTTCTCTTTTCGTGCTCTTATCCTCCCATAACACGGGCTAAATAATAATAAAAACTCCAAAGACCTAAAGAACTAAGGCTACTTAACAAGACAGCAAGCGATAAAAATAGGTTGGCATTGGATTCCTTTCTATAACGAACTAGAAACATAATGGACAGGATGATACCAGCAACGAAAAAGGGTAGCCATACCAGCCATAAAGAACCGAAGGGGAACCCGGTATCTATGAGGTAACCCACTATAAAAACAAGATTGATAAATAAAATTACAGGAAGAATTATTTTCTTCATTTACACTTTCACCTTTTACTGGAAAATGGATTGAACAAAATCTTTTATATAATTTTAACAAAATATAGAAATGTTTTAAATAGTTTTTTTATCTGTAGATGAGTATTTTTCATTATAATAATTTCCATGTCATAAGAGGTAAACAGGGTACTCCTTAGGCGACATGGAGCTGTTTTTTGATCGCATCAATGGGAATATCTTGCTTCGCAGCGTTATCAATGAACTCGACGATGCTGTGGCCTTTCCGCGATCGAAGCAACTCCAGCCCAGCGGAAAGGGTTTGTTGGGATTCGGCAATGCTGTACACGCAGGCTAAAGCACCACTGCCCCATACCGTTTCACCGCCCGAACATGGCGAACGCGGTATCCATCTAGCTTCAGTTGCTCTTTCGCCTGCTGGAAAGCGCATTCGCTCGTTCAACGCTGGGCATCGTAACGCGAGATGTCTTCGTCGCTAAGCTCCCGATCGGTGCTCAAGAAGACACGGAGATGGTCCGGAGTCATCGGCTGATCCGCCTTCTAAGCCAGCAGCACCACCGCGTCATCGAGGCCATGGATCGACCCCTCATAGCGATACACGCGGTAACGCTCCTGACCCACCGTGACGAGGCGGGGGCTTGAGGCTTGATATAGCGGGCCAACGACTTGGTTTGGATGGCGATGCCTTTCGGATCAAGAATCCGGTTCGTCTTGAGCATGGCGATGACATGGAATCCCTGTTTCAGGCAGGCTTCGATGAGTTCCTTGGACGGATACCATGAATCCATAAGCACATACATCGGACGAGCCCGTTTCCCTTTGAACAAGGAAAGCATCTCGATTGCCAGGTCCATTTTGCTGGTTTCCACCTTTTTGTCATACAAGTGGAACGCGAACGGAAACGCTTGCGTGAAGGTGTGCACCATCAGCCAAACGAGCGAATGCCCCCAGACCATTTGATGATCTTTATGGGAGTCATGACAATCACATCCTTGAATGACGTGCGTTGCCCGTGACGAAGGCTTCGTTTTTTGGCAAATCGTATCATCCATCGAAAGGAAAAGGGGCTGATTGGGGTCCGTTTGGCCAGGCGTTCGATCTGGGGAAGAACCCGTTCTTGAAGCTTCTCAAACAGCCTTTCCTCGTTCCAAGGGCTTTTCGTGAAAATGAGTTTGCTTTTCGAAAAGGGCATGACTACGGAGTGGCGATCATGGATGCCGGGAGAAGTGTATGCCAGTGAAGCAGGAAAGAACAGGAAGCCATTGGACGTGCATGGACTCATGTGTGTCGTGAGCGATTGGGTCCCAAGCGATGAAAAAAGCGATTCAAGGGGTTTGCCCAGAGACGACACATGTGGTGGATTATTTTCATGTCATTCAGCTGTTTACCGATGTGTTAGAACGTTGTCGCAAATATGTGGACAAAGGGGGGCAAGAAACACGGAAATGTTCGTTACGTTTGCCGGTTATTGAGCTAATGCCTAGAGAAGTTGACGGAGGAAGAACGTCAAATCATAGGAGAATGGTGTAACGAAAGCGATGTGATTATTATGTGTTATAGTTGGAAGATATGGAATGGATCGTCCATTTCTTTAACTAATGAGCATCCATGATGCTAGGATTGGCATCATGGATCTGTTTTTAGGGGATGATACGTATTTCTTAGTTTATCGGCTGAAACAGACGCCAACAACATCATCACAGCGGAATATACATGGGACGCATTGGGCCACCCGGTCACGATGACGAAAGGCGGAGCCACTTACTACTATCATTTGAACGGTCATGGAGATGTCGTGGCATTGACGGACGCAAGCGGAAATGTCGTTGTCCAATACGAGTATGACGCATGGGGCAACATTGTGAACCGGCGCGCTGGCATTGGCGGCAGTCCGGGAAATCCGTATACATTGGGGGCTTGAGTTTGATACCATGCATGGAGTGACTTAAACAAAATGTTTTTGGCGTGATCGCGCCTCGAATCATCTCCTTCATGGTGTTCACTGCTTCGGCTGCGGCTATCTTTACTTTTGTACATGGGCGAGGCATCTCTCTTTTCGAAGCAGCATGAGCACCTCTCATGCGGGTGCAAAACGATGGACGTGGGAGGGGTGGTGGTTTATAATATTTCTTGAATCATTTGAATATTCAGGAGGTATGGGGATGGAGCGAACCGTTGTTGAAACAAGGTACGGACGGTTGCGCGGGGAAATGAATGAAGGCGTTTTTGTTTGGAAAGGAATTCCGTACGCGAAAGCGCCGGTCGGTGAGCGCCGGTTTTTGCCGCCGGAGCCGCCCGATGCGTGGGATGGGGTGCGGGAGGCGACATCGTTCGGTCCTGTCGTGATGCAGCCGTCGGATCCGATTTTCAGCGGATTGCTCGGGCGGATGAGCGAGGCGCCGAGCGAAGACGGGCTGTACTTGAACATTTGGTCGCCGGCGGCGGATGGGAAGAAGCGCCCGGTGTTGTTTTGGATTCACGGCGGCGCCTTTTTGTTCGGTTCGGGTTCTTCGCCGTGGTATGACGGGACGGCGTTCGCGAAACACGGCGATGTCGTTGTCGTGACGATCAACTACCGAATGAACGTGTTTGGCTTTTTGCATCTCGGTGATTCGTTCGGCGAAGCGTACGCGCAAGCCGGGAATCTCGGCATTTTGGACCAAGTGGCGGCGCTGCGCTGGGTGAAGGAGAACATTGCGGCGTTTGGTGGTGATCCGGACAACATCACGATTTTCGGTGAATCGGCCGGAGCGGCGAGCGTCGGCGTGCTGTTGTCGCTTCCGGAGGCCAGCGGGCTGTTTCGGCGCGCCATGTTGCAAAGCGGTTCGGGATCGCTTCTTCTCCGTTCGCCGGAGACCGCGATGGCGATGACCGAACGCATTCTTGATAAGGCTGGCATCCGTCCGGGCGACCGCGAACGGCTGTTGTCGATTCCTGCCGAGGAGCTGCTGCGGGCGGCGCTGTCGCTCGGTCCAGGGGTCATGTACGGTCCGGTGGTGGATGGCCGCGTATTGCGCCGCCATCCGATCGAAGCGCTCCGCTACGGGGCGGCCAGCGGCATTCCGATTCTCATCGGCGTGACGAAAGACGAGTACAACTTGTTTACCTTGACGGATCCGTCATGGACAAAGCTTGGCGAAAAGGAACTTCTTGACCGAATCAACCGGGAAGTCGGGCCGGTGCCAGAAGAGGCCATCCGCTATTACAAAGAAACGGCGGAGCCGTCGGCGCCTACTTGGCAAACGTGGCTTCGCATCATGACGTACCGCGTATTTGTCGAGGGGATGCTGCGGACGGCGGACGCCCAAGCGGCGCAAGGGGCGGATGTGTACATGTACCGCTTTGACTATGAGACGCCGGTGTTCGGCGGCCAGCTGAAAGCATGCCACGCGCTCGAGCTGCCGTTTGTGTTTCACAATCTCCATCAGCCGGGCGTCGCGAATTTCGTCGGCAACCGGCCGGAGCGCGAGGCGATCGCCAATGAAATGCATTACGCTTGGCTCTCGTTTGCCCGCACCGGAGACCCGAACGGTGCTCACTTGCCGGAAGCGTGGCCGGCGTATACGAACGAGCGCAAGGCGGCCTTTGTCTTTTCGGCCGCCAGCCATGTCGAGGACGACCCGTTCGGCCGCGAGCGGGCGGCATGGCAAGGACGCTAGAAGATTTGATTCGTGAGGGAGCACCGCCGTCTGCGGAAAAAATGGAGCTTCGGCCTCTCTCCGCTAAACCAACAAAGGAACGGCCAACCGCCGTTCCTTTTTATTCGTTCGCCCCTCGGGAAGGAAGCCCGAACTGTTCCGCGAGCGCCGGGTCGCGGTCGATGGCCTCGATGAGCTTGCGCATGACGTTGATGTCAAACGTAAAGTTCGCCCCGATCGGCGAGGTGACGAAAATTTTCCCTTCCTTTGCCTCGCGCGCCCGTTTGAATTGATAGCCGTCAATCGCGATGACGACTCGTTCGTCCGGTCTTGCCATTGAAGTCCCTCCAGTCGTTGCCGATTTGCTTTCTATTGTAACGCATTTCGGCTGCGGACGACAATGATCATACCGCGCCCGAGGCATGGAGCGTCAAGCAGATGGAGGATGAAACGTTCCCCCATCTATGCAAAGGGGTAGAGGCAGGGAATTTTTTTGGCCCCCGCCCTCCGATTCAGCTGTCTTGCAAAGACAGGAAACGCAGTCTTTCCTTCAACACCGTTCCATTCTTCCGTTGCCTCCAGGCCGATCAGATCAGGTCAGATACGTTGCGATTTTTGCCAGGCATTCGTCAATGATTTCATCGATTTCCTCCATTTGAGCATCTTCTGGCTTGTATTTTTTTAAAACTTTTAGATGAGGGGCTTTCCAATCTAATGTTTCACAAAAATGTTTCACGGAAAAGATCCATGGGCAATGGTTTGCCCTCCACCCAGGGATGAAAATCCCCCTTTTCTTCCCATAATGAAGAATAGGCGCAAACAGTTTAACAGGACGTTATGCTTAATGGTGGCTTAGACCCTGTACGGAAAAGTGTTTGAATCCACTGGGTGCACCACCCATTGTCCGCCCTTTCCTGTGATAGAGGAAAGGTGACGACGAACGGAAAACTGCCGCATGTCTCCCGTGGATTCACTGTTTGCGCACTCGATCATCGAAAAGGAGGATTTTCATCATGGATGTCATCTATCCTCGCTGCGCAGGATTGGATGTTCATGCCGAAACCATCGTCGCCTGCGCGCTATGGGAAGAAGATGGACACATTCAAAAGGACATTCAAACCTTCTCCACGTTCTCGAAGGGACTTGGCGACCTGCTTGAGTGGCTCGAAGAACATGGCGTCACCCATGTCGCCATGGAATCCACCGGCGTGTATTGGAAACCGGTCTTCGCCTTCCTCGAGGGCTATGTCGACTTGACACTGGCCAATCCGCAGCGGATCAAAAATGTCCCGGGAAGAAAAACCGATGTCTCTGACGCCGAGTGGATCGCCAAGCTGCTCCGCCATGGACTCGTTGAAAAAAGTTTCGTCCCCCCAGCGGATATTCGCGAATTGCGGGATTTTACCCGCCTCCGCAAAAAGTGGGTCGGACAGCTGACTTCGGAGAAAAACCGGATTCAAAAAGTGCTCGAGTCTTCCAATGTCAAACTCGGCTCGGTCCTCTCCGATCTCTTCGGCGTTTCCGGAAAAGACATCCTCGCCCGGCTGCTGGAGAAGGGATACGTGGACAAGGACGAGTTGGATGAATGCCTGCGCGGAAGGCTCAAAAAGAAAAAGCAAGCGGTGTACGATTCGCTGCTCGGCACCTTGACCGAACACGAGCTCCGTCTCCTTCGCCTCTTGTGGAAACACGTTGAGGAATTGGAGCGGCTCATCGAAGAAGTCGACCAACACATCGACCGCCTGCTCGAGCCGTATCGCGAGGAAGTGAACCTGCTGATGACCATGCCCGGAGTGAAAAAACAAACCGCCGCCGTCATCATCGCCGAGATGGGAACCGACATGAGCGTCTTTGAAACGCCGGAACGGGCGGCTTCATGGACTGGATTGTCCCCCGGCAACCATGAAAGCGCCGGAAAGCGAAAGAGCACGCGCACGACAAAAGGCAATCCCCATCTCCGATCGGCGTTATGCGAGGCGGCATGGTCAGCAGCTCGATCCAAGACGCATCCCTTGTCCCGAAAGTTTTGGTCGTTGGCGGCCCGGTGCGGGAAGAAAAAAGCCCTCATCGCCATTGCTCGGCGGATGTTGGTGATCATCTTTTGCATGATCTCCCGCAAAGAGCCGTTCCGCCAACCACAACTTATTTAGTCTAGCCAAAAGGCAGACAGGTTATACGAGATGCCTAAAATCGGGCACCTCTGCTTTCCTATTGCCTTTTTTGGCCATTTTCAGTATACCCTCACGGATCAGGAGCGTATACCGCACTCACCAAGTGGTGGGGATTTTCACGGAAAAGTGAATTTGTGCCTTTCGTCGTGTTGAGACAGGCCCGCCAGTTGCCGCCAACGGCGATCTATGGTATAGTGAAAGTATTGCAATGTCGGTCGTTGGAGGTGTCAGGCATGCATGCCTTGCTTGTGACGCTGCTTGTCATTGTGTCGATCGCGCTGATCGCGGTGGTCTTGTTGCAGTCGGGCCGCAGCGCCGGGCTGTCGGGGGCGATTACCGGCGGCGCCGAGAAATTGTTCGGGAAGCAGAAAGCACGCGGGCTCGATGCGGTGTTTCAGCGCGTGACGGTTGTGTTGGCCGTTTTGTTCTTTGTGTTGGCGATTCTTGTTGTTTATGTCCAACCATCATAAGCAAAAAACGGGGGCGGTCCAAAGAGAAGCGGGCTGCCTTTTCTATTTCAGCAAGAAAGGAAGGAGAACGAATGATGAAAATTGTTCCGCCGAAGCCGTTTTTCTTTGAAGCCGGGGAGCGGGCGGTGCTGCTGTTGCATGGGTTTACCGGCAATTCCGCTGATGTTCGGATGCTCGGGCGTTTTTTAGAATCCAAAGGCTATACGTGCCATGCGCCTATTTACAAAGGACACGGCGTGCCGCCTGAGGAGCTCGTCCACACCGGGCCGGATGACTGGTGGCAAGATGTCATGAACGGCTACGAGTTTTTGAAAAACAAGGGCTACGAAAAAATCGCCGTCGCCGGACTGTCGCTTGGAGGCGTATTTTCATTGAAATTAGGTTACACTGTACCTATAGAGGGCATTGTGACGATGTGCGCGCCGATGTACATCAAAAGCGAGGAAACGATGTACGAAGGCGTGCTCGAGTATGCGCGCGAGTATAAAAAGCGGGAAGGAAAATCAGAGGAGCAGATCGAACAGGAGATGGAGAAGTTCAAGCAGACGCCGATGAAGACGTTAAAGGCGCTGCAGGAGCTGATCGCCGATGTGCGTGACCATCTTGATTTGATTTATGCCCCGACGTTTGTTGTGCAGGCGCGCCATGATGAGATGATCAACCCGGACAGCGCGAACATCATTTATAACGAAATTGAATCGCCGGTCAAACAAATCAAGTGGTATGAGCAATCAGGCCATGTGATTACGCTTGATCAAGAAAAAGATCAGCTGCATGAAGATATTTATGCATTTCTTGAATCGTTAGATTGGTAATGGAGAAAGGAGGGGATGGACAATGGATCATGTGTTGGCCGAACGCATCTTAACGTTTATGCGCGATGAGGCGTATAAGCCGATGACGGTCGAAGAGTTGGAAGAAGCGTTTGGCATCGAGGATGCCGATGGATTCAAGGAGTTTGTCAAAACGCTTGTCGCCCTGGAAGAGGAAGGACTCGTCGTCCGGACGCGCAGCAACCGCTACGGTGTGCCCGAGCGGATGAATCTCGTGCGCGGCAAGGTGATTGGCCACCCGAAAGGATTCGCGTTTGTCACACCGGAGGAGCCGGGACTGGATGATATTTTCATCCCGCCGTCCGAACTGAAAAACGCGATGCATGGCGACACGGTGCTTGTGCGCGTCCAAGCCGATTCATCGGGGGCGCGCCGCGAAGGAACGATCGTCCGCATTGTGGAGCGCGGGGTGAAAGAAGTCGTCGGCACGTACACGGAAAGCAAATATTTCGGCTTTGTCATCCCGGATGACAAGCGGATCGTCAACGACATTTTCATTCCGAAAAACGCGGCGAACGGCGCGGTCGAAGGGCATAAAGTCGTCGCCCGGCTCACCTCGTACCCGGAAGGACGAATGAGCGCTGAAGGGGAAGTCGTCCAAATTCTCGGCCATAAAAACGACCCGGGCGTCGACATTTTGGCGATCATCTATAAATACGGCCTTCCGCTTCAATTTCCAGAAGACGTGATCGAGCACGCCAACCGGGTGCCGGATGTCATTACGGAGAAAGACTTGGAAGGGCGCCGCGATTTGCGCGGCGAGATGATCGTCACGATCGACGGGGAAGATGCGAAGGATTTGGACGATGCCGTCACCGTGACAAAGCTTGAAAACGGCAACTATAAGCTCGGCGTTCATATCGCCGATGTCAGCTACTATGTTGAGGAAGGCTCGCCTATTGACCGCGAGGCGTATGAGCGCGGCACGAGCGTTTATTTGGTTGACCGCGTCATCCCGATGATCCCGCATCGGCTGTCGAACGGCATTTGCTCGCTCAACCCGAAAGTCGATCGGCTGACGCTGTCGTGCGAAATGGAAATCACCTCGCAAGGAGAAGTCGTCCGCCATGACATTTTCCAAAGCGTCATCCGCACGGCGGAACGGATGACGTATTCCGATGTCAATAAAATTCTCGTTGACAAAGACGAAGCCTTGCGGGAAAAATATGCGCCGCTTGTGCCGATGTTTGAGTTGATGGCTGAGCTTGCCGACATTTTGCGGGCGAAGCGGATGAAGCGCGGGGCGATTGATTTTGATTTTAAGGAGGCGAAGGTGCTTGTCGATGAAAACGGCAAGCCGTACGATGTCGTCTTGCGCGAGCGGTCGGTCGCTGAGCGGTTGATTGAAGAGTTTATGCTGGCGGCGAACGAAACGGTCGCTGAGCATTTCCATTGGTTGAACGTGCCATTTATTTACCGTGTTCACGAGGATCCGAAGCCGGAAAAACTGCAACGCTTTTTAGAGTTCATCACGAACTTCGGCTATGTCGTGAAAGGAACGGGCAACCAAATCCATCCGCGCGCTTTGCAACAAATTCTCGAAGCGGTGCGCGGCGAGCCGGAAGAAATGGTGATCTCGACCGTCATGCTTCGGTCGATGAAGCAGGCGCGCTATGACGCCGAGAGCCTCGGCCATTACGGCCTGTCGACTGAGTTTTACACCCATTTTACGTCGCCGATCCGCCGCTACCCGGATTTGATCGTCCATCGGTTGATCCGGACGTATCTCATTAACGGCCAGATGGATCTTGACACCCAGCAAAAATGGGCGGAAAAGCTGCCTGAAATTGCGGAACACGCTTCCGATATGGAGCGGCGCGCCGTTGAGGCGGAGCGGGAGACGGACGATCTGAAGAAAACCGAGTTTATGGAAGACAAAATCGGGATGGAGTTTGACGGCATCATCAGCTCGGTGACGAACTTCGGCTTGTTCGTTGAGCTGCCGAACACGATCGAAGGCTTGGTGCACGTCAGCTACTTAACGGACGACTATTACCGCTATGACGAACGCCACTACGCATTGATCGGCGAACGGACCGGGAAAATGTACCGCATCGGCGATGAAATCACCGTCCGCGTCATCAACGTGAACAAAGACGAACGGATCGTCGATTTTGAAGTCGTCGGCATGAAGGGACGCCGTCCGCCGAAAGCGAAAGCCGCTCCGGTCGTCATTGAAGGGAAAAAGCAAAAGAAAGGAAAAGCGAAGGCGGAGCCGAAAGCGCAAAGCGGCTCAAACCGCAGCGCGAAGGCGAAAAAGAAGAAAAAGAAAAAACGGTGAGGAAAAGCCGAACGGGCGGCTTTTCCTTCTTTTTCGTTTTTGGTAAAATAAGAAACGCTACAATGAGGAGGGGGAAAACGGATGCCGAAAGGCGAAGGAAAAGTGATCGCCCAAAACAAAAAAGCGCACCACGACTATTTCATCGAAGAAACGTATGAAGCCGGCCTCGTTTTGCAAGGGACGGAAATCAAATCGATCCGCAACGGCCGGGTGAACTTGAAAGATTCGTTCGCCAAAGTGGAAAAAGGGGAAGTGTTTCTCCATAACATGCATATCAGCCCGTATGAACAAGGCAACCGCTACAACCATGATCCGCTGCGGACGAGAAAGCTCCTTTTGCACCGCCGCGAAATCAACAAGCTGATCGGCTACACGAAAGAGCAAGGGTATACGCTCGTTCCGCTCAAACTGTACATTAAAAACGGCTTTGCCAAAGTGGAGCTCGGGGTGGCCAAAGGGAAGAAAAAATACGACAAACGGGAAGACATGAAGCGGAAAGAAGCGCAGCGCGAAATCGAGCGGGCGTTCCGCGAGCGGCAAAAACTGTAGAGAGGCAAGCCGCCGAGCGGGCATTTGTCGAGGGCGGGAGCCTGAAACATCGGGCTTTTGGCGGGCATTGCCGGTTTGGGAACGGCGGAGGGATGTTTGGTTCATCGCGGCAAGCGGGGGCATTTCTTGCGTCGCCGTGTACGGAAAATGGGATGGGCTGATTTTTCTTGGCAAGTGCCAAGAAGCCGTGTTCTCAATCATCCGGCACAACATTCGGAGAAGAGCCTGTTTTTTGGCGAGATTGAAAACATTCCCATTGAAAATGCACCGCGTCATGGTATAATAAAAAGTGCAACAGCCAGTTATCCGATGCTTAAGCTGTTCCGATCTCTTCGCACCGCGGGGACGATCCGGATTCGACAGGGGTAGGTCGAGCTTAAGCGGCGAGCCGAGGGGGACGTCCTCGTAAAAACGTCACCTAAAGATAACTGGCAAACAAAACTACGCTTTAGCTGCCTAATTGCTGCAGCTAGCTCCTCCCGCCATCGCCCGCGTGGCGTTCGAGGGGCTCATATGAAGCGGGCTACGCCCAAATCCGCCGCCTGAGGATGAGGGAAGAGATGAACCAGGCTAGCCGCCGGGAGGCCTGTCGGTAGGCGGAACGGACGGCGAAGCGAAATATACCGACTACGCTCGTAGATGCTTAAGTGGCGATGCCTCTGGACGTGGGTTCGACTCCCACCGTCTCCATTTCCAACATGTTGCTGTTTCGGATTAAAAATAGTGAACCTCTTGATACGGCCGTGTTTGCGGTCGTTTTTGCTTTTTCAAGAATCCGAAAGAAGCCCATCGAATTTGCAAGAATTTTGCGCGGATTTTGCACCGCGTTTTTACCTTGCATTGTACGTTGTTTTTGAAGATGTAACATATTTTGAAACAGATTGCGTTGATGACCGGTTTTGTTGCCATTTCCATGGCGTTTCTCCTCCCCCTTTTTTGAATGATCAGACCTGTAAGCGCTTCATTAAATATGTTTAAATTTTATGATAATTATGCATTCCATTACATCCCTATGTTTGTCGGATTTTTTTAGTGCTGTTGGACAACCGTGACGGGTAAAAGAAGGAATTGACCCATCGAATTAAGAAAGTAGATGATCAAAGTAGTCGATCACTAGCGGGGATGCGGGGGGAGGATGTGGATGTCGAAGGAATGAAATGATCATTTGCTTCGTTTGCTTCATGAAGCGGCCGACATCTTGCATAGGTATGCGGCGGAATTGAACCGGGAATGGAAGCGGATCGGCGAAGCGCTTGGCAAAAGGAAGCTTCGCGCCAAAAATCGGACGGAAGCGGTGGCAAAAGCGCTACGTCTTGGGTTGATTGGATGACGAGGCGGACTAGTCTGTCCGGCCGTTTCATTTCACACCATTTTCGCCGATTGCTCACCGTTTTTTGGCTGTTTGACCGTTTTGTGGTGCAAAAGATTCCGAGCATTCGCCGCTTTCTAGCGGCGTAAACATCTTTGGAAGCGGCTTGAATGTCCTTGAGCATCAGGCCGCTTTCTTTTCTCGACGTTGGGTTTTTTTGTCATTGTTCTGCATGGGGCGGCATATGGATAAAAGGGAATCTTCTTCAACGCATCAAAAGGGAGGAAATGAGAATGAACCAGCCCTACGTGTCCCATGCTTCGTCACCGCAGCTCATTGCCCTGGTTGACCCGTATGTGTACCACGCTTTCCAAGCTTTGAACGGCAAAGAAGTGGTAGTGGAAACCGTCCGCGGTTCGATCCAAGGAACGGTGAGGGATGTGAAGCCGGACCATATCGTCATCTCAGCGCATCAGGCGGTTTATTACATCCGCTTGGCGCAAGTGGTGTCTGTTCGCCTCAGCGATTAATGGAAAAGGAGGAAGAGAATCGTGGTATTTCAGCGGATCGACCGGCTGGCGATTGAATTGCCGGAGCCCAAATACGCGGACCCCAATGCGGCTGCCGCTGTCCAGGAGCTGCTTGGCGGCCGTTTCGGAGAAATGTCGACGTTAAACAATTATTTGTTTCAGTCATTCAATTTTCGGCAAAAAAAGAAGCTGCGCCCGTTTTACGAGTTGGTGGCGAGCATCACCGCCGAAGAGTTTGGCCATGTCGAGCTCGTGTCCAATGCGATCAACCTTTGCTTGACCGGCTCCACCCATCCAGGTGATCCGGATACAGCGCCGATGAAGGATGCGAAAGACAAGCGCAATACGTATCATTTTATCGCGACGGCGCAGACGGCGTTTCCCGGCGATTCGATGGGGAAGGCGTGGACGGGGGAGTACGTGTTCAACAGCGGCAACTTGATTTTGGATTTGCTTCACAACTTTTTCCTGGAATGCGGAGCGCGCACGCATAAAATGCGCGTCTATGAAATGACGGACCACCCTACCGCCCGCGAGATGATCGGCTACTTGCTTGTGCGCGGGGGAGTTCATGTTTTGGCGTACGCCAAGGCGTTGGAAGTGGCGACGGGCGTTGATGTGACGAAGCTTCTGCCAATCCCGAACCTCGATAACCGCGTGTTCGATGCGGCGAGAAAGTATGAGGATCAAGGCGTCCACCGCCGACTTTATACGTTCAGCGATCGCTATTACAAAGAAATCGGCCGCATTTGGAAAGGAACCCATCCAAGCGACGGCCAGCCGCTCGAGGTGGTCGAAGGAGCGCCCCAAGGGGGGGCGATCCCCGATTTGGACGAAGTGCCGGAAGAATTCGCTCCCGGGATTTCGGCCGAAGATTTTTTGGAAATCGCCAAGCGGCTGCAGCGGTCGGCAGGGTTGTGATGAGGCGCCCAACGGCGCCTGATTTTTTTTTTGGAAAGCCGGTCGTTGAACAAAAAGGGCGGCGCAACGAAGAGATGACGCCAATGTTGTTTTTTCCCTTCACTTGAGCGTCCATGATTGGAGGAATCGCTATCTTTCTTCATGTTGTCCGCCGGCGGCGCGGGCCGCAGCGGTTTGGAGCACGTCGAGGAATGTTCAGGCGCTTTTTGGTAAATACCGTTGTCGGTCGAGGATGGCGGCGGCTTCCGCTGTCATCGAAGAGTCGATGATCTCCAGCACCTTGATGCCGGGGAGGCGAAACAAGGCTACAGTGGATTGCGGCACAATGGTGGCCCCGAGGCCTTGGGCGACAAGGGAGAGCAATATGGTCGCGTCCGGGCATTCGCATAGAACGTTCGGTTCAAAGCCATGGCGGCGGCATTCCTCGATGACCCGCTCGTACTGTCCGGCGCCGTGCACCCGGTGGAGAAGGAGAAGCGGCCAATCCGCAAAATCGCGCATGTATAACGCGGTTTGGCCGGTCTTCCATTGCGCCGGCAACACGCCGTTTGATGAGGAAGGAAACGTGGATTTTGCGGCGCTTGCCGCGCTCATCGATTGGCATATTGAAAGCGGCACGCACGGCATTTCCGTCACGCCCGGAGGGGGTGAACATGATGCATTACGAATGCGAGCTTGCGGTGGTGATCGGCCGCTCGGCCCGCCGGGTGAGGGCGGAACAGGCGTACGACTACATTTCCGGCTACACCATTGCCAACGATTACGCAGTCCGCGATTACTTAGAAAATTATTACCGGCCGAATTTCCGCGTCAAAAACCGCGACCAGGCGATGCCGCTCAGCCCATGGATCGTCAGCCATGACGAAGTCGGCGATCCGATGAACCCCGCGACCGAACTGGGACCGCTCATTCATCGCGATCATTGGGAGCTGGTGAACCGCTATATTGAGAACGCCAAACAGGAAGGGGCGGACGTCTATGCCCCGGGCGTTCCGAAAGGGCTGGAGCGCGGCAACTTTGTGCCCCCGACATTATTGCTTAACTGCCGCAACGATATGAAAGTGGCGCAGGAAGAAATTTTCGGACCGGTCATGGCCGTCATGTCTTTCACGAGTGAAGAAGAGGCCATTCGGTTGGCGAACGATGTGAAGTACGGATTGGCGGCGTACGTCTGGACGAACGACATGAAGCGCGGCCACCGCGTCGCCCAAGCGATCGAAAGCGGGATGGCGTGGGTCAATTCACCGAACGTCCGCAATTTGCGCATCCCGTTTGGTGGGACGAAATACAGCGGCATCGGCCGCGAAGGCGGGCATTACAGCTTTGATTTCTATACGGAAGTGCAAGTTGTCCACGTCGCGGTCGGCGATCCGCCAGCTTGAAGCGGAAGGGCTTGTCGAGTTCAAACCGTATACGGGCGCCGTTGTGAGCAACAATTTTTTTGAAGGGAAGTACAGGAGTGTTGATCATGCATGATGAGACAGTCGTGATGGCCGGCGGACAGCCGGCCGGTTATCTGTTGTTTAGTGATAACGAACTGATGATTTATGAGGGAATGCGGGGTGAAATCCGGATTTTGTCAAATAGGGAAGCTTTGCAAAACTTGAACTTTGCTTCCTTCTGCAACCACGGTTTGGTCGGAAAGTGTGGGGTTTTCCCTGCCGTTCTGCATGATTAATAGAAAAACAGAACTAAGGAAATAATATGATGGTTGTGAAAATATGTTCGGTGCAATATAATCATAAATCATAAACTGTAGATGAGCAATTTTCATAACAATAATTACCATGTAAAAAGAAACAAACAGGGTACCCTTTATGCCACATGGAGCTGTTTTCCCGAAAAGCCCTACGTGATCATCACATCCACGATATGAACGAGATGCTTCATAACAGGTTTTGAAAAATAAAGGGCCAACCCCAACATCGTGAAAAACTTGTGAATTCCTTGATGATGTGCTAATCTATTCATTAGACATGAACCTCCTTGTGAATGGTTTGGTAGCACATCTATTCTAACCAAGGAATCGGGTTCATGTCTCCTTTTTTGTTTCGATGTAAATTTATGTTAGTGATTTTGCTCATCTACAGTCATAAAGGGAAATCGAAAATAGCAAAGGAGATGATGACGATGAAGAAGCGAAAGTGGTTTGCGCGCGCAATGACTGTTCTTTCTCTGTCGCTGTTGCTTGGTGCTTGTGGAAACGGTAACGGCAATGGAGGGACAGAGCAAGAAGGGGCCGACGGGAAGCAAGGCGGCGACGTGAAATTCCTCAGCATTGCCACTGGCGGGACAGGCGGAACGTATTATCCGCTTGGCGGGGCCTTTGCCGATATTATCAAAGATGAAACGGGCATCGACGCCAATGCCATCACTTCGGGGGCATCGGCGGAAAACATGGCGATTTTGGATGCGGGCGATGCGGAAATTGCATTTGCGCAAACTGACATCGCGACATACGCGACGGAAGGAAAATTAATGTTTAAAGAGAAAATTGAAAGCGTGAAAGGGATCGCGACCCTTTACCCGGAAACGATTCAAATTGTCACCACGAAAAAATCGGGCATTAAGTCCGTTGAGGATTTAAAAGGGAAAGTCGTTTCTGTCGGGGAAGCGGGCTCGGGGACGCGGGCAAATGCGGAGCAAATTTTGGAAGTTCACGGCATTACGTTTGATGATATTGAAGTGCGCAACTTGTCGTTTGATGATTCCGTCTCCGGCATCCAAGATGGCACGATTGATGCCGCCTTTATTACGGCGGGAACGCCGACGGGAGCGGTGGAAGGCTTGTCAGCGACGGAAGACGTTGTGATTGTGCCGATCGCTGAAGACAAAATCAATGCGCTGATTGAAAAATACCCGTACTATGCGAAAGATGAAGTGCCTCAAGGGACGTATAAGCTAGCGGAAACCGTTCCGACGGTCGCCGTGCGCGCGATGCTCGTCGCTCGGGCGGATTTGCCGGAAGACACGGTCTACAACGTGACGAAAGCGATTTTTGAAAACTTGGATAAGGTCAAACATGCCAAAGCCCAGCAAATCAAGCTGGAAAATGCGCTGGATGGCATGTCGATCGAGCTTCACCCGGGGGCGAAGAAATACTTTGATGAAAAAGGAGTTAAAGCGGAATAACGGTGTCACGGGAAGGACTGGCCGGGTTCATGGCGCCAGCCCTTCCTTATTTTCGCCGGCCACGAAGGGGGGCGGCTGATGCGAAAATGGTTCGCAGCGGTCAGTGCACTTCTGGCGGTTGCAGTCTTCTTCCTTCCTTTCCGCCAGGTGCTGGCGTTTGAAAAGGATGGCCGGGTCGCTGCGTATATCCCGATTTCTCAAGGGGATACGTTCGCGATTCGCTATACGCATTCGATCCACCGTTCAGATGTCGAGGAAACGTATAAGGTGTTGGCTGACGGGACGATTGAACAAATCGCTCTCACCTATGAGGATACGGCGGTCGGGATGCCGGCGAACGCGGCGCCAGGGGAGATATTTACGCTTCGGAATGGAAAATACTATATTACCGGCATGGAGCGCAAATTTCCATCCATCTTGTTGAGCATTGGGAGGGTTGTCGCCAACCATCGCGTCGTTTATGAAGGGAAGATGGTGACATTAAAAACAGTCATCCCTCCCGGCTCCATTGTCCGCATCAAGGTGACACGACTATCATTGGTTCAATGCTGGAAGGGAGTGAACTTGTTTGACTGAGAAGTTTGAACAGCTATCCGCAGAGGAGCAGCAACAATTGCTGGAAAAATATGATCCGGAAGCAGCGACGCGCAAATTGAAAGGGCCGCTTGGCTGGATTGCCTTTTTCGGGCTGCTTTCATTTTCACTCTTTCAGTTATATGCTTCGATTTTTCAAACGATTCCAAAACAAATTTTATTGTCGATCCATTTAGGGTTTGCCTTGTCGCTTATCTTTTTATTGTTTCCGGCGCGGAAAAAACATCTTCATCGCGCCGACGTCGGCATCGTGAATATCCTTTTGTCGCTGTTGTCGATCGGGGTCGGTGCATATTTGCCGCTGATGCTCGATGACATCGTCCAACGCATCGGCATTATGACGCCGCTTGACTTTACGGTCGGTTTGGTCGCCGTGCTGCTTGTGCTTGAGGCGACGAGGCGGGCGGTCGGGCTGCCGATTACGATCATCGCCTCGCTATTTTTGCTATATGCGTATTTCGGGCCGTATATGCCGGGATTTTTGGCTCATCGGGGCGTTGATTTGGAAGGGCTCGTCAAAACGATGTTTTTTACGACGGAAGGCATTTTCGGCACGCCGCTGTACGTGTCAGCGACATACATTTTCGTCTTCTTGTTGTTTGGCGCCTTCTTAGTGAAAACGGGTGTCGGGGAGTATTTTAATGACTTGGCGCTCGTTGTCGCCGGGAAGCGAATCGGCGGTCCGGCGAAGGTGGCGGTGTTCTCAAGCGCGCTGCAAGGAACGATCAGCGGCAGCTCGGTGGCGAACGTCGTGACGTCCGGGGCGTTTACGATTCCGATGATGAAACGTCTCGGATATGGAAAAGAGTTTGCCGGCGCTGTGGAGGCGACATCGTCCACCGGCGGCCAGCTCATGCCCCCGGTCATGGGAGCGGCGGCGTTTTTGATGGTGGAGTTTATCGGCGGCATTTCGTATTGGGAGATCGCAAAAGCAGCGGCGATTCCAGCGATTCTATATTTTGCCGGCATTTGGATGATGACGCACTTTGAAGCGAAGCGAATCGGGCTGCGCGGGTTGACAGAGGAAGAAATGCCGAACCGGAAAGAAGTGCTCGGAAAAATCTACTTGCTCGTTCCGATCATCGTTGTCATTTTGCTGCTGATGAGCGGGATGAGCGTGATGCGGGCGGCGCTCTGGTCGATCGTGGCGATCATTGTCGTCAGCGGCTTAAAAAAGGAAACGCGGCTGGGGTGGCGCGACATCATTGACGCGCTAGTCGACGGGGCGAGAAGCGCGCTGTCCGTGGCGGCGGCGACCGCCGCAGCCGGCATCATCGTCGGAGTCGTGACGAAAACCGGCCTTGGATTGAAAATGGCAAACGGCTTGATCGATTTGTCAAACGGCGTTTTGCTGTTGACGCTCTTTTTCACGATGCTGACTTCGCTCATTCTCGGCATGGGTTCGCCAACAACGGCCAACTACGTCATCACTTCGACGATCGCGGCGCCGGCGATCATCGCATCCGGCGTGCCGGAGCTGGCTGCGCATTTGTTCGTGTTTTACTTTGGCATTGTCGCCGACATTACACCGCCGGTGGCGTTGGCGGCGTTTGCGGCCGCCGGCATTTCCGGAGGAAGCCCGCTGCGGACCGGGTTCATCGCCACGAAACTCGCCATTTCGGCGTTTATCATCCCGTACATGTTCGTGCTTTCACCGGCCTTGCTCATGATTGACACGACCGTTCCGTATTTGATTTGGGTCGTATTCTCGGCATTTATCGGCATGCTCGCCATCAGCGCGGGAATGATCGGCTTTTGGTACCGGAAACTCAACATTCTTGAACGCGCCATGGCGGTTGTGACAGGATTGCTGCTGATTTATCCAGAAAAAATCAGCGATATCGTTGGATTGGTCTTATTTGCTGCCATGTTTGCCATTCAATATGTAGCCGGAAGACGGGAACGGACGCAGAAAACGGCGTCATAAAAGTCTGATTTGAACAAACCGAAAGGCAGGCGCTCATCTAGAAGGCTGGTGAAAAACCATGATTTTCGCTCAATCGGTGTTTTCTGTTGTGAGAGAAGAGCTGATTTTAACGGATTTCCGAAAGAAGTCTCCCACCTCAAG
The DNA here is from genome assembly GCF_030369615.1 of Geobacillus stearothermophilus ATCC 12980. NCBI lineage: Bacteria > Bacillati > Bacillota > Bacilli > Caryophanales > Anoxybacillaceae > Geobacillus > Geobacillus stearothermophilus. The sequence continues at coordinate 2,436,272 of NZ_CP128494.1, read as the reverse complement.
GAACGCGAAGGGTGTAACCCAGTGAGTAGGTGGGAGATGAATGTCGGTTGGCGTTAGCCAACGAATAGGATAGAATATGGCTATATAGATGCAATTTAAAGCTTTAACATTTTTCGTCTTTGCCGGTCATTGCATCCGACTGTCGAGTGACCGAACAACGCCGCTTAAAGACCCATGAATGGGTCTGTGAAGCGAGTCGTTGTTCGGTCTTCCGTCACGCTAAGGCGTGACGGAGGCAAGCCACACGCTTGCCTTCGACAGTCGAAAATGGGCAAACCACTTTTCTGTCAAGGATATGTTAAACTTCTTTGTTGCATCTATATAGATGACGAAAAGGGAAGGATGGGAGAAACGTATGGATGACCGCACATTCCGCAACGCGATGGGGAAATTCGCAACCGGCGTGACGGTCGTGACGACCGAATTTCAAGGGGAAGCGAAAGGGATGACGGCGAACGCGTTTATGTCCGTTTCGCTCGACCCAAAGCTGGTGGTCGTCTCCATTGGCCATAAAGCGCGAATGCATGACATTGTCAAGCAAACGGGGAAATTTGCCGTCAACATTTTGCGGCGTGATCAAGAGGAGTTGTCGCGCTTGTTTGCTGGCCAGCTGAAAGAAGAACGCCCTGTTTCGTTCGATTGGGTGAACGGCCATCCGATTTTGCCGGAGGCGTTGGCGAATATTTTATGCAACGTCCACAGCACGTACGTGGCCGGCGATCATACGCTTTACTTTGGGGAAGTGACTGATATTTTGATGAAAGACGAACCGGGCGACCCGCTCTTGTTTTTTGAAGGGAAGTACTGGAGCATTGGACAATAAGCGTCCTTGGATGAATCGGGGCCGCTATTGTCATGCGGGGACGACGCGACAGACGTTTCAGGCCCGTCATCTTGCATCTCGGCCGTTTCCATGGCGCTATTTAGAAAAGGTGTCCCGCTGTTTGGGACACCTTCGTTGTTATTTTTTCAATACATCGTGATCGACGTACCGTTCGCCGTTCAGCTCGCTGATGACGTTGATGGCGACTTTCGCACCGTCGCCTGCTGTGATGATCGTATGGACGCTGACGCCAGCGACCGTCCCGGCCGCCTAAATGCCGTCGATGTTCGTCTTGCCGTTGGCGTCGACGTCAAGCACCGTTTTAATGCGCGGCTCCGTACCCGGTTTGGTGCGCAGGCCGATTTTTTCCGCTAAATCGGTCGCCAAACCGGTGGCGAAGATAACGTGTTTCGCTTCATAGGATCCAGCTTCTGTTTCGAGACGGAATCCCCCGTCTGTTTTTTGCACATCCGTCACTTGTGCTTCCACCAATTCTGCTCCGAATTTTGCGGCTTGCTTTTTCCCGGTTTCCACCAATTCCGGGCCGCTGATTTGCGGAACGCCGTAATGGTTTTCCACCCAAGCGCGCTTTGTCATGCCTTTGTCGCTGTCAAACAAGACCGTTCTCTTCCCGGCTTTGACGGCGAAAATGGCGGCGCTTGCCCCTGCAGGCCCGGCGCCGATGATGGCGATGTCGTACATCGTGCATCCTCCCTTTGTTATTTGTTAGAATATTAACACTATTAGTGTAGCACAAATGGGAAGAGGAACCAAATCACCCGCACTATCATTTGATAATAATTTTTAATTTATATTTACTATAAACGAAAAGTGTGTATAATAGAATGTAGAAGGAGTGCAAAGGGGAGAAAGATCGATGAACAAGCCGATGATTTGTGAACAATGCCGCCAGCCTATTCGGCGGCTGAAACATTCATTGCTTTGCCAGTGCGGGATGAAAATGGTTGTGCAAAAATAATACAGCGAAAAGCGGCTTCCTGTTTCTGTCGCATTCAACCGGCGAATGGCACCGGTTTTTTTATCTTTTCATTTACGAAAGCGGCGAATATATAAAAGTAAAACCGCATTTTTCACAAGGGTTGGTGCCGCTGATGCACGACAAACGAGATTTGGGAGCCCGCTTGGCCGCTTTTTACCGAGAGGTAACTATTCAGCCACATCATAAAGTGAGCTGAATATTTTTTGTATTTCCTGTCTATGATGTGGATATTGATAGACAAGGAGGTGAATCGCATGTTGATGGTACAACAAGCTGTATTTACAGTTGAGAGCTTAATCGGCAAAGTTCAACAACAAAAACAGCTCATTCATCAACTCGTTCAAGAAAATGAACATTTGCGTCACGAAAACAAACAACTACGCAAAGAAAATGAACAACTGAAGTACCGTGTTCAAGAGCTGGAAGCACGCACGAAAAAAAACAGCTCCAATAGCCATTGGCCCCCATCTTCTGACCGTTTTGCCAACACACGTTCTTCTCGTCAACCATCTGGCAACAAGCCAGGCGGACAAGAAGGACATCAAGGAACGACGCTCCGTCAAGTGGAACATCCACATCATCGCATCGTCCACCATGTGCATACGTGTCAAGGATGTGGGGCTTCTTTGCGTGAAGTCAAACCGTTCAAAGTCGATATCCGTCAAGTGTTTGATGTCCCTCCTGTGGCGATCGAGGTGACACAACATGAACGTGAAGTGAAATCGTGTCCACATTGTCGATGTGTTCAACAAGCCGAATTCCCAGCCCATGTCACGAATCATGTGCAATACGGTCCACGGCTCACGGCGCTCGTTGTTTATTTACATCATATCCAATTGATCCCGTACAAGCGTTTAAGTGATACAATCGAAGCGTTATATCAACACTCGATTAGTACGGGAACTCTTGCCAATATGGTGAAACGAGGACGCAAAGCGCTGGAATCAAATATGGACATCATCGAAGACGCCTTACTTGAATCCAACATCCTGCATGTCGATGAAACGAGTTTGCGCATCAATGGGAAACTCGCATGGGTGCATGTCGCGTGTACATCGAGATATACATACTTGGCTCCTCACGCTTCTCGTGGAAAAAAAGCGACCGATGATATCGGGATTCTTCCCCGATATGAAGGGACGATGATGCACGATGCGTTCGGTACGTATCCGAAATACACACATGCCACCCATGCCCTTTGTCATGCCCACCATTTGCGTGAGTTAAAAGGATTCATCGAACAGGGGCATACGTGGGCGATGCGCATGACCACGTTTCTGTTAGCCGCCAAGCAAGCCGTCGAAGCCCATCACGGTGCACTTTCCGAAGAAGAAGCGAGACGGTGGGAACGAGTGTATGATCGCATCCTAGAAAGAGCACAACACCGATTAGAAACGATGACGCCTCTTCCGAAAAAAGCACTCGCTTTTGTTCGACGCCTTCAAAAACGAAAGGAAGAAGCGCTGCGTTTCTTACGTGAAGTACATGTTCCCTTTGACAACAACCAAGCCGAACGCGATCTTCGCATGGTTAAAGTCAAAGAGAACATTTCGGGTACGTTTCGCGAAGAAACATTCGCCCAGTCTTTTTGCATCACAAGAAGCATCGTTTCCACACTGACGAAACACGAAAAAAACGTGTGGGATTCGTTATGTCTTCTGTTGGCAGGCGACACGCTCGATCGTGTGCTTTCTACCACTTAGGGCATTTTCCACCACGGGGATGCCCTATTTGTGTTGCGCTTCTTTACATACCACTATTGGGGTGAATAGTTACCTTTCGCAAGCTCTTTTACATGTTTTTCCGTTAATTACGTTACAAACAATATATTCATATAATAAAATCACCTCTCCCTCATAATTAACAAAACTACTATTTTTACCGTTGAGTCATTCATTGAACATTTCAAAAATTATTCACAAATAATATTTCCTCCGTGAAAATTATCACACGTACCAAGCTATTGCACCCGCTATAGTAATGGTGAAACAACGTTATTTTGATGAAGGGGGAACAAAAATGAAACGAAAAACAAAAATGATGTGGACGGCTGCTGCGTTAAGTGTTTCGCTTTTAGCAGGCTGTAGCGGCAACGATTCGGTGGCGACGAGCACATCCAAAAAAGAGAGCGCTAACACCGCTTCTACGCAAGGGACGACGCAAACATCACAAGTCATTGAACCTCATAAAGGGCTAAACCAACCTCCAGTCCCGATCAAAATAGAACGAACCGGCCCACACGACGTCAACGTGGAAATGACAGCACAAATTACCGACATTGAAATTGACAAAGGGAAAATATACAAAGCGTGGACGTTTAACGGGCAGGCACCAGGTCCATTAGTTGTCGTAAACGAAGGGGACACCATTCATTTCACACTAAAAAACATGGATCCAGCCATTCCACATAGTATGGACTTCCATGCCGTTCACGCTGCGCCATCAAAAGATTTTGCAAACGTACAGCCAAACGAAACCGGAACATTTTCCTATCCAGCAAACAATCCGGGCGTCTTTATGTACCACTGCGGCACATCGCCTGTTTTAGCGCATATCGCTAACGGCATGCACGGCACCATTATCGTCAAACCGAAAAACGGCTATCCAACAGATAAAAGCATCGACCGCGAATTTGTACTTATTCAAAACGAATGGTACAAATACAACGACATGAACGACTTTGCGAATGGCGTTCCAAGCCATGTCGTCTTTTCAACAAAAGCGTTAAAAGAAGGAGACCGAAATACAAATGGGGATACGTTTACATTAAAAGAACATCCACTAGTGGCAAAAGTAGGGGATCGTATTAGAATTTACGTCAATAACGTCGGTCCAAATCACGTGAGCTCCTTCCACGTTGTCGGAACGGTATTCGATGACGTTTACTTAGACGGAAACCCTGCAAACCATCTGAAAGGATTGCAAACGGTCATGCTTCCAGCGAGCGGTGGTGCGGTCGTGGAATTTACCGTCACTCGTCCTGGAAACTATCCGATTGTCACGCACCAGTTTAACGATGCACAAAAAGGAGCCGTCGCCATTTTAAAAGTCACCGAAACCGGCGAAGACGACGGCAAGGCCACGATGGGCCATTAAAGCACCTAACATACCATTAGGGGTGAGTGCATGCATAAAAAAATTCTCTTTTTTCTCCTTTTGCTTTTATCGCTTGCTGCGCCAAAAGCAATGGCAAAAGAAATTGCTGTTCATAATGAAAACGATCTCCATCGCGCATTACAGCTCGCCCATCAAGGCGATGTCATTACTCTAAAAAAAGGAACTTATCGTGGAAATCTCGTCATCAACCGCTCGGTCACGATTCGCGGCGAAGATGGAGCAATAATTATCGGAACAGGTGAAGGGAACGTCATAACCGTTGCCGCTGATGATGTCGTAATTGACAACTTAGACATTCAACAAAGCGGGTCGCAAGATGCTGGTATTTATATTACTGCCAATCGCACAAAAATGTTGAACAATATTATTCACGACGTGTTCCACGGAATCGTCGTTCGGAACGGATATGGCACTGAAATCAGGCATAACCAAATCACAAGTTTTGCCGAAAAAAAAGCGTTTAAAGGCTTTGGGATTTACCTTACCGAAGCACCGCAAACAAAAATAATAGAAAACAATATTTTTCGCTTACAAGACGGCATTTACATCTCGTACTCTAATTTTTGCGAAGTGCAAAAAAATAAAATATGGAACGTAAGATATGGCGTTCATACGATGGACTCGAAAAATATTGCCATCGCACAAAATGAGGTAAGCGAAAGCCGCAATGGATTTATGATTATGCAAAGTGACTACGTACTAATGACTGGAAATGTGCTGCAATGGAACACAACAATCGACGGTGTCGGTATTTTTATGTTTGATACGTTTTACTCTGAAATTACTAACAACATCATGCGCGGAAACAAAAAAGGGATGTATGTCGAAAACGTCCAAAAAAGCTCGATTTGCTATAACATATTTGAGCAAAACGACACCGGACTAGACATCGGCAAATCTTCTAAAGAAAACACCATTTATTTAAACAACTTTTTAAAAAACATACGGCAAATCATCTCTGCGAAAAATAACAAAAACACCTTTAGTTGGGAAGGGTTAGGGAATTATTACGATGATTGGCAGACGATGGATCTTAACCGTGACAATATTGTAGACTATGCCTATAAAAGCGGCGATGCTTCTTACTACCTCATGACAAAAGAACCGCTTTTGCAAATTTTTTATGAAAGCCCTGCTATCCGATTATGGAACATGATTGAACAATATACACCAATTCCATCCGATCAGTTTATCGTTGATCGGCATGCATTGGCAACACCTGTAACTATTCACACTCACACTAATACCAATGAAAAGAAAAACGAAGCTGCTCCTTTCCCTATTCCACAACTGAGTTTTTTTCTCTTACTGACTTTATGGAGTGGCGCTACTTTTTTAGTGACGAGGAGGAAGTATCATGAAACGTAAACTACTCACTTTTTTGCTTGCCCTTTCGATGACAGCAGGATGCTCTGCCCAAGCAGCTAAGACTGTAGAAATTAACGAAAATGTCGATAGCTGTGATACATGCCATATGGGGATTCGTGACGCATCGTTAGCAGCGGAAGTATTAATTGATGGAAAACCGATGAAGTTTGACGATATCGGCTGTATGGTAACTTATCTACAGCAACATAAAAACATCGACGCTGCCTTCGTCCATGCACATGATTCGAAAGAATGGATTGATTTTCAAAAGAGTTATTTTGTTCACGACTCATCCATCGAAAGCCCAATGGGATACGGCATCGCCGCCTTTTTAACGAAACAAGCAGCAGAAAAATTTGCGAACGAACACGGTGGGCAAGTGTTTTCCGCGGACGAACTTCTCAAGCAAAACATGATGGAATTCAAGATGCATAGCCATTAAACGGGGGAAAAAGCGATGAACATTCCGCTCATCTATTCAATGATTCGCTATGAGTTACGTATGTTATTGCGAAACAAATGGCTGTTCAATATGATTGTTTTATTTCTCGTTCTTTCTGGGCTTCTTTATGCTTACGGCATTCAATCCGTCCAGTCCGACCCTGTGGATGTTCAATATGGGCTGGACTCTGTGAACCAAAATATGAATACGTCCGGCGTCAATCCAGAATATTTTGGGCTGAAAAAAACCGTAGTCGATACAAGATCGACCGCTGAAATCGAAACCTCTTCATATACACGAGCAATTGCGATGTTAATGAACTTGTCTTTATGGCTTTTACCGGCCATATGTTTAATTCTTGGCACAAATTCTATTCTTGTGGATAAAGAAAGCGGTCGGTTTGCTTTATACAAAACATATGACGCTCCTTACGTTTACTATATGCTCAGCAAATTTCTCGCGCTTGTTTGTTCACTCACCATCGCTCTTGGCTTATCGTATGGAGTATTTGGGCTTGTTTTAGCAGCAAGTGGTCATTGGCGCGGAACGTCGATTTTTCAAACGTTCCTTTTGCTTAATGTATTGCTAATAGTTGTTTTTTCTGCTCTTTCGCTACTCATCGGCGCGATGAGTGTAACGAGAATGCAAGGACTATCGCTGACGTTATTGACATGGAGCTTTCTCGTCTTTATTTACGAATTCGTCATTTTTTCGGTCATCGATTTTATTCCATATTCTCTGAAGCTAAAAAGTTTGTTATTTTTTCTCTTGCTGAACCCTGTCGAAACGTTACGAGTATGGGCAATCGAGCAGCTAAATGCCAACTATATTTTCGGCCCGGAGTATTTAGTGTTAAAAACGTTTACCAAAACAGGAACGCTCAACATTGCAGCAATGACCGCCTTATTTGCAATGGCAGTGGTCGCGATTTTGCTATCTACGCATTTATTGAAAAGAAGGGAAGGATAAAATGGGCGGCTCCACTATTTTAACGATCGATGGTGTTTCCAAGTCATATAAAAACCGCTGCGTGCTGCATCCTGTTTATCTTCATATCGCTCGCGGAGAATGCGTGGTGCTATGCGGAGCAAACGGAGCAGGGAAAAGCACACTCATTAAATTAATTACTGGGATTGAACAACCTACTGCTGGAACGATTACTTTTGCAACGGAAAAGAAAAAACGATTTGCTTATATGCCTGATCATATGAACTTTCCAAAGGAATTGACCCCGCTTGAAATTATCAGCTATTACGGAAAGTTTTTAAATACAAGTATGGTAACGATTGAAGCAACGTTGAAAAAAGTTGGGTTATGGGAAGAACGACATCAAAAAGTTGGCTCTTTCTCTAAAGGGATGTGCCAACGCTTAAATCTCGCACAATGTTTACTTTCCGACGTTGATCTTTATATTTTCGATGAGCCAACGAACGGATTAGATCCGTATTGGGTGATTCAGTTTAAGCAACTTATTCGTGAGTTACGAAACAACGGAAAAACAATTCTTCTTAGCAGTCATATTATGCGTGATGTTGTCGAAATCGCCGACCGGATAGCAATTATGTTCCAAGGAGAAGTGAAAGCGTTCGGCACGTTGCCCGACATTTACCGAACGTATCGATGCCGCACTCTCGAGGACGTCTTTCTCTCCCTTCACGTAAACCCAAAAAACGCACCCTTTGTTACGCATGTGTAACAAAGGGGGTTCTTTTAGCGATGGTTTGTCTGAAACTTCTCCATCACCGCTTGTAGTTCATCGGTCAATTGCCGCATTTAACGCAAGTAAATTCGTCTGTTCGGCAATGTCCGATACCGCTTTCGCCATTTGCTCGATATTTAACGCATACGCCGTAAACTCGTTCGTCTCTTTTTCAATTAATGCCGTTGCCTCTGCGTTATCACGAATAAATTTTTCTTGTTGTTCAATCGCCTTTTGCCCATGACGAATCGCTTCTACCGCCATATGGCTATACTGGGCTGTTTGCGCGGTTCGGTCTGCCGTTTGCGCAAACGTTTCATCCATTTTTTCTATTAATAGTACGGCTTGTTGCAATTCTTCGGAAATATTTTGAGCACCAGACGATAGCTCGTTCGTCGATACAGCTACTTGACGGTTAATTGTAACTATTCAGCCACATCATAAAGTGAGCTGAATATTTTTTGTATTTCCTGTCTATGATGTGGATATTGATAGACAAGGAGGTGAATCGCATGTTGACGGTACAACAAGCTGTATTTACAGTTGAGAGCTTAATCGGCAAAGTTCAACAACAAAAACAGCTCATTCATCAACTCGTTCAAGAAAATGAACATTTGCGTCACGAAAACAAACAACTACGCAAAGAAAATGAACAACTGAAGTACCGTGTTCAAGAGCTGGAAGCACGCACGAAAAAAAACAGCTCCAATAGCCATTGGCCCCCATCTTCTGACCGTTTTGCCAACACACGTTCTTCTCGTCAACCATCTGGCAACAAGCCAGGCGGACAAGAAGGACATCAAGGAACGACGCTCCGTCAAGTGGAACATCCACATCATCGCATCGTCCACCATGTGCATACGTGTCAAGGATGTGGGGCTTCTTTGCGTGAAGTCAAACCGTTCAAAGTCGATATCCGTCAAGTGTTTGATGTCCCTCCTGTGACGATCGAGGTGACACAACATGAACGTGAAGTGACTCACATTTCGCACCCTAACAAGGTCAAAACAAAGGATTTTTTATTTAGTTTTTCAGAATAACTTTTTGATCAACACAACGAGCGATGGCAATCCTTTTTTTACCATCACTGGTCGTTCCGTATCACGTTACACGTAGATGCTCTCATCCATGCCCAATCCCTGCAGAATCCTTCGCTGATCAGGGGTAAGGGAGCGATCCAGTGAGCGTTGGATGCGCCCATCCGGCAGCTTGAACAGGACGACGTTCACATATTGAAACAGCTGAAAAATCGCCTGTCCCGTCGGCCGGGTCAGCTTGCGGCCTCCAGGACCCTTCAACGGGTGTTCTGGAGTAATAAACTGACGCACTCTCAAGGATTCATTCGACATCGGAACGAAAAAATCCTCCCGATTTTCGTCGAGAGGGTGCGAAATGTGAGTGATAAGCATTTTTCTTTTGCTTTTTTCATCTTTCGGTATGATAGAAATGTAAGTAAAAAGTAGGTAAGGAGGCAAGATCATGAGCAAAAAAGTATTGATTGTAACGGGAGATGCGGTAGAAGCGCTAGAAGTGTATTATCCATATTATCGTTTATTAGAAGAAGGATATGATGTAACGATTGCGGCGCCGAAGAAAAAGAAATTACAGACGGTTGTGCATGACTTTACTGGCTGGGATACATATGAGGAAAAACAAGCATACCTGATTGAGGCGCATGCGGCGTTTGCCGATATCGATCCAACGCAATACGACGCAATCGTCATTCCAGGAGGACGCGCACCAGAATACATTCGTCTTGATGCGGACCTTCAACGCATTGTTAGACATTTCTTTGAAGCGAATAAACCGATCGCTGCGATTTGCCATGCGTCCCTCATTTTCGAAACAATGCCAGATTTGTTGAAAGGCCGCAGCTTGACTGCTTACATCGCTTGCAAGCCAGGCGTGGAAGCACTAGGGGCAACGTATGTGTCTGACAGCACAGTACATGTCGACCAAAACCTCGTTTCTGCACATGCTTGGCCGGACTTGCCTGGTTTCATGCGCGAATTCATTCGCTTGCTTCAAAAATAATGATCAAATCCCCTCAAGGCAACTTGAGGGGATTTTTATTTCACACCACACCGGCGATTAACATCATCAAATCGCCGCGGTTATAGCTCGTTTGGAAAATCCACTGCAGATGTCCGTTGGTTAAAATAAACAATACGCTGACGAGCGAAAGGATAAAGCCAACCACATTGACAAACGTCATGCGTTCTTTTAACAGAAAATACGACAAGATCACGATAACGGCCGGATTCAACGCGTTCACAATCGCCGCATTCATCGGTGATGTATATTCCAATGCTCCGTAAAGAAGCAGGTTATAGCCAATAATGCCAAGAATACCGGTAATGCTTAATGGCAGCCAAAATTGCTTCATGATTTCTCCGTAGCGCGGCCGTTCCAAAAAATAGGAGATGGGAAGAAGGAATAAGAACGCGACACTCCAACGAATGAATGTGAGCCATAAAGGACCAATTTCTGCGACGACGTATTTCCGATTAAGTAATTGCCAGCCCAAAATAAGTTGGCCAACACTAAAAAGATTTTCTTTTTCATCTAATTTCTCTCCTGTCTCGTCTGCTAATATCCATTATTTTACTTAAATATACTTCGTGATGTGTGTAATATCCTCCTTAATGTTTATTTCACCGCTAACATTATTGCCAGGATCTCGTCAGTACTTTCTCTTTTTTGTCACTAAATCACAAAATTTGGCGATGAACCTTTTTGGGATATATTAGAAATAAAAGAAAATAATTTCCTTTAATGGGAATATCTTTTGGAAAGAAGCTTTCCCTTGCATTCACGGATCGATGATTTGGGAGAAATCGCCTTTTTTCACCAGCCTTCTGTATAAGTTGAAATTTTGTTTTACATCCAGTAGAGCGTCCACCGCATTCTATCAAAATGACTTGTTATGAAGGAAAACAGAATCGAACAATCGGAAAATCTTTATTGCAACTTATATAGGTACTGGCCTAAGCAACGGGCGTTTTTTCTGCATACAGTGGGACTAAAGCAAGTGGAAGGAGGGAAGCAAGATGAGCCATCTCCAAGCAGCGGATGAACGCATTTGGCGGCCGCACCCGTTTTTCTTCGGCGCTCCGTTTTTTGGCGGCTTTTTAGGCGGTTTGCTCGGGAGCGCATTAGTTCCGCTGTTTTTCTATCCGTTGTGGTATGTCCCCATTTGGTGGTGAGAAACCGGCAAGGGTTGGGCGGACGACCCACCCTCTTTTCTTGTTTGTTGCATATGAATACAGTGTAGCATTCTAGCTTTGGGGAAAGGAGAAGGAACGATGCCATTTCCAGGATTGTTGTTTGGCGCCCCATTTGTCGGCGGCTTCTTGGGCGGACTGCTCGGCGGCGCGTTAGCTCCGCGTCCGTTTTACCCGTATCCGCCGTATCCGCCGTATCTGCTGTATCCGCCGTATCCGCCGTATCCAGACTGGTGGGATTGATCGTCTATTCATGAAAGAATAAGCATCCCTGTGGAACAAGAAGGGGTGCTTATTCAATGATCTCGGTGTCGCGGATGCGGACGTCGGCTGTTTGCAGCATGTTCCACACGGATTCGGATGGCGCTGCCATCCCTTTCTCCCCTTTCTGCACCCGGTCTTCTTAACGGATTGAGAAAGAGGATGTCCTTTTGCTGTTCGGACATCCTCTTGCTTTGTTATTGCATGACATTCCCTTGATAAGGGAGCTGATTCGTATACCCTTGGAACTGCTGGTACATTTGCTGAAGCTTTTGCGGATCGGCGGCTTCAAGTTTGTACCAGCCTTTTTTGAACATCAAGTTATACAGTTCGCGCTGGCAGTTTTGTGTTTCTGTGAAAATGTTCATCATTTCTTGATATAACGGTTGGTTGCTCGCCTCATGCAAGTACACGCTGTATGCCGACGTCATGTATTTTTCTGTTGTCAACATGTCGTTCAAAAAATCGCGTTCGTTCATTTGCGGCGTTTTCGGCACTTGCGTCTCTGGATTTTGCACTTGTTTTTGGTTCATCGGGCGTCCCTCCCTCTAGAAATGTTCCTTTCACATCACCGGCGGCTGCGGCGGGTTTTGCAAATGACGCAAAATCATGTTGTAATGGCGCTGATGCATTTGCCCGGCGCGCTCGATCGCCTGCACCACCTCGGGGTCCCGGCATTGCGCGGCGAAAAAGTGCGCCTTTTTCGCCGCGAGCAAGTTCCACGACATCATATCGGAAAAATACATGGCGTCTTTTGATGACACCATTTGCGGCGGCTCGGGCATCGCGGTCTGCGGGTTCATTTGCGGTTGTTGCTGCATCGCGTTTCGCTCCTTTCATGGTTTGTTCGCTTGTAGATTGTGCAGTGAGTGGAAAATTATTCACATATAAAAGATAAACCGTGCGGAAAAAACATATTCAATCGGGCGGAAACATGGTACAATAAGGATGATGAATGCGTTTCCGTACAAGGAGGCTTGCAACAGTGGAACAGCTGATGCGCGACTTTTTTTTGTTCTTGTCCAAAAATAAGACGTTGACCCGGTTGGCGAAGCGATACGGCCTCCGCTTCGGCGCGTCAAGGTTTGTCGCCGGCGAAACGATTGAGGAAGCGGTGCATGTCATCCGCCGGCTGAACGAAAAAGGGCTGGCCGTGACGGTCGACTACTTGGGAGAGTTTGTCGATAACGAGCAAGAAGCGAACGAGATGGCGAACCATTGCCTAGAGGCGATCGACGCGATCAGCCGCGAGAAGCTGAATTCGCAACTGTCGCTGAAAATGACGTCGATGGGGCTTGACATTTCCGATGATCTTGTCATGCGCAACATGCGCCGCATTTTGGATGCGGCGAAAGAGCGCGGCGTGTTCGTGACGATCGACATGGAAGACTATTCACGCTGCCAAAAGACGCTCGACATTTTTAAAACGTTGAAAAAAGAGTACGATAACGTCGGAACGGTCCTGCAGGCGTATTTGTACCGGACGGAGCAAGACATTGAAGATCTGAAGCCGTACCGCCCGAACTTGCGGCTCGTCAAAGGGGCGTACAAAGAGCCGCCGGAAGTGGCGTTTCCAGACAAAAAAGATGTGGACGAAAACTTTAAAAAGATCATCAAGCAGCATATGCTAAACGGCAACTACACGGCGGTGGCGACGCATGACGACGCCATCATTGAATATACGAAGCAGCTCGTCAAGGAATACAATATCCCGAACAGTCAGTTTGAATTTCAAATGTTGTACGGCATTCGTCCGGAGCGCCAGGTCGAGCTGGCGCGCGAAGGGTATACGATGCGCGTGTACGTGCCGTACGGTACCGATTGGTACGGCTATTTTATGCGCCGGCTCGCCGAGCGCCCGGCCAACGTGGCGTTCGTCGTCAAAGGCATGTTCCGTAAGTGACGCCCATCGCCCGGCAGCGCGAAAGTCAAGCAGGCAAAAAGGGGACGGACGCCCTTAGGCGTTCAGTCCCCTTGCATGTTGTGCTTTTTGTACTGCTGATTTTGGCTCGTCCGCTTGCCGCCGCCGTCGGCTTCGACCGTCGGGCCGGCGTTTCCTTTCACGCTCGCCGCGCTGACGCCGCGTTCAGACGGATTTTTTTTCAGCCGGGCCATCGTCTTCACCTCCTGGTTGTTAGTATGGATTGAAAGAACGGCGGCGATGTGAAAAAAAATGTGCGCAAATATATTGAAAAAAATTACCAACATACTATATATTGAATATAGATAACGTTTTCATGGCTATTTTTTTACCAAAAAATGAATGATGATTCATTCAGTGATGTGAGGGGGAACCGAAATGGCAAAACGCATTCGGCGCGCTGCGGTGCTTGGGTTCGGCGTCATGGGTTCGGGCATTGCCGCCCATTTGGCGAACGTCGGCATTCCGACGCTGCTGTTGGATATCATGCCGCGGGAATTGACGAAAGAGGAAGAAGCAAAAGGTTGGACGCTCGAGCATAAACAAGTGCGCAACCGCCTCGCCAATCAGGCGCTGGAGCGGATGAAAAAGCAAAAGCCGGCGCCGCTGATGGCTCAAGACAATCTGGCGCTCATTGAAACCGGCAACTTTGAAGACGATTTCCATCGGCTGGCGGATGTTGATTGGATCATTGAAGTCGTCGTCGAAAACTTGGATGTCAAACGAAGCGTTTTCGCCCGCGTTGACGAGGTGCGGACGCCGGGGACGATCGTCAGCTCGAACACATCCGGCATCTCGATCGCCGCGATGGCGGAGGGGCGTTCGGATGATTTCAAAAAACACTTTTTAGGCACGCATTTCTTCAATCCGCCGCGCTATTTGAAGCTGCTTGAAATCATCCCGACGGAGCATACCGATCCGGATGTGGTCGCCTATATGAAATTGAGGCGCATGCGAAAGAAACGCTTGTCGCCGTCGAACAAGGTGACACGCTGCGGATGATGCTCGCCGCTCTCCGCCGGTTGACGCGCCATACGCCGATCAATGTGATCGCGAAAAAACGCGAGGCGGCTGCCGCCCTCATTGAAGCGGAACGGTATATTGTGTGATAATGGGAAGTGCCAGGCGTTTGCCTGGTGCTTCTTTTTCCATGAATTCCAAGCCGTCGAATGAAAGGGAGGAATGCGGATGGCGCTGACGCTCTACTGGTATCCAAAATGCGGAACGTGCCGGAGGGCGAAGCGTTGGCTCGATGAACACGGCATTGAGGTGCAAACGGTGCATTTGGTCGACGAGCCGCTGACGAAAGAACAGCTCGCCGACTTGCATCGAAAAAGCGGGCTGCCGCTCAAAAAATTTTTCAATACAAGCGGCATGAAATACCGCGAACTCGGATTGAAAGACAAGCTCGATGGCGCCTCGGAAGACGAGATGCTCACGTGGCTCGCCTCGGACGGCATGCTCGTCAAGCGGCCGATTTTAACGGACGGCGAGCGGGTCGTGGTCGGATTCCGCGAACAAGACTACGAATCGTGTTTTGCCGGGCGCGTTTCGACGGAAACATAAAAAATTTGGCCGAAATGAAATGAATTCAGTGAGTTTTGGCGAAAAATCGGTTATGATGAAAAAGAACACAACTTGCCGCACTGGAGGGATTTAATGAACACGCCGAAAGAACTCCGTTATTCGAAAGAGCATGAGTGGGTGCGCGTCGAAGGGGATAAAGTGCGCATCGGCATCACCGATTTCGCCCAATCGGAGCTGGGCGACATCGTGTTTGTCGAGCTGCCGGAAGTCGGCGCGGAACTGACAGCGAACGAGCCGTTCGGCAGCGTTGAGTCGGTGAAAACCGTCTCGGAATTGTATGCGCCGATCAGCGGCACGGTCGTCGAAGTGAACGAAGCGTTGAACGACAATCCGGAATATGTGAACGAATCACCGTATGAAAAAGCATGGATGATCGTTATTGAGCCGAAAGACTTAAGTGAAGTGGACAACTTGTTGACGGCCGAACAATACGAAGCGATGATCAACGAAGGATAAACGTTCCTGCAAAGTTCGCTTCGAACCGGGCCCCCTATACATACCGGAATGTGATGAAAAAGGGGTGCTCGTGATGGTGTTGCAAACGAAGCAACTGGATGTCACGGACCGGGTCACCGGCAAATGGAACGGCCGCACGATCGAACTGTACGAGGGAGGCGAGCTCATCGGCCGCCTTCCGCTTCCTGCGGCTGTAGCGTGGAAAAACGGATAAAGCGAACAAATGGGAAAATTTGAAAATGGGTCACCGCTACCGTTGAACCGGATCAAAAATATGTCGACTGCGACGGGGAGGCGGGCTGGTGTTAGGAGGCAACGGCGGATGGCCGTTGCTTTTCTGTTGCCATACAATATTGTATCCTCATTCACGTTAGGTGGGTCGGACATGCGACAGGTGGAAAAAGTGATTATTGTGGAAGGGCGGTCAGATAAGGAAAAAGTGGCGGCCGTGCTGAACGAGCCGGTTGTCATCATTTGCACGAACGGCACGATCAGCGATGCGCGCCTTGAGGAGCTGGCCGATGAACTCGAAGGGCGGGATGTGTACGTGCTCGCCGATGCCGACGAGGCGGGGGAAAAATTGCGCCGGCAGTTCCGCCGGGTGTTTCCGGAAGCAGGGCATATTTACATTGACCGGGCGTATCGCGAAGTGGCCGCCGCCCCGATCTGGCATTTGGCGCATGTGCTGCTGCGCGCCCATTTTGACGTCCGTATCGAATCGTTCATGAGAGGAAGAGGCGAGTGAACACAATCGGTCGAAACGATATTAAGCGAATGGTGGAAGGGGAGCCGCTTCTCGCTCTTTCGTTGTATACCCCACTGTGCGGCACGTGCCAGTTGGCGAGGCGCATGCTTGTTGTCCTAGAACAATTGTTTCCGGACATACCGTTTTGCGAAACGGACATCAACTACATCCCCGAGCAGGCGGCGGCGTGGAAAATTGAAAGCGTTCCGTGCTTGCTTCTTTTCGCCGGCGGAGAGATCATCGGCAAATGGTATGCGTTCCATTCGGTCCCTTATTTGTACGAAGCAATCCGCGCCCGTTTGCCGCGTTGACGATCCGCCATTTTTTGACGCCGTTTGACACATTTCATGGGAAATGACAAAAACGGCGTTGGTTCGCCACGGCGGCTGTCGAGATTTTTGTAAAGGATTCTCCCCCTTCGGCATGGAAATAAAAGGACAAAGGAGATGGGGGGAGGATGCTCAATGGAAATGTGCGAGTTGGTAGGACAGTTTATGGAACGGATGCAAACGTTGCGCCATTTGTTGCCGATTTTGCCGGATGAGCAGCTGTATGTTCGCTTTGAAAGCGAGGAAGAGACCGCCATGGTGGCGCTCGGCAAGGAGCTTACTGCCGGAAGGGAACCTGATGAACGGAACGTCTTGACGGTGCACGGCTCCAAAAAAGCACTTTGCTCGCTTTTAGACGGCGAGCTGAAGCTGCAGCAGCTCGTCCGGCTGCGCGAAGTGCATGTATCGGGAAGCTTTCGTCATCTGTTGCTGCTTGAGTCGCTCCTCCATTTGGCTAAGCCATATCGGCATGTTGGGTGAAATTTTTATTGACAATGTTCGACACAAGGTGATACAATCACAGTTGTAGTCAATCGAATAGGCGATTGTTGCGCTCTTATCAAGAGAGGTGGAGGGATGTGCCCAATGAAGCCCGGCAACCGTCAGCGCGTGCGCTGAAAAGGTGCCAATTCACACAAAGCGGCCTGCTTTGAGAGATAAGAGACGGAATGGTGCACAATACCTTTCTGTTCTCTGCGGGCAGAAAGGTTTTCTTTTTGCGCTCCGCCGCCTTGGGGAGGAAGGTGAAACGATGATTACACTCGAACATGTGACAAAGATCTATCAAGCGGCTAACGGCTCAGTCACGGCCGTCGACAATGTGTCGCTTGAGATTCGCGAAGGGGAAATTTTCGGCATTATCGGCTACAGCGGCGCGGGGAAAAGTACGCTCATCCGCTTGCTCAATGGGCTCGAGAAGCCGACGGGCGGCCGGGTGGTCGTCGCCGGCCGCGACATGGGGCGCATCAAAGGGCGGGAGCTGCGCAAGGCGCGTCAAGAGATCGGGATGATTTTCCAACATTTCAACTTGCTTTGGTCGCGCACAGTGCGGGAAAACATTGCGTTTCCGCTCGAGATTGCGGGTGTTCCGAAAGCGGAGCGGCAAAAACGGGTCGATGAATTGATCGAGCTCGTCGGGCTCACGGGGCGGGAAGAGGCGTATCCGTCGCAGTTGAGCGGCGGGCAAAAGCAGCGTGTCGGCATTGCCCGGGCGCTCGCCAACAACCCGAAAGTGCTGCTTTGCGACGAGGCGACATCGGCGTTGGACCCGCAGACGACCGATGCGATTTTGGACTTGCTCGTTGACATCAACAAGCGGCTCGGGCTGACGATCGTGCTGATCACCCATGAAATGCACGTCATCCGCAAAATTTGCGACCGCGTCGCCGTGATGGAAAACGGCAAAATCGTTGAGCAAGGCGACGTGTTGCACGTGTTCCGCAACCCGCAGCAGCCGATCACGAAGCGGTTCGTCAAGCAGCTCGTCGAGCCGGAAGAGACGGAAGAGGCGATTTCCCATTTGTTTGGCCAATACCCGAGCGGGCTGATCGCGCAGCTGACGTTTGTCGGCGCGGCGGCCGGCCAGCCGCTCATCAGCCAGGTCGTGCGGCAATTTGCCGTCGATATGAATATTTTGCAAGGGAAAATTTCGCAAACCCATCAAGGCGCTTATGGGGTGCTGTTTGTGCACATCAATGGGGCGGCGGATGAAATTGACCGGGCGCTTGGCTACATTCAAAGCCAGCAGGTGGCGGTGGAGGTGATTCACGATGCTCGCTAACCTCCTGCCGAACGTCCAATGGGAGACGATGTGGGCGGCGACGGTCGAGACGCTGTATATGACGGGAGTGGCGGTGGCGGCCACTTTCGTTCTCGGAATCGTTCTTGGCTTGCTTCTATTTTTGACAGCGAAGGGCAACCTATGGGAAAACCGGTTTGTCAATACCGTGATTGCGGCGTTTGTGAACATTTTCCGCTCCATTCCGTTTATTATTTTGATCATTTTGCTCATTCCGTTTACCACCTGGCTTGTTGGGACGATGCTTGGCGCCAATGCGGCGCTGCCGGCTTTGGTCATTGGGGCCGCGCCGTTTTACGCCCGCATGGTGGAGATTGCCCTTCGCGAAATTGATAAAGGCGTCATCGAAGCAGCCCAAGCGATGGGCGCCTCAACGTGGACGATCATTTGGAAAGTGCTGCTGCCGGAGTCATTGCCGGCGCTTGTCTCCGGCATTACGGTGACGGCGGTGTCGCTCGTCAGCTATACAGCGATGGCTGGAGCCATCGGCGCCGGCGGGCTTGGGAACTTGGCGTATTTGGAAGGGTTCCAGCGCAACCATAACGATGTGACATTTGTCGCAACCGTATTGGTGTTGGTCATTGTATTTATCATTCAGCTGATCGGTGACTTTGTCACTTCGAAAATCGATAAACGATAAAGGGGGAAACAACTGATGAAGAAATGGTTGGGTATGTTGCTCGCCGCCATTCTCGTGCTCGCTTTGGCGGCATGCGGCGGCAACAATAACGACAACGCGGAAGGCGGCAAAGACGGCAAATTGGTGAAGTTGAAAGTCGGTGCGTCGAACGTGCCGCATGCGGAAATTTTGGAAAAAGCGAAACCGATTTTGAAGAAAAAAGGCATCGACTTGGAGATCATTACGTTCCAAGATTACATCTTGCCGAACAAAGCGCTGGCTGAGAAGCAAATCGACGCCAACTATTTCCAACACATTCCGTATTTGGAATCGCAAAAGAAAGAGTACGGCTATGATTTCGTCAACGCCGGCGGCATTCATATCGAGCCGATCGGCTTATACTCGAAAAAATACAAAAGCATTGAAGAACTGCCGGACGGCGCGACGATCATCATGAGCAACTCGGTCGCCGACCATGGACGCATTTTGTCGATGCTGCAAGAAAAGGGGCTCATTAAGCTGAAACCGGGCATCGATAAAACGAAAGCGACGGTCAACGACATCGTCGAAAACCCGAAACATTTGAAATTTAAAGCGGACGTCGATGCTGGACTTCTGCCGCAAATTTACAAAAACGGCGAAGGCGATGCGGTTTTGATCAACGCCAACTATGCGCTTGACGCCGGTTTGGACCCGGCGAAAGACCCGATCGCCGTGGAGTCGCCGAAAAACAATCCGTATGTGAACATTGTGGCGGTGCGCAAAGGCGATGAAAACCGGAAAGAAATCAAAACGCTTGTCGAAGTGCTGCAATCGAAAGAAATCCAAGATTTCATCAAAGAAAAATACCACGGCGCCGTCATTCCAGCGGCGACAAACAATCAATAACGGAAGCGAATCGCTTCCGTTATTTTTTGCACAAAAAAGAGCCGCCCGAAAGTTCAAAACCGTTTTGGATGGAGAGACGCCGCGGCCGGTCTGTTTTCCCGCGCTTCATCGGTTGTTCAAACGCGCCAGTACGGCGGCGAGCATGACGATGATGACGCAGTTTTGCAGGGCGACCACTGTCGTTAAACTGAAGATGACGTCCCCGTGTTCACCGAGAATGCTGCCGATGATGATCCATGCCAAAAACGAAGCGAAAGCGGCGGTTAAGGCAAAGACAACCCAACGAATCAATGGCATTGCCCCCTTTCCTATGATGATGGGAGTGGAACAGAACCATTCGTTTTCATCATGACATTCCGTCGATGTTGGCGAAACGGTGGTGTTTCCACACCCTTTCAATACCATTCGTTTATGCATCGGTCGAATCCTCCCTTCACCGCTACAAAGAAGGGATAGGGGCGTTCACCCAAAAAACTTCCGAACGTAGCCGAGCGGTTTAACGCGTTTACGGAAGCGTGCTTTGCCGAGGGAGCGCTGTCGAAAAAAGAAAAACAATTGATCGCCCTTGGCATCAGCCTGGCGACGCAAGATGAGTATTGCACGATTTACCATGCGAAAGGCTGCCTTGATGAAGGAGCGTCGGAACAGGAAATTTTGGAAGTATACGCGGTGGCGGCCGCGTTTGGCGGCGGGGCGGCGATGAGCCAAGCGGTGACGCTTGTGCAAGAATGCCTCCGCGAGCTGCGGGCGGCTCACTAGACTCCGGAAAAAACGGGGTCTTTTTTTGCAAAAACTCGTACAAGCTTGCGGTTTTCGTGTAAAATAGTAAAAGGCGCTGTTTTTTCACACGGTCACAGTGAAAACAGAGCGGGAAAGTTGCACGTAGTTTTCATTTGTTATAAAATGATAATGAGAATAAAATGAGAATGAACGATCGCTAGAAGACAAGCGAGTGAATTGACTTTCAATTGAGAATTGGAGGTATGCTGCATGGCGGTATTGACGATTCGCAATCTCCACGTCGCCGTGGAGGGAAAAGAAATTTTAAAAGGAGTGGACTTGGAAGTCAAAGGCGGGGAAATCCACGCCATCATGGGTCCGAACGGAACGGGGAAGTCGACGCTGGCATCGGCCATTATGGGCCATCCAAAATATGAAGTGACAGAAGGATCGGTGACGCTCGACGGCCAGGATGTCCTTGAGATGGAAGTCGACGAACGGGCGCGCGCCGGCCTGTTTTTGGCGATGCAATACCCAAGCGAAATCAGTGGAGTGACGAACGCCGACTTTTTGCGCGCGGCGATCAACGCCCGGCTTGGCGAAGGCAACGAAATTTCGCTCATGAAATTCATCCGCAAGCTCGATGAAAAAATGGCGTTTCTCGAAATGAACCCGGATATGGCGCACCGTTACTTGAACGAAGGATTCTCGGGCGGGGAGAAAAAGCGAAATGAAATTTTGCAGCTGATGATGCTTGAGCCGAAAATCGCCATTTTAGACGAGATCGACTCCGGCCTCGATATCGACGCGCTCAAAATCGTCGCCAAAGGTGTCAACGAAATGCGCAGCAGCGAGTTCGGCTGTTTGATCATCACCCACTACCAGCGGCTGCTCAACTACATCACCCCGGATTATGTGCATGTCATGATGCAAGGGCGCATCGTCAAGTCCGGCGGTCCGGAGCTGGCGCAGCGGCTTGAGGCGGAAGGGTACGACTGGATCAAAAAAGAACTCGGCATCGAAGACGAAACGGTCGGACAAGAAGCGTAAGCGTTAGGAGGAGGACTATGGCGACAGAAACGAAAATCCCATTCGATGAAACCTACATCCGCACGTTCTCAAGCGGACG
This sequence comes from Geobacillus stearothermophilus ATCC 12980, assembly GCF_030369615.1. Lineage (NCBI taxonomy): Bacteria > Bacillati > Bacillota > Bacilli > Caryophanales > Anoxybacillaceae > Geobacillus > Geobacillus stearothermophilus. The sequence goes on along the minus strand of NZ_CP128494.1, from coordinate 2,414,146 downwards.
CGGCGAACCGGGCTGGCTGACCGAGCGGCGCCTTGAGGCGCTTCGGTTGGCGGAGCGGCTGCCGCTTCCGAAACCGGAGAAAACGAAAATCGACAATTGGAACTTCACTGGCTTCTCACGCCATGCCGTTGACAGTGCGCCATATGCCGGCCTCGATGACTTGCCTGAAGCGGTCAAGGCGCTCATGCAAGCCGGCGAAGGAACGAAAAATTTGTACGTGCAGCGCAACCATACGCCGGCGTATGTGTCGCTGTCCGATGAGTTGAAGGAGAAGGGCGTCATTTTCACCGACATCTTCACCGCAGCGCGCGAGCATGGCGACTTGCTGAAAAACTATTTGATGACGGCGGTCAAGCCGGATGAGCACCGCCTTGCCGCGCTCCATGCGGCGCTGCTCAACGGCGGTGTGTTTGTCTATGTCCCGAAAAATGTGGAGATTGAAACGCCGCTTCAGGCGGTCTATATTCAAGACGAAGACGACATCGCCTTGTTTAACCATGTCATCGTCGTGGCGGAAGACAACAGCCGCGTCGTGTTTGTCGAAAATTATATATCAACAAGCCGCGAAGGAAACGCGGTCGTTAATGTGGTCGCCGAGGTGTTTGCTCAAGCGAACGCAAGCGTCTTTTTCGCCGCTGTCGACCATTTGGCCAAAGGCACCACGACGTATGTCAATCGGCGCGGCATCGCCGGGCGCGATGGACGGATCGAATGGGCGCTCGGGCTGATGAATGACGGCAATACGGTCTCCGAGAACATCACCCGCCTTGTCGGCGACGGCTCGTTCGGCGATACGAAAACGGTCGCGGTCAGCCGCGGCGAGCAAGTGCAAAACTTTACGACGAGCGTCATTCATTACGGAAAGCATACAGAAGGCCACATTTTAAAACACGGCGTCGTCCGCGACAGCGCGACCTCGATTTTCAACGGCATCGGGAAAATTGAGCACGGTGCGTCAAAATCAAACGCCGAGCAGGAGTCGCGCGTCTTGATGTTGAGCGAAAAAGCGCGCGGCGATGCGAACCCGATTTTGTTGATTGACGAGGACGACGTCATGGCCGGCCACGCCGCTTCTGTCGGGCGCGTTGACCCGATCCAATTGTATTACTTAATGAGCCGCGGCATTCCGAGACGCGACGCGGAACGGCTCATCATCCACGGCTTTTTGGCGCCGGTTGTCGAGGCGATTCCCCTTGAAGGCGTGAAAAACCAATTAATTGAAGTGATTGAAAGGAAAGTTCAATCATGAATGTGAACGACATTCGCGCGTTGTTTCCGATTTTGCATCAGCAAGTGAACGGCCATCCGCTCGTTTATTTCGACAGCGCGGCGACATCGCAAAAGCCGCTGCCGGTGATTGAGGCGCTTGACCGCTATTACCGCGAGTACAACTCGAACGTCCACCGCGGCGTCCATACGCTCGGGACGAAGGCGACCGATGCGTACGAAGGCGCGCGCGAAAAAGTGCGGCGGTTTTTAAACGCCCAATCGGCGCAGGAAATCATCTTTACGCGTGGCACGACGGCATCGCTTAATTTGGTCGCCTCCAGCTACGGGCGCGCCAACGTCAAAGAAGGCGATGAGATCGTCATCACGTACATGGAGCATCACAGCAACTTGATTCCGTGGCAGCAGCTGGCGAAGCAAACGGGGGCGACGTTAAAATACATTCCAATGCAGGAAGACGGCACGATCGATCTGCGCGATGTCGAGGCGACCGTCACCGAAGCAGCGAAGATTGTCGCCATTGCTCATGTATCGAACGTGCTTGGGACGATCAACCCGGTGCGGGAGATCGCCCGCATCGCCCATAAGCGCGGCGCGGTCGTCGTCGTCGATGCGGCGCAAAGCGCTCCGCATATGAAGGTCGATGTTCAGGAACTTGATTGCGATTTTCTCGCCCTTTCCGGCCATAAAATGTGCGGGCCGACGGGAATCGGCGTATTATATGGCAAAAAGAAATGGCTTGAGCAGATGGAGCCGGTCGAGTTCGGCGGCGAAATGATCGATTTTGTTGAGCTGTACGACTCGACGTGGAAAGAGCTGCCGTGGAAGTTTGAAGGAGGCACGCCGATCATCGCCGGGGCGATTGGCCTTGGGGCGGCGATCGATTTCCTTGAACAAGTCGGCTTGGACGCCATCGCCGCCCATGAGCACGAGCTGGCGCAATACGCACTCGAACGGCTGGCTGGCATCGACGGCGTCACGGTATATGGCCCGAAAGAACGGGCGGGGCTTGTGACGTTTAACATCGACGGGGTGCATCCGCACGATGTGGCGACGGTTCTTGACGCCGAAGGGATCGCCATCCGCGCCGGCCACCATTGCGCCCAGCCGCTCATGAAATGGCTCGGCGTGACGGCGACCGCCCGGGCGAGCTTTTACCTTTACAATACGAAAGAGGAAATCGACCGGTTCATCGCCGCATTACAGAAAGCGAAGGAGTACTTCAGCCATGTCTTCTAACCATCCGTTGGATCAGCTTTACCGCCAAGTCATTATGGATCATTATAAAAACCCGCGAAACCGCGGGGTGCTTGAAGGAACGAACGTCGATGTCAACATGAACAACCCGACGTGCGGCGACCGCATCCACTTGACGATGAAAGTCGAAGACGGAAAAGTCGCCGACGTCAAATTTGAAGGCGAAGGCTGTTCGATTTCAATGTCGTCGGCGTCGATGATGACGCAGGCGATCAAAGGAAAAACGGTGGAGGAAGCGCTTCGGCTCGCCCACATTTTTTCCGATATGATCCAAGGGAAAGAGTACGACGATTCCGTCGACCTTGGCGACATCGAGGCGCTCCAAGGCGTTTCCAAGTTTCCGGCCCGCATCAAATGTGCGACGCTCGCGTGGAAAGCGCTCGAAAAAGGACTGCATCACCACTAAGTCTAAAGGAAGGTGAACCGAGATGGCGAAAAAAGCCCCGGAAATTGGTGAATACAAGTACGGCTTCGTCGATAAAGACGTCTCCGTCTTCCGCGCCCAGCGCGGCCTGACGCGTGAAGTCGTCGAAGAAATTTCGCGGATGAAAAACGAGCCGCAATGGATGCTCGAGTTCCGCTTAAAAGCGCTCGACATCTTCTACAGCAAACCGATGCCGCAATGGGGCGGCGACTTATCAAGCCTCGATTTCGATGAAATTACGTACTACGTCAAACCGACGGAAAAATCGGGCCGTTCGTGGGATGAGGTGCCGGCGGAGATCAAAGAGACGTTCGATAAATTAGGGATTCCAGAGGCGGAACAAAAATATTTGGCCGGCGTCTCGGCGCAATACGAATCGGAAGTCGTCTACCACAACATGAAAGAAGACCTCGAAAAACTCGGTGTCATCTTTAAAGACACCGACTCGGCGCTGAAGGAGAACGAAGACTTGTTCCGCGAGTATTTCGCCAAAGTCGTGCCGCCGACAGACAACAAATTTGCGGCCTTGAACTCGGCCGTCTGGTCGGGCGGTTCGTTCATCTACGTCCCGAAAGGCGTCAAAGTCGATACGCCGCTTCAGGCGTACTTCCGCATCAACTCGGAAAACATGGGGCAGTTTGAACGGACGCTCATCATCGTGGACGAAGGGGCGCACGTCCATTACGTCGAAGGCTGTACAGCGCCGATTTACACGACGAACTCGCTTCATAGCGCGGTTGTTGAGATCATCGTCAAAAAAGGCGCCTACTGCCGCTACACGACGATCCAAAACTGGGCGAACAACGTCTTCAACTTGGTGACGAAGCGCGCCGTCTGCGAAGAAAACGCGACGATGGAATGGATCGACGGCAACATCGGCTCGAAGCTGACGATGAAATACCCGGCCGTCATCTTAAAAGGCGAAGGGGCGCGCGGCTTGACGCTGTCGATCGCCATCGCAGGCAAAGGGCAACATCAAGACGCCGGGGCGAAAATGATCCATTTGGCCCCGAATACGTCATCGACGATCGTCTCGAAGTCGATCTCCAAACAAGGCGGCAAGGTGACGTATCGCGGCATGGTCCATTTCGGCCGCAAAGCGTCCGGCTCGCGCTCGAACATCGAATGCGATACGCTCATTCTCGACAATCAGTCGACATCGGACACGATTCCGTACAACGAAATTTTAAACGACAACATCTCGCTTGAGCACGAAGCGAAAGTGTCGAAAGTGTCGGAAGAGCAGCTGTTCTACTTGATGAGCCGCGGCATTTCCGAGCAGGAAGCGACGGAAATGATCGTCATGGGCTTCATTGAGCCGTTTACAAGAGAGCTGCCGATGGAATACGCGGTCGAGATGAACCGCTTGATCAAGTTCGAGATGGAAGGAAGCATTGGATAATCTTGATCATATCAAGGGTACAGCGTTCAAACGAAGCGCTGCACCCATCATTTTTTTCAAGTGCCGCTGATCCCACTTCAGTGTCTCATCCTCAATGTTTTGAGTCACATGGAGTGGGTGTCAGCGGTCATTGTTATGCTGGCATGCTCTATCCGTGCTAAAAGCGTCCATAACGATGATCGTCCATTTCAGATTTGTGAAGGAATGGTTATTTATGAATATTTTGTTATGATCTATAATCGGATTGGTGATGTTTCATTATTTTGAAAATATAACGATGAAAAAGAGAGTGGAACGTGAAAGAGATGATAGGAATGTGGAAATTGATCAGAATGTTGAAGTTGCGAGATCTGGAGTTGTTTCGTTTAGATGACCAAGATGGTGAAACGGTTTGTATGTTATTGATTTTGGATTACAGGAGACCTAGTGTTCTCGATGATTTTCCCATTTTAAAGGGAATCGAGGATGAGGATTCATTTGAAGGCGCGGAGAATTATATCCACACGGTCATCATTTCAGAGAAAACATTAGAACAACATATGGTGGACCGAATCATTGAGGTCATCGAAGGGTTAGTTGAACATAAGCCCGATTGTGATAATAATCATTCGTTTTATATTACGAAGTTCCCTGATTATTTTGGGGTTGGCACACATTTAATCGAGTACATTCAACCGATCTTAGATAAGATGAATTTTGATATTGATCTCACCTATATCACGGATAAACATTTCAATTACTTGACGCAAGAATAACGTTGCTTGCCGCGTCGCAGGCCATTCCCCCTTAGAGCAACGTGCCAATAGTCGTTTTGATTTCATGGCCGACCTGCTTATGGTATAGTTAAAATATCTGAAAGCTGAATAAACTGGTGATGGCCATGATTTATATTGGACTGACCGGCTGGGGCGATCATGACAGTTTGTATCCGCCGGGCCTTGCTGCGAAGGACAAACTGCCGGAATATGCGGCCCATTTTCCGACGGTCGAGGTCGATTCGTACTTTTACGCCATTCAACCGCGGGCGAATGTGGAAAAATGGATTCGGGAAACGCCGCCGTCGTTTCAGTTTATCGTGAAGGCATACCAAGGAATGACCGGGCATGAGCGCGGCCCGATTCCGTATGAAAGCAAGGAAGCGATGTTTGCCGCGTTTCTGGAATCGATCGCGCCGTTTCAGGAAGCGGGGAAATTGGCGATGGTGCTGTTTCAGTTTCCGCCGTGGTTTGACTGTCGGCGCGAGCATGTGGCGTACTTGCGCTGGACAAAAGCGCGGATGGGGGAGGTGCCGGCGGCGCTCGAATTTCGGCACCAATCGTGGTTTTCGCCGCGCTTTTATGAAAAAACGCTTCACTTTATGGAAGAGGAAGGGTGGATTCACACAATTTGCGACGAGCCGCAGGCGGGGGAAGGGTCGGTGCCGACCGTTTTGCATCCGACCGACCGGGAAAAGACGCTCATCCGCCTGCACGGACGGAATGTTCACGGCTGGAACAAGGCGACGGCCGGCGAGAACTGGAGGGTGGTCCGCTATTTATACCGGTACAATGAGCGCGAGCTGCGCGAGTGGGTGCGCCATATAGAGGCATTAAAACAAAAAACGAAACAGATTTACGTGCTGTTTAACAACAACTCCGGCGGCGATGCCGCCGACAACGCCAAACAATTGATCGATTTGCTTGGCATTGAGTACACGGGCCTTGCGCCGCGGCAGCTTGGTTTGTTTTGAAGCGAGAAAGAGGGGGATGGAGGATGGCGTATGCGTTGCTTGTCTTGATCGGCTTTATCGCGGGGACGGTCGGCAGTTTGGCCGGCCTTGGCGGCGGGGTGATCATCGTGCCGTCGCTTCTGTTTTTCGGCGCGCTCGGCTGGCTGTCGGCGGTGACGCCGCAAGTGGCGGTCGGCACGTCGCTTGTCGTCATTATTTTCAATGGCTTATCGTCCACATTGTCGTATATGAAAGACAAAATGGTCGACTATCAAAGCGGCTTGCTCTTTTGCCTTGGCAGCGTTCCCGGGGCGGTCATCGGCGCTTGGGTGAACAATACGCTGAGCGCCGCTCATTTTTCATTGTATTTTGGGCTGTTTTTAATCGCCATGTCGCTCTTTTTGTCGCTGAGTCAAAAGAAAACGAAGCGTTCGGCTGACGAGACGGCGGCGGCGAAAGAAAACGGGGCCGAACGAACAGCGGCGGAGCAGGCGCGGCCGGCGCCATGGTGGCGACGGCGTGTTGTGCGAATGTACACGGACCGAAACGGCGAGGTGTTCACATACGGCTATCAACCGCTCATGGCGGTCGCCATCGCGTTTGTGGTCGGCTTTTTCGGCGGGTTGTTTGGCATTGGCGGCGGCTCGCTCATGGTGCCGGCGATGATCGTGCTGTTTCGCTTTCCGCCCCATGTGGCGGTGGCGACGTCGATGTTGATGATTTTTTTGTCCTCGCTCGTCGGTTCACTCACCCATGTCGCGATGGGAAATGTGCAATGGTCGTTTGCCCTTGCCCTCATTCCCGGCGTATGGATCGGCGCGAAAACCGGGGCGTGGATCAATAAGCGGATGCCAAGCCGGATGCTTGTCGTCGTGCTGCGGCTAGTGCTTGTACTGCTCGGGGCCCGGCTTGTATGGGAAAGTTTGGCGTAATGGAAGGAGGGGCGCGCGTTTTGAAGCAAACTATCTACATTTATCATACGAACGACGTGCACAGCCATTTTGAACATTGGCCGCAAATCGTCCGCTTTTTGTCGGAACGGAGACGGGAACATCGCGCTCGCAACGAGGCGATGCTGTTGTTTGACGTCGGCGATTTTCTCGATCGCGTGCACCCGATTACCGAGGCGACGCGTGGAAAAGCGAATGTGGACTTATTGAACGATCTTCACTATGATGCGGTGACGATCGGCAACAACGAAGGGATCACCCTTGATCATGATGAACTGGATACGTTGTACGAACAGGCTCGGTTTCCGGTCGTTGTCGCCAATTTGTTTCGCCGCGATGGCGTGCGGCCGCATTGGGCGCTTCCGTATGTCGTCATCCCGGCGACGGAGACGTTTCGCATTGGGGTGGTTGGCGCCACCGCTCCGTTTTCTCACTTTTACGAGCTGCTCGGCTGGAAGATCGTTCCGCCGTTTGACATGTTGGCAGCGGCGGTGGAGGAAGTGAGGCAAAAGGCCGATTGCGTCGTTGTGCTGTCTCATCTTGGGGTGAATGAAGATGAAAAAATCGCTGCAACGATTCCGGGCGTGGATATTGTGTTGGGCGCTCACACCCACCATGTGTTTCCAGAAGGTAAGGAAGTAAACGGTGCGCTTCTTTGCGCGGCTGGGAAATACGGACAATATGTCGGTGTCGTTAAGCTGGAAGTGGAAGGGCGACGTCTTGGGCGGGCGTCTGCGAAGGTGTTGGATGCTGGTGTGATGCCGTTTTCCGAAGAAGTGGCGTGCCGCCTTCGCTCCCTTGAACAGAAAAGTTTGGCGCGGCTTGAAGCGGAACAAGTCGCCGTGCTCCATGATGACTTGCCGCTTGACTGGTTCGCTCCGTCGCCGCTTGCCCGTTTGCTTGCGTCTGCGCTGCGCGAATGGTGCCAGGCGGACATCGGGATGGTGAACGCCGGGGTGCTGCTTGAACCGCTTGCGAGAGGACCGGTGACGAAAAAAGATTTGCATCGCATTTGCCCGCATCCGCTCAACCCGTGCAAGGTGAAGCTGCGCGGCGCGGAGCTCAAAGAGATTATCCTTGAGGCCAATACGGAACGGATGAAGCATTTTCGTTTTAAAGGGTTTGGCTTCCGCGGCGAAGTGATGGGGGAAATGGTGTACGACGGCGTCGAGATCGAAACGGAGCTGGAAGAAGACGGCGCCTGGCATATCCGCGCCATTCGAATCAACGGCGAGCCGCTCGAGCCGGAGCGCACCTATGACGTGGCGACGACCGACATGTTTGCCATTGGTCATTTTTATCCGCAAATTCAGCGGGCAGCGGAGAAAACGTACTATATGCCGGAGTTTTTGCGCGATCTTCTCGCCTGGAAATTGGCCCAATAGGCAGGCACTTCTTTTTCCATGCTTCATACATTGGAGTATGGAAAGGAGAGTGACTGCGGCGATGGTGGAAGTCAAGCCGATTATCATTGAGGGACATCCGTTTGTCGCGGTGTCCGTCCAGCTGCCGAAAACGAACTTGCTGGCGGTGGCGAGTGAAAAAGGGTACATCATGTGCGGGGCGCTCGATGTGGCGTTATTGAACGAAAAGCTGCGCGACCGCGGCATTGTCGCCGGACGGGCGGTCGGGGTGCGCACGGTCGAGCAGTTGCTTGAGGCGCCGCTCGAATCGGTGACAGTCGCCGCCGAGGAGCTTGGCATCAAACGGGGAATGAAAGGAAAAGACGCGCTGTTGAAAATGCGGTGAAAAAATCCCTCCTTGCAAGCATACATATAGCTTGTAAAGGAGGGATTTCATTTTGCTGCGCCCCCGATTTGTGCGGAGAGGGCCGCTTCCGTTCCGCTACGTGTTTTTATTGACATTCGTTTTTTTTATGTTTTCCACAGCGGCCGGGCTTTGGATCGTGAATAAAGGCATTGAGCCGATGCTGATGGAAATTGCGGAAACGGAAACGAAGCGGATTGCCAACTTGGTGATCAATAACGCCATTGAGCAGCAGTTTCAAAAAGACAACCCTGAATTTCGGCAGCTGGTCACGGTTCAAAAGGACGAAAGCGGCAAAATTGTGTCGGTCGATTTTGACACTGCGGTGATCAATCGCATCTTATCGGAGACGGATGATCATGTGATGGAAAGCTTAAAGGCGGCGACAGAAGGACGGATCGAACGGATGGTGCTGCCTGAGGTCGAATCCGGCCAAGGGGACAGCCGCGGGATCATTTACTATATCCCGCTCGGCCAAGTGACGAACAACGTGCTGCTCGCCAACCTCGGCCCGCGCATTCCGGTGCAGTTTCAGATCGTTGGCAATGTCGAATCGGAAGTGACGAAAGAAATTCGAGCGTATGATATTAACAGTTTTTTTATTGAAATTGATATTCATGTATCGGTCGACATCCAGGTCGTCATTCCTTTTGCATCGAAAATTTCCAATGTGACAACAGATATTCCAGTTGTGATGCGCTTTATTCCGGGAGAAGTGCCGCAATTTTACAACAAAAACGGCGGTCAAGTCGGCCCGTCCATCCAGCTTCCGAAGCGGTAGTGGGAAAGGCTGTCAATGTGCGCCTCTAAAAGGCCGGCGACTGTCATCTTCCTAAATCGATCGTTCTCGTTCGACTGTCGAAGGCAAGCCAAGGCGTGACGGAGGATCGAACAACCGCCTGCTTCACAGACCCATATATGGGTCTTTAAGCGGCGTTGTTCGGTCGCCCGACAGTCGATCAAATACTCGGGTAAAAGCTGCAAATGGCAAAGCTTCAAATTGCATCTATATAGTTCCGTTAGGTTGACGGGTGCCCGTCAGCCGTTGGGAATGGTTTTTACAGAAACATGGAAATGTTATGCAAAAAAAGTGTTCTTCTCGGCGAAGGGGCTTTGGCTGTTTCTCTGGCGTTTGTCAAGAGGAAACAGCTTTTTTGTTTTTTAAATAGAAAACAACTAGACGAGTTGGTTCGAATTTTGTAATATTATATTAAATTGAAAATAATTTTATTATTTATATATCAGTTTGAGAGGGGGGATGAACGGCCGGCATCGGAAGGCATGCATCAGTTTGCGGCGCCATCCGGCGCGGCGCACGAGCGCACAAGGCATACGGACTCTATCGATATAGTATGCAGAAAAAGGTGTGCGCTCTGGTGACAGAACATTTTGAACAATGGGGGAACAAGAAATGAAGAAAAAAAGAGCAGCAGGTGTCTTTTTCTCATTGATGCTGACGGCGGGTCTTTTGGCCGGCTGCGGCGGCAACCAGCAAGGAGGCAGTTCTTCAGGCGGAAACAGCGGCGGAGGCGGGGGCGGCGATGTGATTAAAATCGGCGCCAACCTTGAGCTGTCCGGCGGGGCCGCGTCATACGGCCAGTCGATTGCGGAAGGGCTCGACTTGGCGCTTGAGGAAATCAACAAAGAAGGAATCAACGGCAAAAAGCTGGAGTTGGTGAAAGTCGACAACAAATCGGAAGCGGCCGAAGCGACGAACGGCGCGATCAAGTTGATCAGCCAGGATAAAGTCGTCGCCATCATTGGCTCGGCGACGAGCACGAACACGCTCGCTCAAGTGCAAATTGCCAATGACAATAAAGTTCCGATTATTACACCGTCTGGGACGAGCGAAACGGTGACCGTCAAAGATGGCAAAGTGAACGAGTTCGTCTTCCGGACGTGCTTTATCGACCCGTTCCAGGGAACGGTGGCGGCCAAATTTGCGCTGAACGACTTGAAAGTAAAAAAGGCGGCTGTTTTGATCGACAGCGCGAGCGACTATTCGAAAGGGCTGGCGGCGTCATTTAAAGAAACATTTACAGCCGGCGGCGGCCAAATTGTTGCCGAAGAAGCGTATGTGGCGAAAGACACCGACTTCCGCGCCACGCTGACGAGCATTAAATCGGCCAATCCGGAATTTTTATTCTTGCCGGGCTACTATGAAGAAGTCGGTTTGATCGTCAAACAAGCGCGAGAGCTTGGGTTGAACATCCCGATCATGGGCGGCGACGGCTGGGATTCGCCAAAACTGATTGAGCTTGCTGGCAAAGACGCGTTGAACAATACGTACATTACGAACCATTATTCGTCGGGCGACCCGGATCCGAAAATTCAAGAATTTGTCAAAGCGTTCCAAGCGAAATACAATAAAGCGCCGGACGCCTTTAACGCCCTTGGTTACGATACGGCATACTTCTTGGCGGATGCCATCAAACGGGCTGGCAGCGCCGATCCGGTGAAAATTAAAGACGCGCTGGCGCAAACGAAAGATTTGCAGCTTGTCACGGGAACATTTACGGTCGATCAAAACCACAATCCTGTCAAATCGGCCATTATTTTGGAATACAAAGACGGGCAGCAGCAATTTAAAACAAAAGTGAATCCGTAATAAAAGGCTGGATGGATGCGTGGACAGAGGAGGCCCCTAAGGGGCGCCCTCCCATCCGGCATTTCTTTTGGCCAACGACGAGTTTTCGTTAAGGAGCGTGCAATCATGGAACTCATTCAACAGCTGGTCAACGGCATTTCGCTAGGCAGCATTTATGCGCTCATCGCGCTTGGCTATACGATGGTGTATGGCATCGTCCGGCTCATTAACTTCGCCCATGGCGACGTCTTTATGATTGGTTCATTCGTCGGCTTTTACGCTGTGACGATGCTCGGCGTCGGTTTTTTCCCAGCGCTGTTGTTGGCGATGGCCGCCTGTGCCGTGCTCGGGGTAGTCATTGAGCGGATTGCGTACAAGCCGCTGCGCAACGCGACGCGCATTGCTGTGCTCATTACAGCGATCGGCGTATCGCTGCTCATTGAGTACGTCATCATTTATTTGCGTGGGGCGCAGCCGGAAGCGTATCCGAGCACGTTGCTGTCAGATCGGAACTTGGAGCTGTTTGGCGTTGTCATCAGCAGCCAGTCGCTGTTCATCCTCGGCACGTCCCTCGTTTTGATGGTCCTTCTTCAGTTCATTGTTCACCGGACAAAAATCGGGAAAGCGATGCGCGCCGTCTCTCATGATGCGGAAGCGGCCCGGTTAATGGGAATCAACGTCGACAATACGATTTCGGCCACGTTCGCCATCGGTTCGGCGCTTGCGGGGGCGGCAGGCGTTATTTTCGGCATTTATTATACAAAAATCGAGCCATTGATGGGCATTCTTCCCGGATTAAAAGCGTTTGTCGCCGCCGTGTTGGGCGGAATCGGCATCATTCCGGGAGCGATGGTCGGGGGGCTTTTGCTTGGCGTCATCGAATCGCTCGTCAGCGGGCTCGGCTACTCGCTTTGGCGCGACGGAGTGGCGTTTGTCATTTTAATTCTCATCCTCATTTTCCGGCCGGCCGGATTGTTTGGCAAGAACGTACGAGAAAAAGTGTAAAGGATGGTAGGGAACAATGGCAACTTGGAAGCGGACGAGTGGATTTTGGGTTTCCGTCATACTGGCCTTCTCCTTTTTCGTTGTTGTCGAGTGGCTGATTGCAAGCGGAACGTTAAACATCTTTTATGTGAATACCCTCTTTTTTATGGCGATTAATGTCATTTTGGCCGTCAGCCTTCATTTAATTATCGGGATCACCGGACAATTTTCCATTGGCCATGCCGGTTTTTTCGCCGTTGGCGCCTATGCCTCCGCGATTATGACGATGAAGCTGCAGCTGCCGTTTGCGGCCGGCGTTTTGGCTGCCGGGGTGGCGGCGGCGCTCGCCGGCCTCATCATCGGCGTGCCGAGCTTGCGTTTAAAAGGCGATTATTTGGCGATCGCCACGCTCGGCTTTGGCGAAATTGTCCGCATCGCGCTCTTGAACATCGATTACGTCGGCGGGGCGAGCGGCATGACGGTGACGCATATGACGACATGGCCGTGGGTGTTCGCCTGCCTGTTTGCCACCATTTTGGTGATCGCCAACTTCACGAACTCGACGCACGGACGGGCGTGCATCTCGATCCGCGAAGATGAAATCGCCGCCGATGCCATGGGGATCAACACGACGTATTACAAAGTGGCGGCGTTTGTGATCGGTTCGTTTTTCGCCGGCATCGCCGGAGCGCTGTATGCGCACCACTTTTACATTATTCAGCCATCGAACTTTGGCTTCCTGAAATCGTTCGACATTTTGATTTTCGTCGTCCTCGGTGGGCTCGGCAGCCTATCCGGCGCGGTGGTGGCCGCGGTGTTGCTGACGATCGTTTCGACGTTCTTGCAAAACTATCCGGAAACGCGGATGATCATTTACAGCATCGTCTTGATTTTGGTGATGCTGTACCGTCCAACCGGGTTGATGGGGACGAAAGAACTATCTTCGCTCTTCAAATGGCGGAAGGCAGCGCAGGGAGGAATGAATCATGGCGGCAAAAACACCGTTGCTTAAAGCAGAAAACGTCGGCATCCAGTTTGGCGGGCTGAAGGCGCTCTCCGGTGTGACGATGGAGCTATATCAAGGGGAGCTTGTCGGGCTCATCGGCCCGAACGGCGCGGGGAAAACGACGCTGTTTAACTTGTTGACGGGCGTGTATGTGCCGACTGACGGGCGGATTATGCTTGACGGCGAGACGTTGAACGGACTGCCGCCGTATAAAATTACGCGCAAAGGGATCAGCCGGACGTTTCAAAACATTCGCCTGTTCGGCGAGCTGTCGGTGCTCGACAATGTGAAAGTCGCCTACCATGCGCATGCCCGCCATTCGATCGCGAGCTCCATTCTCCGCCTCCCGTCCCATTTCCGCGGGGAAAAGGAAATAGAAGAAAAGGCGATCGAGTTTTTGAACATTTTTCAGCTTGACGGCGTCATGCACGAGAAAGCGAAAAACTTGCCGTACGGCCAGCAGCGCCGGCTTGAGATCGCCCGGGCGCTGGCGGCGCAGCCAAAAGTGCTTTTGCTTGACGAGCCGGCCGCCGGCATGAACCCGCAAGAAACGAAAGAATTGATGAACTTGATCGCGTTTATCCGCGAACGGTTTGCGTTGACGATTTTGTTGATTGAGCATGATATGTCGCTTGTGATGGGCATATGCGAGCGCATTTACGTGTTGGACCACGGCCAATTGATCGCCCACGGCACGCCGGAACAAGTGCGCAGCAACCCGAAAGTGATCGAGGCTTACCTTGGCGAGGAGGTGTCGTGACGTGTTGAAAGTGGAGGCAATCGATGTGTTTTACGGCAACATTCATGCCTTAAAAGGCGTATCGCTTGAGGTGAACAAAGGCGAGATCGTCACGCTGATCGGCGCAAACGGCGCCGGCAAAACGACGCTGCTAAAAACGATCTCCGGCTTGTTGAAGCCGAAAAGTGGCGACATCGTCTACGAAGGGGCTTCGATCGCCGGCAAGGCGGCGCAAACGATCGTCAAGCAAGGCATTTCCCACGTGCCGGAAGGGCGGCGCGTGTTCGCCAATATGACGGTCGAGGAAAACTTGGAGCTTGGCGCGTTTTTGCGCAAAGACAAAGACGGCATTCAACAAGACTTTGCCAAAGTCTTTCAGCTGTTCCCGCGCCTCGAGGAGCGGCGCAAGCAGCTGGCCGGCACGCTTTCGGGCGGCGAGCAGCAGATGCTCGCCATCGGCCGTGCGCTCATGGCGCGCCCGAAGCTGCTCTTGCTTGACGAACCGTCGATGGGGCTCGCGCCGCTGCTGGTGAAGACGATTTTCCGCATCATTCAGGAAATCAACGAATCGGGAACGACGATTTTGCTTGTCGAACAAAACGCCCACATGGCGCTCTCCATCGCCGACCGCGCCTACGTCATCGAATCCGGGCGCGTCGTCCTGTCGGGGGCGGCGAGCGAGCTGCAGGCGAGCGAGCAAGTGAAACAGGCGTATTTGGGCGGGCATTAACGAAAGCAGAAAGACGAAAAGAGGCCGACATCGGCCTCTTTTTTGTCCAGCCGCCGCTGCTAGCGGCGCCGCTGTTGCTGCTGCTCGGCCCGCTCCCACGCTTTCAAGTGCGGATACGGGTCAAACGCCCACTCCGTATAGCCGTTGTCTTTGTACATGCCGTAATGGAGGTGGGGCGGGAACTTTCCAGCGGTGCCCGGCGGTCCGTAGCCGGAGCTGCCGACCGAGCCGATGATCGTGCCCGGCTCGACGATTTGCCCTTCGCGAAGCCCGGCGGCAAAGCCGTTCAAATGGGCAAAATAATGGTACGTGTTGTTGATGTCGCGGATGCCGACGCGCCAGCCGCCGTATTTATTCCATCCTTTCAGTTCGACAATGCCATAGCACGTCGAGCGGACCGGCACGCCGTAGCCGGCGAAAATGTCGGTTCCTTCATGAATGCGGCGCCCGCCCCAGCCGCGCGCATCGCCCCACGTGTCGCGGTAGCTGTAATTCGCCCGCAACGGGAGCGGAAAGACATGGTCATCCAGTTTCAATGTCTTGTATTTTTTGTAAATCTTCACTTTTCCTAAAATCAAATCCACCGTTTTGGAACGCTGGTAATAGTTCCAAAGCGCGATTTTAATATGGCGATGATCGATACCGTATGTCTGCAAATAGCGTGCCATGGCCATGATGACGTCGTCGTCGTCATCCGCCCGCGCCTTGCCGTCCCCGTCTCCGTCCACACCGAGCCCGCCAAACTGGGAAATCGTAAACGGGTTCGTATCGTGCGGATTTTTGTTCAGCGGTCCGGCCCATACGTCCGGTTTCATATAAATGCCGAGGACGCCGGTTGGTTTTGGCAAGTCGCGGCGCGCTTGCCGGATGTTCCGTTCATACTGGTCGATGGCGGCAAAGTAATACCATGGAATGAGCGAAACCGCCTCCGCTTTTTTATACAGCTCCATGCGCTGTTCGTATACTGCGTCGTCGTTTTCCGCCGCGGAAGCCGCGCTGGCCGCTATGAACAACACCGTCGCCACCCATAGGGCGACAAACCATCGGTGCACGTGGAATCCCCCCTTTTCGCCCATTTCATATGTTTAGTTTGGGGAGAAACAGGCGATTCATAAATGTTAAAAAGAGGAAAGAGGCTTATTTTTTTGTGTTTTTTCGCGTTTTTCATTTATAATGAAAATGGAACAATCCTCGACAAGTGGAGTGAGAACGATGGCAACAAACGAAGAACATGTCCGCAAGCCGGACTGGCTGAAGATTAAACTGAACACGAATGAACATTATATCGGATTGAAGAAGCTGATGCGGGAAAATCGTTTACATACTGTGTGCGAAGAGGCGAAGTGCCCGAATATTCATGAGTGCTGGGCGGTAAGGCGGACGGCGACGTTTATGATTTTGGGCAGCGTCTGCACGCGCGCCTGCCGCTTTTGCGCTGTCAAAACCGGGCTCCCGACCGAGCTTGACTGGCAAGAGCCGGAACGCGTCGCTGAGTCGGTGCGCATCATGAATTTAAAACACGTCGTCGTTACGGCCGTCGCCCGCGATGACCTCAAAGACGGCGGGGCGGCGGTGTTTGCGGAAACGGTGCGTGCCATCCGCCGGAAAAATCCGTTTACGACGATTGAAGTGCTGCCATCGGATATGGGCGGCGTGTATGAAAACTTAAAAACGCTGATGGACGCCCGTCCCGATATTTTAAACCATAACATCGAAACGGTGCGCCGTCTGACGCCGAGAGTGCGCGCCCGGGCGACATATGAACGCTCGCTTGAGTTTTTGCGGCGCGCGAAAGAACTGCAGCCGGACATTCCGACGAAATCGAGCATCATGGTCGGCCTTGGGGAAACGAAAGAGGAAATTAT